>JBCDLN010000177.1:0-8666 GCA_038745295.1 Pseudomonadota bacterium | reverse complement strand
CTCGTTCTCCGAACCGTCATCAGCCTGCGTCGCACGAACCCGCGATGCAGCGCTGTGCGGTGGTAGCAAGAAGTGTGCACATTGTCCGCCCACAGGGAGGAATTTCACACCATCCAGAAGTGCAGCCGGTCCCAGCACGCCGCCGCGAAACTGGGCGCCATCGCGATACTCCATGTGAACCGGTTCATAAAAACACCCGCCAGCCGCGCCTGGTCGCGATGCGGCGAGGCTCGTGGCGGGGGTCAAGCACCCCTTAGGCTCACTTTCAGCGACGACTGCCCGGCCCTTAATGCAAAAAAAGCCGCCCAGTCCGATGGGGCTGGGCGGCTCACGCGTACTCGTGGTGGGTCAGAGAACCCTTAGTTTGGAACGCCAGCGCTGGGATCGGGCGGGAAGACCTTGTTCACTTTGATCCCTTGGAGAAGCTCCAGCGCATATTGGAGTTGATCATCTTCGGTGCGGTCCCGCGGCACGTAGGCGTGAGACCCTTGCCGTTCTGTCTCAGCCCCTTCGTCAGCTTCAAGGTGACCGCGCAAGGAGGCTTCGCCCCGCGCTTCGATCTTGCCTTGGAGCTCCTCAGGCAGCTCCTGCACAACTTCAAGGTCAGGCTTGATGCCTTTGGCTTGGATCGAGCGGCCGGCCGGCGTGTAGTAGCGCGCTGTGGTGAGGCGGATGGCCCCGTTTGATCCGAGCGGGATGATGGTCTGCACCGAGCCTTTCCCGAAGGACTGCGTGCCGATGACGGTGGCGCGGCGGTGGTCCTGCAGCGCGCCCGCCACAATCTCAGACGCCGAAGCTGAGCCGCCGTTGATCAAAATGATCACCGGCTTACCGTCAGCAATATCGCCGGCGGTGGCGTTGTAGCGGCGTGTCTCGCCTTCATCGCGACCACGGGTGGAGACGATTTCGCCCCGCTCCAAGAACGCGTCAGACACGTCAATGGCCTGGTCGAGGAGGCCGCCGGGGTTGTTGCGCAGGTCAAGGACATAACCTTTGACATCACCCTGGCCGATTTCGGTGCGCAGCGCTTTGAGCGCCCGCTCAACCCCATCATAGGTGCGCTCGTTGAACTGGGAGACGCGGATGTAGCCCACGTCCTCGCCTTGTTCTTCCCACTTCACCGACTGGATGCGCACAATATCGCGCGTGATGGTGATGTCGATGGGTTCAGACGCCCCTTCGCGGCGCACCGTGATCACAATGTCAGTGTTCACAGGGCCGCGCATTTTGGTGACAGCGTCATTAAGCGTCAGGCCGGCAACCTCTTCTCCATCAAGGTGGGTGATCAGGTCACCCGCAAGGACGCCCGCCTTAAAGGCCGGCGTGTTGTCGATGGGCGATACCACCTTGATGAGTTCGCCCTCCATGGTGACTTCAATCCCCAGACCGCCGAACTCGCCGCGGGTCTGCACTTGCATGTCGCTATAGTCTTCGGGCGGCATGTAGCTGGAGTGGGGGTCGAGGGAGGCCAGCATTCCATTGATGGCATTGGCAATCAGCGTTTTCTCGTCCGGCTGCTCCACATAGTCGCCGCGCACCCGCTCAAAAACGTCACCAAAAAGATCAAGCTGGCGGTATGTTTCTGTCGATGCCGCGTTGGCTGACAGCGCCAGCAGCTTGCCGGGGTCGGCCAACGCCAACATCGAGACGGCACCAAAGGCCGCGCCGGCCGCCACCAATCCAAATCGACGGATCATCCACTTGTCCTTCCACCTTGGGGGCCACGATCGCGCCACCATTCATGACTATCAATCGCAGAGCCGGCCTGACGCAACTCAACATATAGTAATGGTCGATCCCGTGTCAGCGCTGTCGCCGTTTCTGCCGCGGGGACTACTGCCGACCGTCCGCGCTGTGCGCCCATACGGCCCACAGGCGTGCCAGCTGCAATAACATCGCCCGGCGCAACAAAGCTCTGCGCAAGACCGGTAAGAACCATATGGTACCCGTCCCCGGCATCGAGGATCAAGACGTGCCCGTAGCTGCGAAATGGCGCGGCGTAAAGCACCGACGCATTCATGGGGGCAAAGACCGTAGACTGAGGCAGAGCGGCAAAGATCCGGCCCTCGGCGGCGCCGCCTGCATCAAGCTTGCTGCCATAGTCCCCCACCACCACGCCCGCGACAGGGTCGGTGAGGCTACCGCGCCGGGCCAGGAAGGCCTGACCTTGCGGGGCCGCAATGGCAATTTCACCAGACAGAGCGCGGTTCAAAAGCGCTTCGACGCTGGCCGCTTCTTCGGCAAGGCGGGCAAGCTCAGCGTTGGCTCTGTCGCGCTCATAAAGGGACAAAGCCCGCCGCTGGTCCAACTCATTGAGGAGCCCAGCCAATCGCTCGCGCTCAGCTTGAACGCTGCCCAGGTCCGCCGTCAGGCTCGACCAGCGCGCCGCCTCGTCCTTGGCAAGCCGCGCCGCGTCTTTGAGGAGCTTGTTGAGCGCCTTGGCCTCCTCATCGAGGGACCCGGCCATCTGATTGAGGAGAATGGCGCTGCGCACCACATCGGCCGGGCCGTCATTGCTGGCAAACAACGCTGGTGGCGGCGCGCGCCCCATGCGCTGGAGCGCCATCATCACAGCGCCCAGTTCATCGCGCCGCGAGGCGATTTCGTGGCGGATCGCGGCCTGTTCGCGGGTGAGACCATCCAGTGCGGCCTCATCGTCCGCCATGCGCGTTTCCAAATCAAAAATTCGTGCGCTAACGGTGGCCAGCCTCTGACGGAGCGTTGCGTCATCGGCTGAAAGGTCCACCAATGTATCGCTGAGGGTGGCGGCGCGGGCTTCGGTTGCTTCTGTTTCTTGGCGCAAGCGCGCCAGCCGAGAGGTGAGCTGCGTGCGCTCCCGCTCCAGTGCCGCCTCGCGTGTCTCATCGGCGAAAGCCGCGGCGCTCCCCGCCAAAGCGAGGGCAAGGGCCACTATGCACGATGATAGGGATGGCCTGCGCATATGGTGATCGCCCGGTAGATTTGCTCCAGCAAAATGACCCGCGCCAGCTGATGGGGCAATGTCATTTTGCTTAGCGCCATCGTCGCATCGGCCGCGCTGCGCACCGCTTGGGCGTGCCCATCTGCCCCGCCAATGGCAAAAGTCACGGACGGCACGGCGTGGTCCGCCCAGGCCTGCAATCGCCCAGCAAAGTCGGTGCTTGTCCACAAGGCCCCGCGTTCATCGAGCGCCACCAGCGCGCCCGGGGACCGTTTTGACAGGATATCGTCACTTTCTTGTAAAGTGCGCGAAGGACCTGTCCGGTCAGGAAGCTCCCTCACCGTGACATCGCGGATGCCGACAGAGCGGCCCGCTTGGCCAGCCCGCTTCAGGTAGCGGGCGCACAGGTCAGCCTCAGGGCCGGCGCACTTGCCGACACTCAGGATCAAAAGGTTCAGACCACGAGCTCCACGTGAGTCGCGCTCTCCAGCTGCCACATCTTTTCAAGGTTGTAGAAGGTGCGAACCTCTGGGCGGAAGACGTGAACAATCACGTCGCCAGCGTCAATGAGCACCCAGTCGCAGGCGTTCAGGCCTTCGACACGGACGCTTTTCACGCCGCCGGACTTTAAACCGCGAAGGAGGTGGTCGGCCACTGCGCCAACGTGTCGGTGGGAGCGGCCGGAGGCAACCACCATGTGGTCTGCCAGCGGCGTCTTGCCGGTCACGTCGATCGCAACGATGTCCTCAGCCTTGGCACCGTCGAGGCTATCGAGGACGATGGCGAGCTGATCGGCGGGGCCGGCCTGCTCAGCATGGGCAGCTGTCGCCGACCCATCATGCGTCAATGCCATGTGTGCGGGGCTTCCTTTCTTGCGTACGCTGTGTGTCACCCTTTAGGGCCTTCAAGTGCCGCGAATCAATGCGCGGCTGCCTAAAAGATAGGTATGTGTCCATGTCTGTTTCAAGACAAAGCCTAAGACCCATTGAACGATGAACGCAGGGCTGTGGACGACGCCGGGTCGAGGGGGACGTGCAAGAACGCCCACGCCGGCGGGGTCATCAGCGGCAACTGGGTCGCTCGACCCTCAGGCAAACGGGCGCTTTGAAAAGCATGCGCCGCCGGAGAGCTGAGCGCAGGAAGGGCGGCGCCAGGCCGATCGACCACGGCCATCGGGACCAGGCTGATCAAGTGCCGCCATGCCTGCCATTGGTGAAGACCGGCAAGATTATCCGCCCCCATCACCCACACAAACCGCACATCGCTGAAACGCTTGCGCAAATACTCCACGGTGTCGGCGCTGTAGCGGGTGCCAACAGCGGCCTCAAACGCGGTGACAGCCATCCGCGGATGGCGTGCCATGGCCTTTGTGAGCGCAAGGCGCTCTCCAAGGGGGGAAAGATCATCGTGTGATTTCAGCGGATTGCCGGGGCTGACAAGCCACCACACCCGGTCAAGGGAAAGCCGGGTCAGCGCCGATAAGGCCACGTGGCGGTGGCCGCGATGGGGGGGATTGAAGGAGCCCCCAAAAAGGCCAATGCGCTGCCCCGGCTGAACGGGCGGGATCTTGAGCGCTGCGCGCAACGCGTTGTTTGCGCACAGGTCGCCTGGCAAACGCCCTGTCACGGACGGGTCTGTCCGTCTCCATGAACTTTATATTTGAACGTGGTCAGTTGCTCCACGCCCACAGGGCCCCGCGCATGGAGCCGGCCTGTGGCAATCCCAATCTCAGCACCCATTCCGAACTCACCACCATCGGAAAACTGGGTCGACGCATTGTGGAGAACGACAGCTGAGTCCACTTCGTTCAAAAACCGCTCCGCTGCCGCAGCGTCCTCGGTCACGATGCAGTCCGTATGGTGGGACGAAAAGCGCTCGATGTGCCGAAGCGCACCGTCCAGCCCATCGACAACAGCCACCGACAGGACCGGGGCGAGGTATTCGGTCTGAAAGTCTTCGGTGGTGGCAGCGTCCATGGGGTAGGCGGCGCGTGCGCTGGCGTCCCCTTTGAGCGTGCACCCCGCCGCCTCCAGCGCCTGCGCGATCGACGGCAGGGTGTCGACGGCTGCAGCATCCACCAGCAACGTTTCGGCCGCACCGCAAATGCCTGTGCGCCGCATTTTGGCGTTGACCACCACATTGCGCGCCATGTCCGGATGCGCATCAGCGTGGACGAACACGTGGCAAAGCCCTTCAAGGTGCGCAAAGACAGGCACCCGCGCCTCACGCTCCACCCGTTCCACAAGACTGCGCCCGCCCCGTGGGACGATCACATCAACACCGCCGCCTGCGCCAGCAAGCATCGCGCCCACAGCGGCACGGTCTTGGGTGGGGACAAGCTGGATGGCGTCCGCCGGCAGGCCCTCAGCCTCCAGCCCCTCTCGCAGACAGTCAGCAATGCGCCGTGCTGTCCCGGCCGTTTCAGATCCTGAGCGCAAAATGACCGCGTTGCCCGCCATGACGCAAAGGGCTGCCGCATCGGCCGTCACATTGGGCCGGCTTTCAAAGATCACGCCGATCACGCCCAGAGGCGTTGCCACACGCTCCACCTTGAGCCCGTTGGGGCGGGTCCAGGCTGCAAGGACTTTACCGACAGGATCGTCAAGCTCTGCAATGGCATCGACCGCTGAGGCAATGGCCTCCACCCGCGCTTCATCGAGCGTTGCCCGGTCGCGAAAGGCGTCCGCAGCGGACGCCATCGCGGCAAGGTCAGCGGCGTTCGCGGCCAAAATGGCTGACGTGCCCGCCCGGATGGCGGCGGCCATGGCGTGAAGGGCCGCCCGTTTGTGGTGGGAGGGAGCAAGGGCCACAACACGCTGGGCATCCCGGGCGCGCTGCCCAAGGCCGGCCACCACGGCCTCTACGTCATCGGATTGTCGGGCAAGCGTCAGGGTCACGGCGTCTCCGGTGGCGCAGCGTGGAGCGCCATATCATCACGGTGGATCATGGTTGCACGGGCGCGAGCGCCCACAAGCGCGGCAAGTGAAGGGGTTTTTTGCCCAGCAATCAAGCGCGCATCGCTTGCGTCATAGGCAACAAGGCCCCGGCCCACCTCGCGGCCGGTGAGATCAAGAAGGCGCACCGCATCACCGCGAGAAAACTCGCCGGAGACAGCCGTCACCCCTGCCGGCAAAAGGCTGCGCCCGGCGTGGACGGCGCGCACAGCGCCATCGTCCAGCGTCAGCGCGCCGCGCGCTTGAAGCGAGCCCGAAATCCAAACCTTGCGGGCTGTCACAGGATCGGAGCGGGGGTGAAACCAGGTGGCGCGTCCACCCTCCGAAAGCTTGGCGATGGGATGGTCGACACGGCCGCTTGCAATGGCCATCGCCACACCCGCCTCGGTGGCAATGCGCGCTGCGTCGAGCTTTGTCTTCATCCCGCCGCGCGACAAGGCCGAGCCCGCATCCCCGGCAAAACCATAAATCTCATCGGTAAGCCGCGGCACCTCTTCGATAAGGCGCACGCCAGGGTCATCCGCCGGAGGGGCGGTGTAAAGGCCATCCACATCGGAGAGCAAAATCAGACAATCCGCTGAGACCATTGTGGCGACCCGCGCCGCCAGCCGATCGTTGTCGCCATAGCGGATCTCTGTGGTGGCGAGGGTGTCGTTTTCGTTGATCACAGGGACGACACGGGCGCCGAGCAGCTCGTTGAGCGTGGTGCGGGCGTTGAGGTAGGCGCGCCGCTCCTCGGTATCGCGGATGGTGAGGAGCACTTGCGCCGCTCTCATCCCCGATGCGCCGAGGGCGGCCGACCACTCCGCCGCCAGCGCGATCTGGCCCACGGCGGCTGCGGCTTGGCTCTCTTCAAGCCGGAGCGGGCGCGCACCGTAGCCAATGGGCTCGCGCCCCATGGCGATGGCCCCTGAGGAGACCACCAAAACGTCCGCCCGTTGGTGGAGCGCTGCAATATCGGCGGTGAGGGTGTTGAGCCAGTCGCGGCGGATGGCATGGTCAGGCCCCACAAGGAGCGCTGAGCCAAGCTTGATCACCACGCGGCGCGCGCGGGTCAAAAACGCGCTCGCCACGGTGTCGCTTTCGATTACGGCCGCCACTGAAACGCCTCCGGAACCGCCGCCCCTTGGGCCTCACTCGCCCGCGACGCTTCGACGATCGCAGCGAGGGCGCGCAAAACCTCACGCACACCTCCACCAGTCGCGCCCGAAACGGTCATCACCTTTTGCCCCGTCTCCGCTTCAAGGGCGGCGCGCTTATCCTCAACGTCCTCAGCCGCATCCACCTTGTTGAGCGCCACAATGCGCGGCTTCTGCGCAAGGCCTGCCCCATAGGCCACCAACTCGGCGGTGACGACGCGGTAGTCCTCCACCACATCGTCCGCCGTGCCATCGACGAGATGGAGGAGAACAGCGCAGCGCTCGATATGGCCCAAGAAGCGATCGCCAATGCCCACGCCCTCGCTCGCCCCCTCAATGAGGCCCGGGATGTCGGCGACCACAAGCCGCCGCGTATCGATCTCAGCAATGCCAAGGTGGGGATGGAGGGTGGTGAAGGGATAGTCCGCCACCTTGGGTTTGGCCGCCGAGACTGCGGACAAGAACGTGCTCTTGCCAGCATTGGGAAGACCCAAGAGCCCCGCGTCGGCAATGAGCTTGAGACGGAGCCAAATTGCCATTTCTTCGCCAGGGAGCCCGGGATTGGCATGGCGCGGTGCCCTGTTTACGGAGGATTTGAAGCGCGCGTTGCCAAAGCCGCCATTGCCGCCCGATAGGAGTTTGACCTGCTCGCCCGCCTGGGTGAGGTCGGCAAGCACGCGCTCCTTAGTCTCATCGAGCACCACGGTGCCCACCGGCACCTTGAGCACCACATCGGCCCCGCCCGCGCCGGTGCGGTTGCGCCCTGCCCCGCCAACGCCGGCACCAGCCCGAAAATGCTGCTGATAGCGAAAGTCGATCAGCGTGTTGAGGCCCTCCACCGCCTCCACGTAGACTGAGCCGCCGCGCCCGCCGTCACCCCCGTCAGGACCGCCCTCCTCCACGTACTTCTCCCGCCGGAACGAGACGGCACCGCCGCCGCCGTTCCCAGAGCGCACATAGACTTTGGCCTGGTCGAGAAACTTCACACGCCATTCGCCGGGTCAGCCGACCCGTTCGCCTTTCTCGTTGATGATGAGGCTGCCGTCTTCTTTGGCGAGCGGCCCCTCGGGAAGCGTTGGTAAGAGGTCAAGCACCGCCTCACTGGGCCGGCAAAGCTTCACGCCCTTCTGGCTCGCCACAATCGGGCGATTAACGAGGATGGGATGCTCAAGCATCGCATCGAGGAGCGCCTCGTCGCTCACCGATGGTTCCGTCAGCCCCAGCTCTGCAGCCGGCGACTTTGACACCCTGAGCGCATCGCGCGGGCTAAGATCGGCCGCCGCGAAGAGCGCCAGAAGCTGCGGCCGCGTCCACCCGGTCTTGAGGTACTCAATCACAGTGGGCGTCTCGCCAGAGGCTTCGATAATGGCAAGGACGTTGCGCGAGGTGCCGCAGTCCGGGTTGTGGTGGATGACGATGGCCATCATGCGCCTCGTGGCCCAACGCTTCGCCTAGAGGCCCTCTGCGTTGGGATGGTTCAAGGAATTCAAAATAAACAAGCCCGCCGGCGTTGGCCGACAGGCGTTCTAAGGGCTCTCAGCGCCCCTCGTGCCAGCGGCGTGCCGCCGGCAGATCGGGTGTCGCTGGGCCTTATTCGGCCGCTGGGGCGACTTCCACGGGCGTCACCGTCACGTAGGTGCGGCCGAGGGTCTT
>JBCDLN010000176.1:0-8762 GCA_038745295.1 Pseudomonadota bacterium | reverse complement strand
GTGAGCGCATCCATGGTGAGAATTTCGGAGCGCAGCCCATCATCGATATCGTGGGCATCGTAGGCGATGTCGTCAGAAAGGGCTGCGATTTGCGCTTCCAAGCTCGCTTGGTTGGAAAGGTCGAGGTCGGTCAGCTCAGGCTCCCCGTAAAAGGGGCTTTTGGCGCCCGTTCCTGGAGGGCCGTTGTGCTTGACGAGGCCCTCCAAGGTTTCAAAGCTGAGGTTGAGGCCATCAAAGTGCGCATAGCGCCGCTCAAGCCGGGTGACGATGCGGTAGGCTTGGACGTTGTGGTCAAACCCGCCGCGGTCGGCCATCAGGTTGGCTAGGACACGCTCGCCCTCGTGGCCGAACGGGGTGTGGCCAAAATCATGGGCAAGGGCGAGGGCTTCGGTGAGGTCTTCATCGAGGGAGAGGACGCGGGCGATGGAGCCGCCAATCTGCGCCACCTCCAGCGAGTGCGTGAGGCGGGAGCGGAAGTGATCGCCATCGGTGGTGATAAAGACCTGGGTCTTATGCGTGAGGCGCCGAAACGCGGAGGAATGGACGATCCGGTCACGGTCACGCTGAAACATCGTTCGCGTGGACGATGACGGCTCAGCCATGCGCCGGCCCCGGCTTTTGGCGGGGTCTGTGGCGTAAGGAGCAAGGACGCGCGGCGATGGGCGCACATTTTGCAAAGCTTCTTTCCCCCACTCATTGGCAACAGCCACAAACAGCCGGCTTCTCGCCCCCACCATTTGCGCCTATATACGACTAGAATGTTAAGGGTATGAGGCGCGAAGGATGACCGAGCCCAGCTTTCAAGTCACGGACCGTGCGCTGTCGCGGGTTGCGAAGATCCTCTCCAGCGAAGAGGCCAATGCGCTGCGCGTCTCGGTGGAGGGCGGCGGCTGCTCAGGCTTTCAGTATAAGTACGATCTGGTGGATGGCCCTGCTGCCGATGACCTTGTCATCAGCGGAGAAACGGCGACTGTTGTGGTGGACCCCGTGTCGCTGCCGTTTTTGGCCGGCGCCCAGCTTGATTTCGTCGACGACCTGATGGGCCAGTCGTTCCAGATCAACAACCCCAACGCCCAAGCGTCCTGCGGCTGCGGCACGTCGTTCTCCCTCCTTTGAGGATCGCCACCTGGAACATCAACGGGGTGAAGGCGCGCATTGATAGCCTCACCCGTTGGCTGGAAGAGAGCGCGCCCGACGTCGCCTGCCTTCAGGAGATCAAATCCCAGGACGAGACATTTCCTGCCGAAGCCATTGAACGGCTTGGGTATAATGTCGCCACCCACGGGCAAAAGGGCTTCAATGGCGTCGCGCTCCTCTCCAAGCGCCCGCTTGAAGACCTTGTGTTTCGCCTTGAGGGCGATGACAGCGATGAGCAAGCCCGCTGGATTGAGGCGACCGTCTCCACCGACACCGGCGCGGTTCGGGTGGTGAGCCTTTATCTTCCGAACGGCAATCCCATCGATACCGAGAAATTCCCCTATAAGATCGCTTGGATGGACAGGATGCTGGCGCGCGCGGAGGCACTTCTCGCCACCGACGAGCCCATTGTTTTGGCGGGCGATTATAACGTGATCCCAGAGCCGGACGATGCGCGCCATCCGGACCGCTGGACGGACGATGCCCTCTTTCAGCCCGAAAGCCGCGGTAGACACCGCGCTCTCATGAACCTTGGCTATTCAGACGCCCAAAGGGCTGTGGACCAGAGTGCAGGCATTTATTCCTTTTGGGACTATCAGGCCGGCGCTTGGCAGAAAAACAACGGCATACGCATCGACCACATCATGCTCTCCCCGGCCGCTGCGGATAGGCTGGTGGGGGTCACCACCGAAAAGCACACGCGCGGCTGGGCCAAACCCTCCGACCACGTGCCAGTTATGGTGGAGCTCGACGTTTAGCGGCGCTTTGCAGCGAGCGGGATTTTTCCAAACAACCGGCGACAGGTATGACGACTCCCGCTACCTTTGGCTGCGCGGTGCCAAACCGCATGGCGCTTCAGTCAAACGTTAAAGTGGGAGAGTAGGCCATGATGAAAACGTGGATGGCGGCCAGCACGGCTGCGATCTTGGCGGCGATGGCAGCCACGCCAGCAGCAGCCGTCACGGAGGCCGATTGTGAGCGGGCCGTTGCCCAAACGCAAAACGAAATGCGCAGCAACCCGGGCATTCAGATGCGGCCCGACTCCATGACGGATATGTGGAGCGAGCGCATTTTGAGCGCATCGGGCGATGGTGTGCGCGGCAATCCTGAGCGCTGCATCGGCCGCATCAACGAGGTGCGCGCCGAGATGAACCTCAAGCCCATCCCAAAGTAGGGATTTTCTCCTAGATACCCATCCGGTGGGGTGGGCTGAATACGAAAAAGGGCCGCGTGAGCGGCCCTTCCGTGGAATAGTCGCGGAGCGGTTGTCCGGCTAAACCTGATCGTCCAGCGAAGCTTATGAGGCTGCTCCTAAGTCCACCGTTCCGATCCAGACGACGCCGTCCGCATTCAAAATCCCACTCGACATAGGATCACCTCCTTTCGCTGTGTTGGACACGGGAAGAAAGGTGACACGATTCGCATCGATTTCAAGACGCGGCCTGCGCGAGGCTCGCCCCAAAGTTTGGGCGCGACGTCGCCGCAACACGCGCGCCGCGATCTGCCACCCGCGGTTGTGATTGATTCTTCACCGCTGCGTGAATTTTAAGCATAGACATGGCATGTCATTTGCCCGCAGAAGGGTCCACGCAACGGGGTCTTGACGCTGAATGACTGCCTCTGCCGAGCCTCTTGAACTTGTCCGGCTCACCAAGCGATACGGCAAGGTGGTGGCGGTGGACGCCATCGATCTTAAGGTTCCTGCGGGCACCTACGCGTGTCTGCTGGGCCCATCCGGCTGCGGCAAATCCTCCACGTTGCGCATGATCGCTGGCCACGAAACGGTCAGCGATGGTGACCTCGTTTTAGGCAGCACGAACATTTCCGAGGTTCCCGCGGCGCTGCGCAAGACGTCGATGATGTTCCAGAACTATGCGCTCTTCCCGCACCTCAGCTCCCGCGACAATGTGAGCTTCTCGCTCAAAATGAGAGGGATCGGTAAGGCGGAGCGCAATCAGCGGGCCGACGAACTCCTCGCCCTGGTGCAAATGGAAGAGTATGCCGCTCGCCGTCCCAACCAGCTCTCAGGCGGCCAGCAGCAGCGTATCGCGCTCGCCCGTGCCCTTGTGACAGAACCCTCCATCCTCCTGCTCGATGAGCCGCTTTCCGCGCTTGACCCGTTCTTGCGGGTGCGGATGCGCGCCGAATTGAAGCGCCTTCAAGAGAACCTCGGCATCACCTTCATCCACGTCACCCACAGCCAGGAAGAAGCGATGGCGCTCGCCGACTTGGTGGTGGTGATGAATGAAGGGCGGATCGAACAGGCCGGCACCGCGCGCGAGGTGTTTTCCAAACCGCGCACGCCTTTTGTGGCGCGCTTTATCGGCGGTCACAACGTGGTGGCGGGCCGTGTTGAGAAGGTGGAGGACGGCATTCTCCATGCCGCACGCGGCGCTGCGGTGCGCTTTGCCGCCCCCGTCGCAGGCGCGTCTCCCAGCGCAGGCGACCAGGTGGCCGTTGCCGTGCGGCACGATCACATCACACTTTCCGGTCCTGGACAGGCCCCCGCCAATGACAATGCCAATCAAATGAGCGGGACCATTGCCTCAGTCCAGTACCAGGGCAGCTTTGTGGAGGTGCGCGTCGACGCCGGTGAGGCCGAGCCCCTCCTCGTGACCATGGCAGACAACATCTTCGACGCATCGCCTGTTGAAGAGGGTGAGCCTGCCACGGTGACCTGGCCGATTGAGGAGGGTCACCTCCTCGTCGGCAGTGGCGCCTAGCCACACCCCAACCGCACTATCCATGAACCACAAAACCAAGGGATGAGGACTTTGACGAAATCGACCATGGACCGCCGCTCATTTTTGAAAACGACGGCGATTGCTGCTGGCACCGTCGCCACTGCCAAGACGATGCTCGCCGCCCCGGCCGTGCACGCCGCTGACCCCATCACGCTGCGTCTGGCCGGCACGGGCGTGAACGCCTACAACGAGATCGCCCAAAAGGCCAAAGAAGACACCGGCATCACCATCGAATACACCACGCTGGTGTCTGATGATGTTGTGCGCCGCGCTGTCACCCAGCCCACATCGTTCGATCTTCTCGACACCGAATACTGGATGCTGAAGAAGATCATCCCCACCGGCAACATCCTGGGGATGGATACAAAACGCATCACCAACTACGACAAGATCGTCCCGATCTTCACCAAAGGCCAAATGCCGGACGGGACCCCTGTGTCCAACCAAGGCACGGCCCCCTTCGAGGTGACCTACCTTGAAAAAGAGGGCGGTGAAGGTTTTGCCTCTGGCACCACCGAATTCATGACGGCGATCCCCACCGTCTATAACGCCGATACCCTCGGCATTCGCCCCGACCTCATCAACCGCCCCATCGAAAGCTGGGCGGAGCTTTTGAACCCTGAGTTCAAGGGCAAAGCCTCCATCCTCAACATTCCGTCCATCGGGATCATGGATGCGGCCATGGTGATGGAAGCCATGGGTGAGGTGGAGTACGAAGACAAAGGCAACATGACGCGCCAGGAGATCGACCAAACGATCGCCCGCCTCATCGAAGCCAAGTCCGAAGGCCAGTTCCGCGCCTTCTGGAAAGACTTCAACGAGAGCGTCAACCTGATGGCGTCCGGCGAAGTGGTGATCCAGTCCATGTGGTCGCCTGCTGTCACCGCTGTGCGCAGCCAAGGCATTCCGTGCGTCTACCAGCCGCTGCGCGAAGGCTACCGCGCTTGGGCCGCCGGCCTCACTGTGCCCACGCACCTTTCGGGCAAGCAGCTCGATGCCGCTTACGACTTCGTCAACTGGTACATGGACGGCTGGGTGGGCGCGTTCCTCAACCGTCAGGGCTACTACACCGCCGTTCTGGAAACCGCGAAGTCCCATATGTCCGACGATGAGTGGGGCTTCTGGATGGACGGCCAGCCGGCCCAAGGCGTCATCAAAGCGCCTGACGGCAAAGAGATGGAAAAAGCCGGCTCCACCCGTGACGGCGGCTCCTTCGCCGAGCGCATGGGCCGGGTTGCCTGCTGGAACGCTGTGATGGACGAGGACCGCTACATGGTCCGCAAGTGGAACGAGTTCATCGCCGCGTAAGGGGCGTTGGCGGGGCCGCAGTTCGCCGCGGCCTTCCCTTTAGCGCTGCGCGGGTGTTCCGCGCGGCGTTTTCTGGGTCTTCCGGGCATCGAAGTTGGTGCCCAAGATCCAGTCCCAAAACGGCCAGAAGAGACCGAAGTTGGTGTTGTCATCGCGATAATGGTGGATCATGTGATGCCGCTTCATGGCGGCGGCAAAACGGTTGCTCATGGGCAGATGATGGGTGCCGAAGTGCACAAACTCCTGGGCGACATAGTTCACCGCCCCAGCGGCTGTCGCCATCAACCCAAAGGCTGTTGGAAAGGGTGTCAGCCACGCACCCAAAGCAATCAACGACGAGAACAAGATGATGGGGCGCTGGTTGCCGTTGATCCCGCCGCCGTACTTATGAGGCTCGCGGTGATGGCCCATGTGGGAGCGGCCCATGTCAGCCGTCAAAATCCGCAGGAGTTTGCTCTCAGGCTCCCAGTGATAGATGAAGCGATGCATCAAGTACTCGACCAGCGTGTAAACCATCACGCCGAAGACGATGGCGCCCAGCACCTGCCAGACGGATGTGGCCGTCGAGACGCCGAAGCCAAATGTGATAGCCACAAACGGCGTCCAGTAAACGATCATCTTGCGGGTTTTGTCGAACACCACGAGGTCGCGGATCGACCGGTCGCGGGGCGCCCGTTGCAACTTCTTGAAATCAATACCACTCCCCGGTCCGCCCTCGCCCTGTGGGGCGTTCGGGGCAACCGCAGCTTCATCACTATGCGCCATCACCACTCCCCAGACCGAATCCAGCACAACCTCTTACCGATGGGCGACATAGGGCACACCATGCCGTTTAGGCAATGCGGCCCAACGCCGACCCCAGCGCGAACGGTCCCGGCACGAAGAGTCCCGGCGCGAAGAAAGGCCCCGCGATGACCACGCCCGTGCGCGGGTCGTCCCGCATCATCACGTACATCCAAGCACTGCCCATGGCGGCAGTGTTCACCGTCTTTTTCATCCTGCCCATCTGCCTTGTCGTCGTGGTGAGCTTTTTTGACTACCAGACCTACGACATTTTGATCCCGGATTTCGTCTTCTTCAACTACCAAGATGTGTTTTCGTCAAACACCACCTACCGCACGTATATGTCCACATTGCGGTTTTGCATTATCACGTGGGCGATCACGCTGGTGCTTGGGTTCACCATCGCCCATTTTTTAGCTTTCTATTTAAAAACTGTACCCATGCAGCTGGTCTGCTTTTTAATCTGCACAATTCCGTTTTGGACATCCAACGTCATCAGAATGATTTCGTGGATCCCATTCCTGGGCCGCAACGGCCTCGTCAACCAGGGGCTTATGTCGGCAGGTGTGGTCACAGAGCCGCAAGAGTGGCTGCTTTACTCAGAGTTTGCCGTCGTGCTCGGCTACGTTCACCTTTACACCCTCTTCATGATTGTGCCGATCTTCAATTCCATGGCGCGGATCGACAAATCGCTCATTGAGGCGGCGAAGGACCAAGGCGCGTCAAGCTTTCAGATCCTGACCAACATCATCATCCCCCTCACCAAGCCGGGGATTGCCATTGGCTCCATCTTTGTGGTGGCGATCGTCATGGGAGACTTCATCACGGTGACGGTCTTGGGTGGCGGGCAAATCGCCTCCATTGGCAAAAGCATTCAGACCGAACTCAGCTATCTCCAGTTTCCGCCGGCGGCTGCTAATGCCGTGGTCCTCCTTGGAATCACCGTTTTGATGATCATCGCACTCATCCGGATTGTCGATATCCGCAAGGAGCTATGACGATGACGGCCTTAAACAAAGGGGTTGCGGTGTGAGGCGCGCATCGGAACGGCCGCCCTACTTCGGGCTGATGGTGGCGATCTTCATCGCCTTCGTCCTCTTTCTTTACACCCCCATCTTCACCATCATGGTCCTCTCCTTCCAGGGGCCTGAGGGCGGGCTCACCTTCCCCATGCGCGGGGTCTCGCTCCATTGGTTCTATGAGCTGTTCGGCCCGCAGTCGGTAGGGGACATTTGGGGCGCCTTCCGCCGCTCCTTTGCCCTTGGCCTCATCGTGATGGCCTCCACCGTCGTCATCTCGCTGGCGGCAGGCCTTGCCTACCGCAACCGCTTCATCGGCGCGACGGGCCTTCTTTATGTGGCCATCGCGAGCCTCATCATGCCCTCGGTGGTGGTCTCCTTGGGGATTGGCGCCGGGTTTGAGCTTATCGGGATCGACCGGCATTGGTACTCGTCCGGCGTTGGGGCTCACCTCACCTGGACGCTCCCCTTCGGCCTCCTCATCATGTTTGCCGTCTTCAACAGGTTCGATCCCGCCTTCGAAGAGGCCGCGCGCGACCAGGGGGCATCAGGCTGGCAGACGGTGCGCTATGTGGTGGTGCCCATCATCTTGCCGTCCCTCATCGGGATTGCGCTCTTCGGGTTCACCCTCTCCTACGACGAGCTTGCCCGCTCCTCCCAAGCCATTGGCGCGGTGAACACGCTGCCGCTGGAGCTTCAGGCGATGCAAACCAATGCCACCACGCCGGTCATCTACGCACTGGGCACGCTCACCACCGGGCTCTCCTTCCTCGTCATTGCCATCACCGTGGCAGCGGCAGTTCTCATCCGCCGCCGGCAGGACCGCCATGGCTCAGACGCAGGCAAAGCATGAAGATCCACATCGTCAATCCCAACTCCACAGTGTCGATGACGGATAAAATCCGCGAGGCAGCCCTCTCCGTCGCCTCACCCGGCACCACCATCATCGCCACAAACCCCACCGATTCACCCGTTTCCATCGAGGGCCATGCTGACGAGGCGGCCTGCGTCCCCCCACTGCTGCGCGAGATTGTGGCCGGCGCAGAGGCCGGCGCCGACGCCTTCGTCAACGCCTGCTTTGATGACCCCGGTCTCGACGCATGCCGCGAAGTCACCGACCGTCCTGTTGTGGGCATCTGCGAAGCGGCGATGATGGCAGCCAGCCTTGTGGCCGCGCGCTTCTCGGTGGTGACCACCCTCCCCCGCGCCATCCCCATCGTGGAGGACCTTGCCGAGCGCTACGGCTACGCGAAACACTGCCGCAAGGTTCGCGCTGCCGAGATCCCCGTTCTCGCGCTTGATGATCCCACATCAGGCGCCGTGGAACTCACAAGGGCCGAGGTGCTGGCAGCCGCCAAGGAAGACGGCGCAGAGGCGGTGATCTTAGGCTGCGCTGGCATGGCGGACCTCACAGCCGCCCTCACCAAAGAAACAGGCATTCCCGTGATCGACGGTGTCGCCGCCGCCACAAAGTTCGCAGAAGCCATTGCCGGCCTTGGTGTCACCACCAGCAAGCTGGGCGCCTACGCCTACCCTCGCCAGAAGTAGCGCATCGCGCTGAGCACAGAGGGTGGCGGCAGGGTCAGTGGGCCACGCGCAGGCTATGCCGAGCATGGCGAGGACGGGGGCGCCGCCCTTCACCCATTGACGCTGCTGCCGCCCGCCCAACGATCGAACGGGGGTTCAACAAAGCAGAACGCGCAGCGGTCTTCTTTGATGAACCCCTGCCCACCGGCGAGGTGGGGGAGCGCGAGGGGGAACACCCTCGCCC
>JBCDLN010000175.1:0-8764 GCA_038745295.1 Pseudomonadota bacterium | reverse complement strand
TCGGGGTTGACCCATCAGGCCCACCGCGGGATTCTGACCGTGTCGGCTCCGAAGGAACGTCGCTGTTTGGTGTCCCACCAAAGGAACATGTGAAGGGTTATTTTGCGGCACTTGTTAAGTTTTGGCGGAGCTTAGCGTGACCAACCTTCAAAGCTTCTACATCTAGAGCACGTTTCGCTCAGTTTGAATCAAACTGAGTGGATAAAAGCGTGCTCGCTCCTGAAGAACGCGCATGTTTTCCTCGCTCGATCTGATCCAGATCGGACGAGACATACGCCAAGGACGGCTGCCGGCCAACCGGAAGCGTTTTGTCAGAAGGATCCGCCAGCTTTTCTATGGCAAGAGCGGTTTATGTCACCCGACACACGGCGCACAAAGTGCCCGGCGACCTGCGGTATCAAACGCAAGGTTTAGGCTCACATCGTGTAGTGTTGTTTATCGATACAGTGGTTATCTATGAGTTGTTGCTTAACGATTTCACCTTGCTGAAGCGGTGTGCTTGAAAGCTTTGGGGGAATTGCCAGTTGGGTCGATCCCCTGTGAAAAGATCAAAAAACGCGATAGCCAGGTTCGGGTCATCTTCGACATTTTCTTTGAATGACCACCAGGTGTCACAGTCGCAAAAGTTCGTCGTCGTCGGCGCCTCGATCTGAAAATCTTCGGCAAGCACCAGCGCCCGGCCGTTGAGGCAGAAGGAGACATAGGCATATCCTTCTGGCCAGTGCTGGGCTGCATCGGCCGGATCGGCGGGATGGGCGCGCGAGGTGATTGTTAAGGGGCGCTGTCTGATCAACCCGCGCAACATTAATCCTGCGGCAAAACTCACATAGGCGACCCGCTCGTCGGGCGCCGATGGCTTTTGCGCCTCAACGGACTTTGTCCACTCCACAAACACACCAGCCAACGTGGGCATGTCGATGGCAAAGTGGACGCCTGTTTCATCGGTGACCTGTTGGGCCTGCCGTTCAAACGCCGTCGCGAACCACCTCAGCTTACGGATCGATTTGCGCGTGGGCAGACCATCGTCCGTTGGGAGCGTGGTGAGGGGCGTGACAAGGGGCTGACTCATAACAGACCTTGAAGGCTATTGAGCGCGTCGGACAGCGCTTGGGTGTCGTTGATGTTGGCAATTGCGTCATCGCCGGCTTTGCCGACCAAGGCGATAGCCAGCGACAAGAGCTTTTCTTCATCCTGAGGGTCGTCGGGCCGTTCCGCTAGGAGCCAGACGACGGCGGCAATGACGGCCCGGGCAATCCGTTCTTCATCGGTGGGGGCGCTGAGGAGCCCCCGCAGGGGCGGTGGGCCCGCAATGGGTGCGCGGGTTAGCTGAGCGGCGATGACGGCGGCACGCTCACTTTCAGTGGCGGCACTTTCGGTGCGGCGAAGCGCATCGGTGGCGGCAAGTGCGAGCACCGTCTCGCGCACCAGCAGGCGGGGTCCCTCCGAACGCCGGAGTGCGACTTGGATCCCATAGCCCAACACCACCGCCATCGGTCCGGTTGCCGCGAGCGGTAACCCGCCGTCCCTTATGGCAACGGCGGCCGCTTCAATCTCGGCCGCTTCGGGATGCTTTCGAAAGGGGGTGTGCTCGCGCACATCGTCAGCGTGCTGGAGTGCGTCTTTAATGAGGTTGCGCACGGGAGGCGGCAGCACCGCTGCTGTGGGGTGAAGCGCATCGGCGGAGGCGTGGACAACACTACGGACGCCCCGCGCAGCATCGCGTAAAGGCAAAACCAGAGCTGTCGCAACACCTTGCGGGTCAAACTCATCCATCGGTGCCGCCTCCCTCACTTGCGGACCACGCGCGCGGCCCACACCGGACCGCAGCTGTTGAATGCCCGCACCTGTGTTCAACGATCGACACCCCCATTAGGATCCCGATCCCAACACATCCTCAACGCGGCCGGCCGTTCCAAGGCATGGGGACCAAGCCGCTAACCCAATCACCGCGTTCACCACAGTGGGTGCAGGCAAGCGTGGCGATCCGCACCCTTCGAGTATGAAATTTGTTGCGCATTCTTGGTGGGTCAAGCAGTGGCCTTGCTGGCCCACGCGCGATCCGGCCAGGACACCGCAGCGATTCCCCTGGCTGAACCAACGTACTTAAAAGCTCTTATGTGTTCAATGAGCAGCCATATGGCGCGCCTTTGAACGATTGCTGGGGACCGCAGGAATCCCCACCGCGCGTCCAAAAGATACCTCATTTTGAACATTACGATTGACCTTTGAACATGTGTTCATCATATCCACAGCTTGAGGGCTTTGGCAGGGGGCGTGCAGCGCACGCGGCAAGCTCCTCGTGACATGGATGAAAGTTGAGCGCGCGTGCGCGTTTGGCGTGTTGAGGGGAGATCGCCATGGTTGAGACTGTCGTGGACAACCGGCCGTTTGCCGTGCGGCGCTATTCGGCCGATGCCCTCAAGGATGCGCTGCGCAAAATGCATCTCATCCGAAAGTTTGAAGAGGGTGCTGAAGAGAGCTACATGCGCGGCCTGATCCACGGGACGATGCACCTATCCATCGGCCAAGAGGCGAGCGCCGTGGGCGCCTGCATGGGTCTGAGCGACACCGACAAAATCACCTCCACCCACCGCGGTCACGGTCACTGCATCGCCAAAGGGGCGAGCGTTGAAAAGATGTTCGCGGAGTTCTTCGGCAAAGAAACCGGCTACTGCCGCGGCCGGGGCGGGTCGATGCATATTGCGGACGTGGACAAAGGCAACCTTGGTGCAAATGGCATTGTGGGTGGTGGCTTGCCCATCGCCGTTGGGGCTGCATTGGCGGCACACCGCCTGGGCACCGGCGCCGTCACGGTGTGCTTCTTCGGCGATGGGGCCAACAACGAAGGCGCCTTTCACGAAGCGCTCAACATTGCCGCCGTGTGGAAGCTGCCGGTGGTGTTCGTGTGCGAAAACAACAAGTACGGGATGTCCACCTCCACAGAGCGGTCGACGGCGGTCAAACATATTGCTGACCGCGCAGCCGCCTACGCCATGCCAGGTGAAACGGTGGACGGTAACGATTTTTCTGCGGTGGCCGCCTGCGTTGAAACTGCGCTCGCCCGCGCCCGGGCCGGTGACGGGCCGAGCCTCATTGAATCGGTGACGTACCGTTGGCGCGGACACTCCAAATCAGACCGCAACAGGTATCGGACCAAAGACGAAATCGCGCAGTGGATGGCGCAGGACCCCATCCGTCGCATGACCGAAATGCTGATTGAGCATGGCGTGTTGTCCGCCGCAGAGGCCGCATCCATCGAAGCAGCGGCAGCCGCCCACATCGCATCGGCCATTGAAGCGGCGCGCGCAGCCCCTGACCCTGAGACGGCTCACCTCACCCGTGACGTTTACACCGAGCTTGCCGCATGAATGCCCACGCCACCATCACGGCACACGAGGCGACGCGCGAGCTAAGCTACGCCGAAGCCATCCGCGAGGCCATGGATATTGCGCTGAGCGAGGATGAGCGGGTTGTGCTCATGGGTGAAGATATCGGCGTCTATGGCGGCGCGTTCCAAGTCACCGGTGATCTCATCCACAAGTACGGCGAGGGCCGCGTCCTCGACACGCCCATCTCCGAACTCGGCGGGGCAGGTGTTGCTGTGGGTGCTGCCATGACCGGCCTGCGCCCCATCTTTGAGTTTCAGTTCTCAGACTTTGCGACCCTTGCCATGGAGCAAATCGTCAACCAGGCGGCAAAGGTGCGCTACATGTTGGGGGGCGCTGTCTCTGTGCCGGTGGTGATGCGTTTTCCCGCCGGCTCAGGCACCGGGGCGGCCGCCCAGCACAGCCAAAGCCTGGAAGCCTGGCTTGCCCATGTCCCCGGCCTCAAAGTGGTTCAGCCGTCGACACCCCATGATGCCAAGGGGCTCCTCCTCGCAGCGCTCGATGATCCTGATCCAGTCATGATTTTTGAGCACAAGCTCTTGTATAAAACCAAAGGCACTGTGCCCGAGGGCCACTATATCACGCCTATCGGCAAAGCTGCGGTGCGGCGTGAGGGTTCGGACCTCACCATCGTGGCTACGTCCATCATGGTCCAAAAAGCGCTAGAGGCTGCGAACGTCTTGGCCGCTGAGGGAATTGCCGCCGAGGTCATCGATTTGCGCACCATCCGCCCCATCGATCGGGAGACAGTGTTGGCAAGTGTGCGGAAAACCGGCCGCCTGATCACCGTCTATGAGGGGGTCAAGACGTTGGGGATCGGCGCTGAAGTGAGCGCTATGGTCGCCGAAAGCGATGCGTTCGACTATCTCGACGCGCCGATTGTGCGCCTCGGCGGGGCTGAATGCCCCATCCCCTACAATCCCGTGCTGGAAAAGGCGGCCGTGCCGCAAGTGGATGATGTTGTCGCCGCAGCCCGCGCTGTCCACGCGGGACGGGTCTAACAATGCCCACCGAAGTGATCATGCCCAAGGTCGACATGGACATGGAGCGCGGCACGATCATCGCGTGGCATGTGAGCGAAGGCGAGCAGGTCAACGCCGCCGCACCCTTATTTGACATTGAAACCGATAAAGCCGCCATGGAGGTGGAAAGCCCCGCCTCCGGGACCCTCCATCATATCGCCGTGGGTGAGGGTGAGGAGGCCGAAATCGGCCACCCCGTGGCATGGATCTATGCCGAGGGTGAAGTTGTGGGCGAAGCGCCTGGTAAGGCTGCAGGTGAGAAAGCGCCCACTGTACCGGCGGCGGCACGGGCTGCAGATAGGGCTGCCCCGCCAACGGGTGAGGAGAGCCCGCTGATTGAGGGCGAGAGCGCAACGATGGCCACGGACGCCGGGGTGCGGGCAACCCCTGCGGCGCGTCGGCTTGCCCAAAGTTTTGGCGTCGACCTAGCGGCGCTCGGTGGTACGGGACCGCGCGGGCGGATCCAAAAGCGCGATGTGGAAGCGGCAACACGTGTTGACGCGCCTGCGCCGGTTGCCGACCGGGCACCAGCTGCCAAAGTTCAGAGTGTGGAACGGCTGGTGTTCGTCCACGGCTTCGCCTCGGATGCCGGCGTCTGGGCGCAGCTTGTGCGCAGGCTTGGGCGCGACGCCTCGGCCGACATGCTGGAGCTTCCAGGCCACGGGAAAACCCCATCAGAGCCAATCGCCTCATTTGATGAGTTGGTGCTCACAATGCGCCGTAGCTTTGACGAACTGGGGCTCGAAGAGGTCCACCTTGTGGGACACTCGCTTGGGGCGGCCGTTGCGCTTGCCCTTGCCGATCAGCGCCCGCGCGCTGTCCGGCGCCTCACGCTTTTGGCGCCCGCCGGGCTTGGGCCTGAGATCAACCGACCTGTTATCGATGGCATCCTCTCAGCGACACAGGCAGCAAGCCTTGCGCCTTGGCTCAAGGAGCTGGTTGCTGACCGGGACCTCTTGAGCGTGAGCTTTGTGGACGCCGCAGCAGCATCGCGCGCAGATCCCGATGTGCGGACAGCGCAAAGAGCAATGGCCGACATTCTCTTTCCAGACGGCGTCCAGGCCTTTGACGTGACACAGCAACTGAACCGCATTGCTGTGCCAACGCGCATTGTGTTCGGCAAAGATGATGGCATCATCCCTTGGCGCCATGCCCTTAGAGCCCCGGGGCGGGTCTCGCTGCACCTGTTTGAGGGAATGGGACACTTGCCACAGGTGGAAAAGCTTGATGACGTGGTGGCGCTCATAAAGACGCGGTGGTGATGGCGCTCGCCTGCGCTGTTCCCGCCATCACGCGGGGTGTTTGTGCTCGATAAGATCCCCTCCGATGAAGCCGTTGGTGGGACGCCCGCTCTGCCCGGCGATGATCCGCAGCAGGCCCTCAGAGTGCGGGCGGCGTGGATCTACTATGTGGAAGGGCGCACGCAAAACGAAGTGGCTCAGATCCTTGGCCTCAGCCGCGTGGCGGTGACGCGGCTCTTGGCTGATGCCAAGCGCCGCCGTGAGGTCAGCATTAGCGTCACGGCGGATTTGGCAGAGTTGGTGGCGCTCGAACGAACGCTTGAGGCCCGCTACACCCTCAAAAGGGCAATCGTTGCCCCGTTTTGTGCTGGCGGTGACCCCACCCGCGTGGTGGCAGCCGCTGCCGGGGCCCATGTGTCGGCGCTGTTGGGCAGCGCCGCGACCGTGGGAGTCGGTTGGGGCCGCACCCTTTACGAAATGCTCGCTTACCTTGAGCCGCGGCCGTTACCGGACATGCAGGTGATCTCCTTCCTCGGCGGGATCAGCGAGGCCAAGCGCTTCAACCCAGCCGAATTTGCCTGGCGCTTTGCCGAGCTTTTCGACGCTGAGGGGTTCTTGGTGCCCGCCCCAGCCATTGTGGACAGTCGCGAAACCCGCCATGCGCTGGTGGAGCATTGCGGGCTCGACCAGATTTTCCAGCGCGCTGAGGCGTGCGATATGGCGCTTCTCAGCTGCGCGGGGATCAGCAGTCTCACCACGTCCTACCGGATAGGGCATGTCTCCGAGGCGGAGCGCTTGGCGCTGATCGAGGCCGGCGCGGTGGGCGATATTCTCTATAACTTCATCGATCGAGACGGGGATGTGGTGCGCCATCCGGTGAACGAACGAGCAATGTCAGTGAGCTTGAAAAGGCTGCGCAGGATCAAAGACCGCATCCTCATTTCGGGGGGCCCCGAAAAGGTGGACATCATGCGCGCCACATTAAAGTCTGTGGAGCCCACCACACTCATTACCGATGAACAAACCGCAAAGGCGCTTGCGGCCGGTGAGTGTGTCACCCTTTAAACCTTGCCTGCGGGACACCGGTGACGCCAAGCCCGGTGATGGCAAAAAGGTTACCTGCCTCCGGCTGGGCCGGATCGTCTTGAAGGTTGATGCCGATGGAGGTGACAAAGAGCGTATCAAGGCCCGGGCCACCAAACATGGGCTTGCTGGGGCGTTCAACGGGCATATCGATAATGCGGTCCACCTTCCCCGAAGGGGTGAGCCTCACCACCTGCCAACCGCCGACGCCGGCCATCCAGTAGCACCCATCCGCATCAACTGTGCCGCCGTCCGGCCGGCCGGCCACCGACCTTGTGTCGAAGAATACGCGGCGATTGGACGGGGTGCCTGTGGCAAGGTCATAGTCGCATGCCCAAATGGTGCGTACGTCACGGTTTGAGTCTGAATAGTAGAGCGTGTCGCCACTGGGGGAAAAGGCGAGGCCGTTGGTGGTGAAGACCTTGTCAAAGTGCGCGCTCACCGTGTGGTCGGCGTCCATCCTATAGAACTGACCTACCCGTTCGGGCGGCCCGCCATCATCTTTCATGGTGCCGGCCCAGAAGCGGCCGCTTGGATCTGTGCCACCATCATTGAAGCGGTTGCCCTTGAGGTCTGGTTCGGGGTCGACCAGCGCTCTGCGTTCCCCAGTCCCGTGATCGAACAGGTAAAACCCCGATTTTGCCGCAACCACCATGCCGCCCGCATCGCGGCGGGCGAGGCAGCCCACCGGTTCACCAAAATCGATGCTGGTGTTTTGCCCTGTGGAGGGATCAAATCGATGGATGAGGTTCTGGGGGATGTCCACCCACCAAAGCGCAGCGTCGGCCTCGTCCCACACCGCCCCTTCGCCCACCATCGACCGACTGGCCACCACCCGCTCGACCTGGCTTGCCATCACATGCCCCATCCCGCTTCACAGTCCTTGGCTCACGACCTACTGCGTGGCGCGCTCGGCCTCAACCTTGTGGGTCTGCCGGCGGACCTGGCGGGTTGGTGGGCTTATCGTCAGAGAGGATACGGCGGGCGGCGCCGTCGGGATCGTCGAACTGGTCAGCATTGACGGCCCAAAAGAATGCAAAGAGCCCTAATACCCCCAAGAGTAGCGCTGCGGGAACGAGGATGAGAAGAATGCTCATGTGGGCGCTGCACCCTGCGATGGCGCTTGGGCGAGGGGGCTAAGGCTGACTGTGCTTGGCCTGCGCACTGTGTTCGGACTAGCGCCAGTGTTCGGGCTGGGGGCCGTGTTCGGGCTGGCGACCGCTGCGGGGAGGGGGCTTGCCGTTGCAGTGTGGCGGCGTTCGGTGAGCCGAAGTGCATTGAGGGTGACGAGAATGGATGACGTGGACATGGCAAGCGCCGCTAAAAGGGGCGTTGCGTAGCCCAGCACCGCAAGGGGGATTGCGACGCTGTTATAGCCGGCTGCAATCATAAAGTTCTGGAGGATCAACCTGTGCGCGCGGCGGGCCGTGTTGAGGGCATCATAGGCATCGCTCAGATCATGGCCGGTCAGAACAATATCGGCTGCTGCGCGAGAAAGATCGCTGGCCTCAGCCGGGGCCATCGACACGTCAGCTGCAGAAAGGGCAGGGCCATCATTAAAGCCATCGCCCACCATCAAAACCCGTGCGCCGTTTTTCTGCAGCGCGACGCAGTGGGCGATCTTATCGTGCGCTGAGGCGCCGCCGCGCCAATCGCTCACACCAAGCTTTTGAGCGACCGCGCCCACCGCGGCGGGACGGTCTCCCGACAGTATGGACACCGCAACCCCGCGCGATGAGAGCTGCTGGACAAGCTCTGCCGCGCCGGGCCTTAGCGACTCTTTGACGATAAGCGGCGTCGCCTGCTCGCCCTTACGCTCCACGGTCAGACCTTCGCCCTTGGTTGCCATCCCCAGGAAGATGCGATCGCTGTTGACGGTTCCGCTGACACCGCGCCCTGGCACTTCTTGAATGTCCTGTGCGGCGGGGATGGAGAGCGCGCGGGCCTCGGCAGCGCGCACGACGGCGCGGGAAATGGGGTGTGTGGAGTGGCGGGCGAGTGCAGCGGCCTCTGCCAAAGCAGCGTCTGGGAC
>JBCDLN010000174.1:0-8872 GCA_038745295.1 Pseudomonadota bacterium | reverse complement strand
GCGGTGGCTGACAGACCATCGCGCCCTTTGATGGCACCGCAGCCGCCTGCTGCAAACCAAACATAAGCAAAACGCCCACCATCGGGACGGGTGCCATAGACCTGCGTGTCCCATAATGCATCAAAACTTGCCGCCATCACCTTATCGGGCAAGATCTCTGAAAGCGCGCCGAACACCACCGTTGGCAGAAAGTGGCCAACAAGGTGACGACCGCCCACCGGCGATGGATGCTCGCAATTGAGGATGGACCCTTTGGGCGCCGTCACAGTGACGGGGCGAAAGCTGCCCTCGTTGTTGGGTATATCGGGCGAGATCGCACACTTGATGCCATAGGTGGTGTAAGCCGCTGTGTAGTTGAGGGCAACATTAATGCCCCGATCGATAGCGCCTGATGTCCCATCATAGTCGACGGTGAGGGTATCCCCCTGAATGATGACTTTGGCGGACAAAGTAATCGGCGTATCATACCCATCTGTTTGGATGCTGTGGGTATAAACGCCATCTGGCAGCGCGAGGATACGCTCCCGCATTGCCTTTTCCGAGCGCTCCACAATGCTGTCCGCAACACCTTCAAGGTCATCAAGGTCAAACTCATCTAAAAAGGCTTTGAGCTGGCGCGCCCCCACCTCGTTGCCCACAATTTGGCTGTGTAGATCGCCTAGCACTTCATCTGTCGCGCGGACGTTGGCTTTGAGGAGGGCGAAGAGAGTTTTATTGGGCACGCCTTGGTCATAAAGCTTCAAAATAGGGATCTGCAGACCTTCTTCGTAGATTTCGCGGCTGTCAGCGGCAAGGCCACGTCCACCGATATCGAGGGCGTGGCAACAATTGGCAAAGAAGCCAACACAACGGCCCTTATAGAATACCGGCGTGAAAATGGTAATGTCATTGAGCTGTCCCGCTGTCATCCACGGGTCATTGGTGATGATGACATCACCCTCACCAAGACTATCGACAGGGTAAACCTTCAGCACATGGCCCATGGAGGTCGCCATAGAGTTGATGTGCCCTGGCGTTCCTGTGACAGCTTGGGCAATCATCCGGCCGCGCCGATCGAAAACGCCAGCCGACAAGTCACCGGCTTCGCGAACAATTGAGGTGAAGGACGTGCGCATCAGCGCAGCGGCTTGTTCGTTGACAGTGCCGATCAGCCGGTTCCACAACACTTCAAGCTTCAGCTGGTCAAGGCTCATTTGGCTTGCTCCAAGTATTGTGGGTATCGTTCAAAGATCGACGATAAGGTTGGATGCATCGTCAACCCTTGCGTGACAAGGAGCTGACAGGACGACGGTGCTTTCACGCTCTTCCACGATCGCGGGACCATCAAACTGCGCGCCTATGGTGAGCTTATACCGGTCATAGACGGGGACCTCGCCAGGTGCTTCGCGATCGCTCAGAAAGATGGTTCGGGTCCCTTTTTTGGCGGACGCAGCCGATCCGTCTCCATCTGCCACAGTCGGGATCGCCAGTTGGGGCCGCGGACCGGACGCCACCAAGCGCCAGCTGATCACGTCAAGGGCGACATCAGATGGTGTTTGGCCATAGATGGCATGATAGGCCGCATCAAAGTCTTTGGCGATATTTCGGCTCTCAGCGTCGCCAAGTTGTCCTGATGGAACTGGAACGTTGATGTCATAGCCTTGCCTGCGATAACGGGCATCGACACTTCTGTGAAAGCTGATCTCGCTTGGCGGCATTGACCGGGAGAGGATCGCAACGGCCTCGTCTTCCATGGTGGCGAACGCTTCATTGACCGCCGTCCAGTTCACCGTGTCGAGCCCCATCGGCATGGTGCGCACAAAATCAAACGAAAGTGGCGCGCTCAATAGACCTACCGCCGACATCACGCCAGCGCCCACTGGGAAGACAATTTGCGGCGACCCCAGGATCTTGGCCACCCCAAAGGCATGGACAGGGCCAGCGCCGCCGAACGCAAACAGCGGCAGCTGCGCTGCATCCGCCCCCCGCTCGATGGCGTGAATCCGGGCCGCTGAGGCCATGTTCTCGTTGACAAGGCGGTGGACACCAAACGCTGCGGCAGGCACATCAAGCCCCAGCGGTTCGGCCACCGTTTGCCGGATGGCGTTTTCTGCCGCCGCCACATCCAGCGCCATCTTTCCGCCCAGAAAAAAGGCCGGATCAAGATAGCCAAGGATGAGGTCGGCATCGGTCACTGTGGGGCGGTCCCCGCCCCGTCCGTAGCACGCAGGGCCCGGATCGGCCCCGGCTGACTTGGGGCCCACAGTAAGCCGCCCCATCCCATCACGGCTCACAAGGCTGCCACCCCCTGCGCCAATCTCAATCATCTCAATGACTGGGACTTTGACAGGAAGACCACTTCCCTTTTTGAACCGGTACTCCCGATCGACCTCAAATTCTGGCGCAATGAGCGGCGCGCCATCAAGGACAAGGCACGCCTTGGCCGTCGTCCCCCCCATATCGAAGGACAAGAGATCGCTGATCCCGGTCCGTGCGCCATAGGCAGCTGCCGCCAGTGCGCCTGCAGCCGGTCCCGATTCCACCAGCCTGATGGGCAGTGTTGTTGCTGTGGTGATATCGCACACACCGCCTTGGCTTTGCATGACGTAGAGTGGCCCACTCAAACCTTGGCCATTCAGCGTCTTTTCAAGCCTGTGTAAGTAATTCTCAGCTATGTTTTGAATGTAGACATTACAAAGGGTTGTTGATGCCCGTTCATATTCGCGGATTTCGGGGTTCACATCGCTTGAGATCGCAAGGGCGACGCCCGGCAGCGCTTTGGACAGGATTGCCTTGACCTGCTGCTCATGGGCTGGGTTGCTGTAGGCGTGGATGAGGCACACTGCCACCGCCTCCACTTCAGCAGCTTGAAGGGCGGGAACAAGGGCGTGCACTGACGCTTCGTCGAGCACGGTCATGACGCTGCCATCGGCGCGCACGCGTTCGATCACCTCAAAACGCAAGTGCCGAGGGGCAATGGGTTTGGGCCGCTCCATCCACAGATCGTAAATGTCAAACCTGTGCTCTCGGCCGATTTCCACGGCATCGCGAAAGCCGTGTGTCGTCACAAGCGCTGTCTTGGCCCCTTTACGTTCAATGAGTGCATTGGTGAAAAGGGTCGTGCCGTGAACCAAATGGTCCACCGCCGCAGCATCCACGTCATGCGCCTTTAAAAGCCCGGCAACACCTTGTGCCACGGCATCATCGGGCGCTGACGGCGTTGTCAAAACCTTGCCGATATGGAATGCGCCGCTCTCCTCCCCCACCATGACAAGATCTGTGAACGTGCCGCCGATATCGGCGCCAATGCGCATACCTGCCATGGAAGGCTCCTCAGATGACGTGCAGGGAAGGTGCGACCTCAGCTTACCCAGTGCAAGTCAGAACGGCCGAACCGGGGCCGCGCACGTTAGCTGCGAGGGGAGAGGTGTTTTTCAAAGAAGATGTCCGGATATGGATCGTCGTTGAAACGGTCCACCTCCGACCAGCCGGCCGATTGATAGTAGGTGACGGCTTCGGTGAGAAGGCGTTTGGTATCAAGGCGCAAGGTGGTGAATTTGAGGTCAACAGCGGCCTCCTCAACGGCTACCATCAACCGCTTGGCGAGGCCGATCCCCCGCGCACACTTCAAAACCCAGAGCCGCTTCACTTCGCCCACAGGCCCGCCCGTCCCTTTGAGGCCCACGCAGCCGAGCGGCACCCCGTCTAACTGCGCCACCAAAAACATGCCCCGCGGTCGCATCATATCGAAGGGGGTGGGGTCTAAGGATTTGTCCACATCAAATCCTTCGCTAAACCGTTCAGCCAATTCACTGTAGTACTGGTTAAGGCAGTAGAGCGCAGCCTCACTGCGGGGATCGCACTCCACAAGGTCAATTCTGTCCCTCCCTAAAGCGCAGGTGACGAGCTCCATCGCCGCAAGCAGGGCGGGACGATCGCGGTGTTGCGCCAGGACGTGCGCCGCGTGTGCATCAGATAAGGTTTCGTACGAAGCAAACTCCTGACGGCCTTTGTCGGTCAGGTGGACAAGCCTTCGCCGGGCATCATCAGGGTGAGGGTGGGTGGTGATCAGGCCGTCCGCCTCAAGCGCGCGCAGAAGTCTGCTGAGGAGCCCGCTGTCGAGACCAAGGCGCCGGCGCATTTCGCCCACATCATAGCGCCCCTGGCCGACTTCGCTGACAATGCGTGCAGCCCCCAAAGACCGCCCGCGGCCAAGAAAGGACGTATCCAGCGCCCCCACATTTTGCGTGACGGCCCGATTAAACCGGCGCACCTGCGCCAACTCATCCGGAGTGTGACAATCCATAATGTCTGACCTTAGTCAGAGATTATGGATTGTCAATTCGATCGCCTACCTCTGCGGGGGCTCAATGGGCCGGGCGATCCCCACGCTTCGGCGTGGAAACAGGGGACGGCACGCGATAACAAGACGTTGAACACCATCCTCACCAGATCCGATTGCTTGCGGGCGTTGATCTTGGTGTGGATCGACTTGATGTGACTGCGCACTGTTTCAGGCGAGCGGCAGGTGAGGTCGGCAATCTCGGCAACGCCGAAGCCCTTCGCGCTGGCGGCCATCACCCGCGCTTCCTTGGGCGTGAGACCGAAAACAGACGACAGCACTTCGATCTCAACATCCGGCCGGGCACGGGGATCGCACAAGGTCATGGCAATGGTGGCTGAATGGGTGGGCATGATCGCTTTGATGTGTGCGCCAGACAGCATGACAAGGCGAGCGCACAAGCGGGCCTCATCGTTTGGCGAGCGCAGCACAGTCTCCCGCTCCGGACAGGCGATGCCAGTCCACTCAGCGTCGTGCTTCAAAACATGAATGACCCGGCGCAGCAGTCTGGCTGTGTCGCCGCACAAAGGGACTGCACGTCCCCGATCGCGCTTCAGCACAGTGGCCCCTGCCAGGATCTGGCCTGCGGCGCTGTTCTCAAACACAATCCTTTGCTTGGTATCAATGCACATCATGGCAACGCGGCTCTTTGCAAAAAGAGCAGTAAACAACTCACCTAAGACGAGATAGCGACCGCTGCCATCGCTTTCCTGGTCAGTCTTGTCGGTTGGCCCATGATCATCGTCATGTGAAAAATCGTCGAATTGATCTGTCATCTTCGACCCCAAGTCATTCATTGGCGGTGAAGACAGCTTGATTGACAATGAAAAATGTTCAACGCGCGTATCGTTGAGAAATGTGAAGCTTAGTACGTGATGATATTTAACGATGAACTGTGACTGTGCCGTTCACAGTCTCAATCATCGCACATCATAGTTCATCATGAAGGTGTTGTTTTCTGCGCGTCCGCACAGCAACGCGCAGGTCGAACTTGCGCGCGGCGGTTTGGGGACACCGCCGCCCGACCTCTCAGCACCCAGGCGTTGCCGCGCTTTGAGCAAGAGCGCATGACACGTCCCTCAAAGCGCCACGCGTTGCGATGAATTATGAATGCTCTAGTGGCACAGCATAAGCGGGAAATCGGCCTGTTCCAGCATGGTTTCCGAAAAACCACCCAGCAACATTTCTCGGAACATGCTGTGGCCGTAGCCGCCCATCACAAGGTAGTCGCAGCCAAGCTCCTGCGCTTTGGCAAGCACGGCTTCGGCGTCGGATTTGTCGCCATGGGCAATTTGAGACAGCTGCGCCGTTACCCCGTGGGCGGCGAGATAGTTGAGCGCAATGGCCTGGTCGCGGGTGGGTTCGGAGGGAACATCATCGCTTGATGACAGGATGTGCACTTCGCGCGCAGCAAGAATGAGATCGCGCCCGTGGACGAGGGCGTGGATCGCTTCGGGGCTGTTGTTCCACGCCACCGCACACACGCCCCCACTGAGCTTTGGTGTGACGTCCCCGTCATCTTGGCGCACGATAAGAACGGGCCGCGCCGTTGCAAACAGTGCCAAGTTGGCAATGGCGCCATCCATCACGCTGCTCGATCCTTTGAGAGCGCCCAGCACCACAAGATCGCAAATGCTCAGTTCACGGATCAGGGCCCGTTCGGAGTAACCCATGACGGCGCTGAAACTGGCCTGTGGGCCCGGGCCTGCCCCCTCCTCGCTGAGTGTCAAACCGTGGGCGGCACAGACGGTTTGGGCCGATTGGCGGGCCGCATCCAGCTCGGCCTGCATTTGTTTGTCCACAGCTTCTTGCCATCCCGCACCCAGCGCAGCCGATTCGCCAAAGTAGAACGCTGTGGGGTGGGCCACGTAAGCGGCGTGGAGGATCTTGAGATGCGCGCCCAGGTCCTTCGCGATACTGACCGCCGTGTTTAGGCTGGTCATTTCATGGGCGTAGCCGCTGTGAAGACAGACGATAGAACGGACAGTCATGGCTCAAGGCTCCTCGTAGGGTCGTCGGCACCGGCGGGTGCCGTTTGTGGACCAGCATCAGCAAGTACGCGCGATTGAACAGCCCCGCCAGGGACAAGATCAAGCGCGGCTTCAAGCTCGTTTTTGAGGACGTCATAAAAGGCCGTCCCCACCGGGCTCAGCGGCGCAGCAAGCGGTTCGATCCGCATGTACTCCACTTGAAGGGAGGGAAAGGCCAGCGGGGCGATCTTACGCTGTCCACCGTCCCGATCGGGAATGCATAAGATGCCGGGCAAGATCGTCGCCCAGTCGGACCGGGCCACCAGATCGAGCGTTGCAAACATCGCGTCGAGCTCCATGGTATCGCCCGTCTCGATCTGATATTTTGTCAGGTAAGCGTCGATCTTACGGCGCCGCGCGTTTTCTTGGCTGGGCAAGACAATATTGAGTGGGGGCAGGTCAGCAAGGACGGCGACCTCGCCAAGCTCTACTGGACTGTCCGCCGATACCATGAGGAATTCGCGATCGGTCCCCATCAGTGTTGCAGTCAGGCTAAGGTCGGCGTCAAAGGCGGGGACCACCGCAAAGTCCAGCTGACCGGCCGCAACCTTTCGCGAAAGCTCGCCCGAATAAGCCTCCACGACCGAAACGCGCACATTCGGGTAGGCGGCAGAAAACTTGAGCAGCGCCGGGCCCAGCACGGCCCGCGTAAAGGTGGGCATCAACCCAATTCTAAGATGGCCCGACAACACGCCGGACAACTGCCGCAACGTTGCCTCAGCCTCCGCCGCAGCGCGCAGCACGCCCACCGCGTGGCGGTAAAATCGCCGTCCTGCTTCGGTGGGAACAACGCCTGTGGAGCTGCGGCTCAAGAGGCGAACCTGGTAACGGTCTTCAAGCTGTTTGACGTGCATCGATAAGCCCGACTGGGTCGCATTCACACGGTGCGCGCCTGCCGAGAATGAGCCTTCCTCATAGACAGCCACAAAGTATTTGAGGTGTTGGAGCTTCATGGACACGGGCAAGGCCAACCAATGACGCTATCAAGATTTACGATCCGTCCTATCACTATTTATAAGTGTTTGTGAATGCTCGCCGGCGCGTATCCCATCGGACAGGGGTCGGCGGAGGCCAAACTCACGCGCATCGCCGCCAGGCGTTTTGGCGGGAATGACCCGTCTGGGGAGGCATCGACAAGTGGCTAGCACTGCATCTCAACGGGACTTTTCCATTGCCATCGCCGGATATGGTTGGTGGGGCAAGCACATGGCAGCACGCTTAACACACCATGAGACGATTGCTGTCGCCGGCATTGTCGAGCCACGGGCGGACCTCCAGGACGCGGTGCGCCAGGCAGGCCACACGGCCTATGGCACTCTTGACGAGGTGTTGGCGCTCAATACGGTGGACGCGGTTGTTCTGACCACACCAAACCTTCTCCATGAAGAGCAGGTGGTTGCCTGCGCAAAAGCAGGAAAGCCGGTGCTTTGCGAAAAGCCGCTGGCGCTCACAGCAGCCAGCGCTCGGCGAGCCGTCGCCGCGGTCGAGGACGCAGGGGTGCCCCTTGCCATTGGCCATGAGCGGCGGTTTGAGCCCGCGATGCTCGCTCTGAAAAACGCCATCGATGCCGGCGAACTCGGCACAATCATGCACGCCGAGGCCGCTTTTTCGCACGACAAACTCATCCATGTCCCCAAGGGTGACTGGCGCACCAGTAAGACCGTCTGCCCCGCCGCCGGGATGACGGCCATGGGCATCCATCTGACAGATCTCTTGATCTCGTTCTTCGGCCGCGTCGAGACGGTTCAAGCAATGACGGCAAACCGCATCCTTGGCTGGGAAACGGGAGATGTGGTGACCGTCCAACTGGGCTTTGAGGCTGGGATGACAGCCACGTTGTCTGCCGTTCTTTACACCCCCCACTTCATTCGCATGCATGTGTTCGGCCACGCCGCTTGGGTTGAGGTACGCAACGCCTCCCACCCCGACACCCCGGGCGGGAAGGTCACATCAGTGACAGCACACTCCAACGCCCCCCACCAAAGCACAGTCTTTGAGTGGGACGATGCTGTCATGCGCAACCTCGAAGCCTTTCGCGCCAGTGTGAAGGGGGAAGCCCACTACCCCTTTACCCATGAGGAGCTGATCCACAACATCGAAGTGCTTGAGGCCATCACCCGCTCCGCTGAGGACCGGCGCACAGTTCATATCGCAGAACTTGCCCCGTGAGCCATAGGCTGGGCGATTGCCGGCTGCCTTTTATACTTGGTCGCCAGAAGAAAGATGCGGCACGGTTTGTCCCGTGTCAGTAAACGTGCGCGTTACATCTTGAGCCGCATAAATCCACAAGATGGTGAGGGGACCATCACCGGCGTTGCTGAAACGGTGCGGCACCTGTGCTGGAATGTAGCTGGTATCGAGTGGGCCAAGGCGGGTTTTGGCGCCGCCCACCTCAGCCAAAGCTTCGCCCGACAGTATGGTGACCTGCTCGGCACAGTTGTGGCTATGCATTGGCGCGGCAGCCCCCGGCGGAAAGACCGTTGTACCGGTGGTGAACGCTGTGTCGGGCGCACATTTCTTG
>JBCDLN010000173.1:0-8908 GCA_038745295.1 Pseudomonadota bacterium | reverse complement strand
GTATTCGCCCGCTCAGCCTGCTTCAACCTGGGCGGATCGTGCTCTACCCGTAGAAGCTTTGAAGCTTGTACACTCTCAGCTGCGCCAAAACTCAGAAGTCCCACCAAAGGAACATGGGAAGGAGTCTTTGGGGGCACCTCTGAGTTTTGGCGGAGCTTAGAGTGAACAACCTTCATAGCTTCCACAGCTAGAGCACGATCCGCCCAGTTTGAAGCAGGCCGAGCGGGCGAAAACGTGCTCGCCTCTGAAGATCCTGGCTCGATCTGGCCCAGATCGAGCGAGATATGCGACAGCGCCGCTGTGAGGCGCCAGGTGATGGCTCAACGCCCAGAACCCGGACACACGTAACGGTCGATGGATGGATCGTCGCACCGGGTTCGGCTTCAGTGCGCAGGCCGGACCAGTATGGTGCGTTGGAACTGGCGGGACCTAAGCGGCCGCGGACACCCGCGCCAATGCGCATTGCGACCATAGGTCTGACAGAGCCCCACAAAGATGATCGATGTCCGCGTCGGTGTGGACGGGCGAGGGGGTGATCCTCAGCCGCTCCGTGCCCCGATCCACGGTGGGATAGTTGATGGGCTGGACATAGATCCCATGCTGGTCGAGCAGGAGGTCGGAGATCCATTTGCACTTCACAGGATCATTCACCATCACCGGCACAATGTGACTTGGGTTATCGAGGATGGGGATCCCGATGGATTTGAGCCGCATGCGTACCTTCGCCACAACCGCCTGGTGCGCCTCGCGCTCGGCTGAGGATTGCTTCAAGTGAGCGATGCTGGCGCGGGCGCCTGCAGCCACAGCCGGCGGGAGGGCGGTGGTGAAGATGAAGCCCGAGGCGTGGGAGCGCACAAAGTCGCACAGGTTCTTGGAGGCGGCGATGTAGCCGCCCACCACGCCGAACGCCTTGCCAAGTGTCCCTTCCAGCACGGTGAGGCGATCCATCAACCCTTCGCGCTCGGCAATACCGCCGCCGCGCGGCCCGTAAAGGCCTACCGCGTGCACTTCGTCAAGGTAGGTCATCGCGCCATATTGGTCCGCCACATCGCAAATCTCTGCGATGGGCGCGATGTCCCCATCCATGGAGTAAACGCTTTCAAAGGCCACGAGCTTGGGACGATCGGGCTCTATGGCGGAAAGGCGCCGGGCGAGGTCTTCTGGATCGTTGTGTTTGAATATATGTTTTTCAGCGCGCGAATGCCGGATGCCTTCAATCATGGAGGCGTGGTTTTTGGCATCTGAGAAGACAGCACAGCCCGGGAGTTTTGCTGCCAACGTGCCGAGAGCTGCCCAGTTGGACACGTACCCAGAGGTGAAGAGTAGGGCGGACGGCTTGCCGTGAAGGTCAGCCAACTCGCGTTCCAACTCCACATGGTAGTGGTTGGTGCCTGAAATGTTGCGGGTGCCACCGGCGCCAGCGCCACACTTGTCGAGCGCTTCGTGCATGGCGCCGATCACATCGGGATGCTGTCCCATGCCCAAATAGTCATTGGAGCACCACACGGTGACCTCGCCGGCGCCTTGCCCGTCGGTATGGCGTTTGGCGCGCGGGAAGGCGCCGCGGTATCGCTCCAAGTCGGCGAACACACGGTAGCGCCCCTCGTCACGCAAGGCGTCCAGGCTTTGTGCAAAGTGCGCTTCGTAGTCCATGCCGATACTCTCCTCCGGCCCCATACCTAGATTGACGTTCGGGTGGCGCCAAGCGGGCGCGCAAAGGTGACGCGGCTCGCTTTCATGAACCGCGCCGACCACAGATCGAGCGCTGACAGCGGCGTCAGCATGAGCCAGTGCTCCAAAACACCCAGCCCCACCAGTGTCGCCGTCAAAATTGAGGCGATCGCTTGCGAGGAGCTCGTGTCGGGCGCAAGGCCCGCCCGTAACAGAAGGGCCGCTGCCAGCGTGGCAAACAGAACCGAGAACGGGAACATAGCGTTCATGGTCCGCCGCCTGAAGTGCTTGCCAAGATGAGCCACAGGCTCGGGCAAGAACTCGGTGCACAGGTTCCTCACCCCTAAGAAGAGGTTAAGCTTGGCGCTCGCCCTCATCACCCAGAGCGCGCCAAAGGCCGCTGCTGCGGACGGATTAGCGCTTGTTGCCGTTGCGACCAAAAGCACCGCAAGGGTGATGATGAGCGCCAACTCGTGCCAAATGATCGCCTGAAAGGCCGACCAGGCCTTCGCCCACCACCGATCAGAGTAGGAGGGCACATCGACGCCCAAGATCGCCCCTGTGAGGAACGTAATCTCAAACGCCGCCCAAAGCCCGATCCCCGCCGTGAAGCCTACAAAGGCTGCGTGGGCGCCGCCATCATCGGCCGCCGCCACCGCCAGCGCGCCGCAAGCGGCCGCCAAGCAAAGGGCGAGCGCGTTGAGGGCGTGCTTGGGCGCAGACCGCACAAGCCACAAAAGGGCCTGTGTGGTCGACCACCACACCGCAAGGGCGTAAAGGACGGCGAGGGCGAGCATCAGGACGCCATCACCAAACCGGCTCGAGCCGGCTTGAGACAGGCGGCGTGTTGGGCTCGGTGCGGTGCACATAAAGCCGGCCGAACACCGCAGCTGCGCGCAAGACGAGCCCCGCTTTGCGCACCTTGCCGAAAAAGCCCTGCTTGCCGGCCTCTTCCATTTTCTCGTTGATCCTTGCGAGCGTCGCAAAGCCTTTGGCGAACACCGGCGAATCGGTATCCAGCGTCAGCGGGAACACTTGCTTGGTGATCTCGGAGGTGAGGCGGAAGACTTTGGCGTCATAGTCGGTCGGGTCAATGCCCAGCGCCTGGTGGAAGGCAGGGCGGGCATGATCGCGCACGTACATGGTCGCATAGACCGCCAGGAGGAAGAAGCGGATCCACAGCTTGTTGGCGCCCGACAAGGTGTGCGGATTGGCCCGCATCAACAACGCAAACGCTTCGCCGTGGCGAAACTCATCGTTGCACCACATTTCGAACCACTTGAAGATCGGGTGGAAGCGCTTGTCGGTGTTCTTCTCAAGATGCCGATAGATGGTGATATAGCGCGCATAACCGATTTTCTCGGAAAGATACGTCGCGTAGTAGATGAACTTCGGTTTGAAGTAGGTGTACTTCTTTTGCTTGGTTAAGAAACCAAGGTCGACACCGATGTTGGCTTCTTTCAGCGCATCGTTGATGAAGCCGGCGTGGCGCGCTTCATCACGGCTCATCAACCCAAAAAGCTCACAAATGTCTTTGTTGGTGCCGCGTTTCTTCATTTCCTTATAAAGGACGCAGCCTGAAAACTCTGCCGTGAGGCTCGACACCAGAAAGTCCACAAACTCCCGTTTGAGCTCGGGGTCGAGGGCGCTGAAATCGATGGTGTCCCAGTCTTCGTTTTTCTTGAAGTGGCCTTTGTTGGGATCGCTCCGCATTTCTGCGATCAACTCGTCCCACTCTTCCCGCACGGGCTCGACGTTGATCTTGTCCATCTCGTCGAAGTTGGTGGTGTAGAACCGGGGGGCGAGAACCGTCGATTCTTGGGCTAGGCGCGTGGTTTCGTTGACGTCACGCGGAGCACTCTTCACGGGGTGGCGCATCGGGGCGTTCATGCGTGTGCCCTTTCCGAGAAAGAGAACTCGCAAAGCTCCATGAACTCCAAGTCGCCCGTGAGGCGCACCCAAAGCCGCTCGATGAGCGTTGCACGCACGATGGTAGCTTCCCGCTCGACCGAAGCCACCTCGCCGTAGGGCACTTTGATGGGGCTGCCGTGGACGATGATTTCATCGCCCGGTTCAGCGTCAATCCCGTCGGGCAGCACCACGTGAGCGTGAAGACTTTCAAACGTGTGGCTGACTTCCACGGTGCACGGCACCGTCTGCTTTGTTTTAAGCGCACCTAGCATAATCACTCCCCAGCTTTATGCGTTGCGATGGTTGGACGTTGGGCCGCAGCAACGCGTGTGCTGCCGCGACCTGTGGTTTGGGGTTGGAGGAAAAGGTCCCTCGGGTTGGCGCGGCGGCCCCGCACATCCCTTGCGGCCAAAGCCGTGCCGCAGGAGGCTGCGGCGGTGATGGAGGCCGATGGCAAGGTCGTTGCGCCGAAAGGGGGGGTCATGGCTGCCTCATCATCCTGGCAACTCGGTGAGGCCGAACCGCGACTTCATGGTCGATCCGTGTTGGATGAGTGGGACGATGACGATGAGGGCGACACAAAGCCCTAAGATCTCCAGGTGATAGACAGCGCTATAGCCCACGGCGGGTGAAGAAAGGGTGGAGCCCAGCGCGCCTGAGGCGGCAAGCGCGCTCACCCCATCGCGGATCACCCCGCCGACCATGATCCCAACGCCCGCGGCGGCGGCCTGTGTGGCCCCCCAAGCCCCAAGGGCAAGACCAGCCACAGTTTCGTCCGTTGCCCGCATGGCTGCGCTGAGGGTGCACACCCCGAAGAGGCCTGCACCAAAGCCCACAACAATGACGCCGATGCGGAACAAAAGCGCTGAGCCAAACGGGTCAGCAAAGATGATGATCGTGAAGCCGACAATACCCGCTAGCAATCCGAAGACGGCGGAGCGATGGGTCTCAAACCCCCGCTCTAGGCGCCGCGCGGCAAGCCAAATTCCGGCCAGCGTCCCAGCAGCAAAAAGCGCGGTGAGTTCCGTGGTTGCGCTGACCGAAAGGCCCAGCATCTCGCCGCCATAGGGCTCCAGCAACACGTCCTGCATGGAAAACGCCATGGTCCCCACCGCCACAGCCGCCAAAAGGCGCAGCGCCCGGCGGTTGGCCATGATGGTGCGGAAGGTTTGCCAGAAAGGCGCCTTGGGGCGGGAGAAGGAGGTGCGCTCCGTATCGCGCATCTCTTGCTGCCAGGCGGCCACGAAGTTGAGGATGAAGGTGATGACGGCGGCCGCTTGAACCACCTGGATGAGCCGCAATGGGCTAAAATCTTGGAGGGCCAAGCCGAAGCCAAGCGCTGCCACAAGCATCCCCACAAGAAGCATCACATAAAGGAGGGCGACCACGCGGGGCCGCGTCTCTTCGCTCGCCAAATCGCTTGCGAGCGCAAGACCTGCGGTTTGCACCGTATGAAGACCAGCCCCCACGAGGAGGAACGCCAGGGCAACTGCCCCTTGGCCCACCCACCCCGGCGCATCGCTATCGGTCAGCACCAAGAGCGCAAACGGCATAATGGCAAAGCCGCCGAACTGGAGCATGGTGCCGAGCCAAATGTAGGGCGTGCGGCGCCAACCGAGGTAAGAACGGTGATTGTCGGACCGATGGCCGACAAGAAGGCGCGCCGGGGCAAAAAGCACAGGGAGCGCCACCACAGCGGCCACCAGACTGGCGCTCAGCTGCAGCTCGACAATCATGACCCTGTTGAGCGTTCCCGTGAGGAGCACCAGCGCCATCCCCACCGTGACCTGGAAAAGCGAGAGCCTGAAGAGTTTTGACAGCGGCAACCGCGCCGAAGCAGCGTCTGCAAAGGGGAGCCATTTGGGCGGCACACCGTCAAAGAAAGAGTAGCGCGCCCGGCTGAGCGGTGCATTCCCCTTTGAAGGAGGCGTATGGCGACCCGTGAGGCTCACCGGCGCACCAACTCCACAGCTTGCGAGGTGTAAAAGCCCGACACCACGCGCTCCGTCCGGGTCACCTGAAAGCTTTGAAGCGCTGGCTCGGCCGCAATGGCGGCGAGAAGCTTTTGCGGTGCGACAGGGGCAATGGCCGGCGCTTTGTGCCCCCGTGGGAACAGCCCGCCCACCGCGTGCATGAGCGCAAGCATCGGCGTGCGGGGCGCAATGGTAAAGACCATCGACCGGCGCACATGGGGCGCCCAGGTGGTGAGCGCGGCGATGATATCGGTGAGGCCGTAGTGGATGAGGCTATCCATCGCCACCACGTGATCGACGGTGCGATCAAGGTCGGCCACCATGTCACCGGCGCGAAAGTCCACACGCCATTTTTGTGGGCCGGTCCCTTCCGGCACTGCATTTTCGGTCCGCTCGCGGGCAATCCCCACCATTGTGGGGGAGACGTCAATGGCAAGCACGGCCGCACCGCGCGCGGCCGCTTCAACCGCAAGCGCCCCGGTTCCGCACCCCGCATCAAAGACGCGGTGGCTTTCCAGGTCTTCCCCAAGCCATGACAAGATCAGCGCGCGCATTTCCTCACGCCCTGCGCGTACGGTGGCGCGGATCTTACTGACCTTCTCGTCGGAAGTGAGCGTCCGCCAGGCATCAGCCGCGGTGCGGTCAAAGTACTCCTCCAGCGAATCGCGCTTTTTCGCATAGCTTTCGCCAGGCGCTTTGCCGTGGGCGCGATGGTAGGGAAGGGGCACAGCGTCGGCCATCAATCGAACCCCAGGAAGTCGAAGATATCGCGGTCTTTCATGGGGGTCGCATCACACGGCTCAACGCCGGCGAGCAGCGTGCGGGCCAAGTTCAAGTACTCGTTCTGGACGGCGATCACGTCAGGATCATCGCCCATCTCAAAAAGGGTGCGCTTTTTGAGGCGGGAACGGCGGATGGCATCCACATCGCGCAGGTGAGCAAGCCGGCGCAGACCGGTGGCTTCGTTGAAGCGGTCGATCTCGTCGGTGGCTGCGGAGCGGTTGGCGATGACCCCGCCCAACCGCACGTCATAGTTTTTGGACTTGGCGCGGATCGCGGCGACGATCCTGTTCATGGCAAAGATGGAATCAAAGTCGTTGGCCGTCACCACCAACGCCCGCTCGGCATGTTGAAGGGGCGCAGCAAACCCGCCGCACACCACATCACCCAACACGTCGAAGATGACGATGTCGGTGTCTTCCAACAGGTGGTGCTCTTTGAGGAGTTTGACGGTTTGGCCCACCACGTAGCCACCGCACCCGGTGCCCGCCGGCGGACCGCCCGCCTCAACGCACATGACGCCGTTGTAGCCCTCGTAGACAAAGTCTTCCACGCGCAGCTCTTCAGAGTGGAAGTCAACGCTTTCCAGAACATCGATAACGGTGGGCACAAGGCTCTTCGTTAGCGTGAAGGTGGAATCGTGTTTGGGATCGCAGCCGATCTGCAGAACACGCTTGCCCAACTTGGAAAACGCCACCGATAGGTTCGACGATGTGGTGGATTTGCCGATCCCGCCCTTACCGTAGACGGCAAAGACTTGCGCGGTGTCGATCTTGAGGGACGGATCCATTTTGACCTGGACCGAGCCATCGCCATCGGGCCTGACGGGAACGGGGTTCCTGATTTGAATATTCAAGCGTGAACCCCTTCAAGCTGGTCTTCAATTTCGTCCGCTGCCGCTTCAAGGCTTGCCAGTGTTTCAGGGTCGGGCTCCCAGTACCGCCGCTCATGGGCTTCGATCAGGCGGGAGGCGACCTTCTGCGCAGCTTGCGGATTGAGCGCGGCAAGTCTTTGACGCATGTCATGATCAAGGATGTAAGTTTCGGTGAGGCGCTCGTAGACCCAGGGTTGGACCCCGCCGGCCGTCGCCGACCACCCCATGGTGTTGGTGATGGAGGCTTCGATCTGGCGAACCCCCTCATAACCATGCTGCAACATGCCCTCGGTCCACTTGGGGTTGAGGGCGCGGGTGCGGGTTTCAAGCGCCACCTGCTCATCGAGGGTGCGCACTTTGGCATCGCCCCGAGTTTGGTCGGAGATGAGGACCGGAACACGCTCGCCCTTGGCCCGTGAGACCGCGCGGGAGACCCCGCCGAGCGTATCGAAATAGTGGTCGATGGTGGTGATACCGAGTTCCACCGATTCAAGGTTTTGGTGCGCGGCCGACACGTCCTTCAGCATCTGATGAAGGAGTTCTGGCTGGGCAGCGGGCTTGCCCTTCACGCCGTAGGCAAAGCCTTTGCGGCGGGTGAACATATCGGCAAGTTCGTCCTCATCATCCCAACTGCTTGAGGTGATGAGCTGGTTGACGTTGGCGCCGTAGGCCCCTTCGGCGTTGGAAAAGACCCGCAGCGCTGCCGTTTCAAGGTCGCACCCTTCAGCCTCCATATAAGCGAGGGTGTGACGGCGCACCGCGTTTTGGTCGAGCGGCTCATCGGCGTTGGCGGCAAGGAGCGCAGCTTCCGCCAAAAGCCGGGTTTGCATGGGAAGAAGATCGCGGAAGATCCCCGATAGCGTCACCATGATGTCGATGCGCGGGCGGCCGAGCTCTGAAAGGGGGATGAGTTCAGCGCCTGCCACACGGCCATAGGCATCAAGCCGGGGCCGCGCTCCCAAAAAGGCGAGCGCCTGGGCAATTGGTGCCCCTTCGGACTTGAGGTTGTCGGTCCCCCACAGAACCAGCGCAATCGTCTCAGGATAGGCACCGGTTTCGCTCAATTGGCGGGCAATGATGCGATCGGCCTGTGCGGCACCGTCAGCCACCGCAAAGGCCGATGGCAGACGGAAGGGGTCGAACCCGTGGATGTTGCGGCCGGTGGGCAAAAGGTCGGGCTTGCGGATGAGATCGCCAGCAGGGCCCGGCGGGACGAAGCGACCGTCAAGGGCATTGACCAGGGCGTCGAGCTCAGTGGTGTGGGTGCGCAAGTGCCGGTCCGCTTCCACCAGGGCGGCATCAGGATCGTCCTCGTGGGTCTCCTCAGGGTAGGGGGTGCTGGTGGAGCGCGCTTTTGATTGCGGTTTGGCGCTTGCCGGCGGGGAAGAACCGGCCGCGTTGGCAATCTCTTCGGCGCGGGCGCGCAGGTCTGCGCCAAAGCGCGCTTCGCCCATCGCGGTGAGAAGGTCGGCCCGTTCCGCGGCGGTGGGTGCGACCCCGATCACATGAAGCCCGTGAGGGATCAGCGCATATTCACACTCAAGCACGGCTTGGGTGAGCGCTTCGATGGCAGCTGGCGCATCCCCCCAGGCGGGCTCCGCATCGGCAAGATCAAGCACGGCCGCTTCGGCCTGGATGGTCGCTGCCAGATCCTTTGTGCGTTTTTCTGCCGGCTGCGCGCGCCAATGGTCGAGCGATG
>JBCDLN010000172.1:0-8914 GCA_038745295.1 Pseudomonadota bacterium | reverse complement strand
TATGCTGGCGCGCGCCATCGAAGCAGCAGGCCTTCACCGCCGGATTGCGCTGGGGATTGTCTCGCGGATTGGCGCAGGCCCCCGCAATCTGACCCTGGGCTTCGTCATCGCCACGGCGTTTTTGTCCATGTGGATCACCAATACTGCCGCCACCATCATGATGTTCGCCGTTGCCCTTTCCGTCATCGAGGTGGTGCGAAGCCGCTCCAGCGCGCAGGACGCCAAACACGTGCGCCGCTTTTCCGTCGGGCTGATGCTGGCTGTTGCCTACAGCGCTTCCATTGGAGGCATGGCAACCCTCATCGGCTCACCGGTGAACGGCCTCCTCGCCACCACGCTTTTCGCCGAATACGGCATTGAGATCGAGTTCGTGGATTGGCTTTTGATGGGCCTGCCGGTGATGCTCATTATGCTGGTGGCGGCGTGGGCTCTTCTTACGCTGGTGTTGTTTCGATCAGAAATTGGCGGCGTTGAGGACGTGGACGCAGTGATCCGCCGGGAACGTGATGGGCTCGGCCCCATGAGCGGGCCGGAGCGAGTGGTGACGGGGGTTTTTGTGCTGGCCGCTGTGGGTTGGATCCTTGGCGATCCACTGTCCCGCGCTGTAGGCCTTCCCATCTCGGACACCACAGTGGCCATTGCGGCCGCGGTCCTTTTATTTGCCATTCCCACAGACAGGACATTCAAAAACTTCCCCCTTGATTGGGAAAGGGCAAGAACGCTTCCGTGGAATGTGCTGCTGCTCATTGGCGGCGGCCTTGCCATTGCGACGGGCTTTCAATCCACAGGGCTTGCGGCTGTCATCGGCGGGGCTGTCAGCGGGCTTGATGTTTCCGTTGTTGTGCTCGTGGCGCTGATGACGGTGATGATGGTGTTTCTGACAGAGGTGATGTCGAACCCTGCGTCAGCTGCCACCATTTTGCCGGTGGCTGCCGCGCTTGCTGTGGGAGTGGGTGTGAGCCCCCTTCTCCTCGCGGTCCCCGCGGCCTTAGCGGCAAACATGTCCTTCATGATGCCTGTAGCGACCGCGCCGAACGCCATTGTGTTCAGCCACAAAGAACTCACCACCAAAGACATGGCCAAAGCCGGCTTCTTCCTCAACATCATCGGAGCTGTGGTGTGCGTTGCTGTGACAACGCTGACCTACCGCCCCCTCTATGGTTGGTAGGGGCGGCCACCCACCCAAATCCTGTCGCGTCGAAGAGCGCATGGGGAGCCGCACCCCTCCCCCATCAATAGGCGTCCCGTCCCGCGCTCGGACATGTGTTCTAAGGGTACGAGTGGCTGCAGCGTTGTCGAAGGCGGGTCCCACGGCAGTCTATTGCGAGCCGAGCTGAACGAGCCGGTCCGTCTCCCGTTCAATGGCCGTCTTTAGCCTCTCCTGGGCGTCAGCGCGTTTGAGGCCAGCGGGGATGGGCGGCAGAAAGGACACCGTCACGGTGCCGGGATAACGCACAAACCGCCGGCGCGGCCATAAAAGGCCGGAGTTGTGGGCGACTGGCACCATGGGCACCTTCAGCCGATCATACAAGAAAATGGCGCCGGGCTTATAGGACGGCGGCGCACCAACGAGCTGGCGGGTTCCTTCAGGGAAAATGATGACTTGGCGCCCCTTGTCGAGCGCAGCTTTTGCGTCGACCGACAACTGTTTCAGCGCTGCCGACCCACCGGATCGGTCGACCGGGATCATGCCGTAATACTTGGCAAACCAACCGTAGACAGGAATATCCAAGAGTTCCTTTTTGAGGATGAAAACCCCCTGAGGCACCAATGGGATGAGCGCGATGGTCTCCCAAGCAGATTGATGCTTCGACGCAATCAGCGCCGGTCCACCGGGAATGTTATCACCCCCCAAAACTTTGACCTTTTGACCGACCAGAACGCGCAACAAAAACATATCGCCAGACGCCCACAGCCGAAAAAGCTGGCGCACCTTATCGGGCGGCACGAACGCTACCCAAAACGAGCACGCGGTCATGACGAGAAAGTAGGTGGTGGCGACCACCGAATAGACAGCCGAGCGGATGAGGGCGATCACATGGCCTATCCCGCCCCGAACAGGTGCCCTTTGGGTCTCATCCCCATCCTCAGCCGGCGCGGAGGATGGAGGGGGTGGCGCAGTCATGGGTTGAGCTCTTTGAGTTGGTGGCGCACGGCTTTGCGCGTGGTGAGGCCAACTGTGAGGGCAATCAAGCCAGCGATCGCAAAAAGCGCAGCAAAACCCACAGCGCCAATGCGCGGTCTGCCGAAGAGCGCGTCGGCTTGGGCCGAAGCCCCCACGCCGCCCAAAAGGCTGTAGATCTCCAACGCCGCGAAGGGGACGGCTGCAATGGCAACGCCAAGGAGCGCGCCGCGCAGCCCGATCAAAACAAAGCGGCGCCTAAACGCCCGCTCGATAAACCGGTCCTCCGCCCCCAGCACGTAGAGCACCTCTATGGTGGCGCTGTTGGCGGCAATGGTCGCGCGGGTGGCAAAAACCACGGCAATGGTCGTTGCCACAAGCATCAAGCCCAAGATCCCCACAACGCCCAACAACACGGCCCTTGCCATGGACGACAGCCGCTCACTCCAGCCTTCATGATCATCAAGCATTGCGCCCTCGATGGTGCTGAGGGCCTCTTGCAATCCATCACGGTCAAAGGGGCCGGACCGTTCTGCCACGACAATGCGCGGCACCGGCAAGAGCGACAGGTCCGTCCCCTCACCAAACCAGGGCGCGAGAAGGGCCTGTGACTGCTCATTGTCGATGATGGTGACAGTGGTGAGGCCATCGGTGGCGGTGAGGGCCGCTTCCACAGCCGCCAGCCGCGGGCCCATTGGCGCGTCTTCCTTGGGTAAAAGTGTGACGCTCACCTCCTCCAACGCCTTTGCACCCCACGCGTTGGCCGCACGATCCACCACCATCGCCGCGCCCAGAAGGAGCGCGGACAAGAACGCCATAATCGCGATAAGGCTGGTCAGCCCACGGGCGGCAACCGTGTTTTGAGCCACCAATGGTCCGTTTTCCACCACCACATCTTGATCGGGCGCATCCACCAGTTGGGGACGGCGGCGCGGCGTGCGCTCTGCAGCAACGGTGCTCTGATTGGCTGGCTGGGGTGAGCGATGGGGATCGGCCGGCCTTTGAGGCGGGGCCGCCTCTGCGGGGGGCGGCCGGCTCGGCGTTTGCGGGGTGCGGCCGCCTTGGTGGGCAGGTGCGCCTCTTGGCGGTTGCGCAGCGCGGGCATGGGGCTGTGGCGCGTCGTCGGGCAAGGCACTGCGCCGGGTGCGTCTATGGGCTCCAGCCTCATCGGCTACTTTGTGTTGCGGGGTGGTTGCCGCCGTTGGACGCCGGGCGGGGCTTTGTGCATTCCCCTCGGCGTCATTAACGGTCGCAAGCCTGCGCGGCCGCGGCGATGCTGGCCGCGCAGATGTTTGCTGCACAGATCCTGGCCGGTCGGCATGGGCTGCTGTCTCGGAGCGCTTTGGTGCGATGGGGACTGGTTGACCTTTGGGTGGCGACGCATCTGCCCTTGTGTTGGCCCGCTGGCGCGTCTCGCCTGTGCCCGAAGCTGATGCGCCGCCCCGTGGGGTTCGTTGCCGCGCTCTATCATCACCAGGGCCTGGGCGGGTTTCGCCAGGAGACGGGCCATCGCGGCGGTCGGCGCCGCGGCCTTTGCCGGACGACCCGCTGCCTGCCCGCCGGTCTGGGCCCCCGCCCCCGCCCGCTTCCATCACGAGGACGCCTCAAGCCGGCCGTCGAACAAAATTAAGCGCCGCGCATCGATCTGATCCATGAGACCAATGTCATGGGTGGCAATCACCACCGACGTCCCCAGCGTATTCAGCTCCTGAAACAGGCGAATGAGGCGCTTTGCCATGGGCGGATCGACATTGCCTGTGGGCTCATCGGCCAGCAAAACATCGGGCTGTGTGACGAGCGCGCGGGCAATGGCCGCCCGCTGCTTTTCGCCGCCCGACAGCACCGGCGGGAAGGCATGCTGGCGCTCAGAAAGCCCCACCCAGCGCAACAACTCAATAATGTCAGTGCGATAGGTGTGGGGCTCGCGCCCGGCAATCCTCAGCGGCAGCGCCACATTGTCAAACGTCGACAAATGATCCAGGAGCCGGAAGTCCTGAAACACCACGCCGATGCGCCGGCGCATTCCGGGAAGCTCTTGGCGTCGGAGGAGGGTGACGTCGGCGCCAAACAGGCTCATGAACCCGCGGGTGGGTTTCAGTGAGAGCGACAAGAGCCGCATCAAGGTGGTCTTGCCTGCCCCCGATGGGCCGGTCAGGAACTGAAAGGACCGCGGCGGAATATCGAAGGACAGGTCGCGGAGAATTTCCGGCCCGTTTCCATAGCGAAGTCCCACATTGTCGAGCGCAATCATCGGGCTCCTCCGAAGGCCGACTGGCTGTCCTTTCCTGCCACGATCCGGCGAAATCCTAGCACGTTGCAACCTGTGCGTCGGCTCTGCCGCGCAGCGTCTGTCCCCGCGCGGATCATGGCTGGCATCTGAGCGTTATGCAGCATGGGGCTGAACGAGGTATTGACGCGCCATCATGCACCGGCGGGTGGTGCCCAGGCTTTAGGCAAATAGCAGCAGCCTAAGTTCAGTGAGCGGCATTGGGCGCGTGCGATGGCTCGGGCGTCCGCTCCAATTCCCTGGTTTGCCAGGCTCTTGCCGGAGTGGGCGAAGAACAGGATCCACGCGCCGCCTGGTCCTCACCCACGCCGCCGGGCGAGCGGCCCTTTGGTGTTGAGGCAGCCGCACTTTCCCTTTCGTGCAGCCGCACTTTGCCTTTCGTGCAGCTGCACTGTGCCTTTCGTGCAGCCGCACTTTCCTGTTGAGGCAGCTGCACTGTGCGGTTGCGGCGGCCGCACTGTGCTGTTGGGGCAGCTGCGCGTTGGCCAGGGCAGCTGCGCTTTGGTGCGGGCTCGGCCTCTAAGGTAGAAGCCGCTCCAAGTAGTCCCGCTCCACCCGTGGCAACTCGATATTGCCCAGCCGCCGGCGCAGTTCTTGAAGGATGCGGCGGGCGGTTTGGGTATCGATTTCGTCAGGGATCTCGACGCGGCTGGTATCGGCATAGCTGCCTTCACGGCGGGCGCGGCCAAGGGGATCGCGGCCTGGCCCTGGCGCGGGCGCGCCCATATCCTCACCATCGCCGCCACCTTGTTGGGCCTCAGCCAGCTGTTGGGCCATGGATTGCGCGCCTTCACGCAGAGCCTGAAGCGCGTCGCCCTGCTCGCCGACAGCTTCGCCGGCTTGGCCCTCGCCGAGCGACTCGCCTGCATCGCCCATGGAGCGCTCAGCATCATCAAGGCGCTCACCCGGCTCGAACCCACGCTCTTCGAGTTGCCGCATCAAATCATCGAGCTGCTGGCGAAGGGCTTGCTGCTGCTCTTGTAGCTGTCTGAGCGCTTCGGCGCGCTCCTGCGGCGTCATCGGCCCGCCGGGCTGCGGTTGGCCGTTTTGCCCCATTTGACCGCCTTGGCCTGGCTGCCCCTGGCCCGGCTGACGTTGACCTCGCTGGCCCTGACCCCGCTGACCTTGGCCCTGCTGACCAAACTGCTGGCCCTGTTGTCCCCGTTGGCCTTGCTGTCCCTGCTGGCCCTCTTGGCCCTCGCCATCTTGGCCCTGGTTCATGCCGTAGGTCTCGTCCATGAGCTCCTGTTGGCGCTGGATCATGCGGCCAAGCTCGTCGAGGGTACGGCCGGCTTGGCCCATGGGGTCGCCGTTTTGGCCCTGGCCTTGTCCCTGGGCGATCTGGAGGTTCTGCATCATTTGTTGCAGCTCGCTGAGGAGGGCTTCAGCTTCCTCTTGACGGCCTTGACGGGCCAGCTCCTCGATCCTTTTGAGAATATCCTCGAGGTTTTGCTGGGTCATCATTTGGGCGTTGGGGTCCATCGCCTGCTGCTGATTGGGCATGGCCCTTGAGCGTTCAGCCAGAGCTTGCAGGAAGCGCTGCATCGCTTCGCGCAGCTCTTGGGTGAGGCGGGCGATTTCTTCAGGCGGTGCGCCGTCTTCAAGGGCCTGGCGGAGCCTCTCCTGCGCCGCCTGCAGGGCGCGCTCCGCATCGCTCATACCGTCGTCTTCGAGCATCAGCGCCAGCTGCCACAAATCGTCGAGCATTGCGACCAGCTCAGGGTCGGTCTTGGCGCGCACGAGATCGCGATAGGCGGCGCGCATTGCCAGGAACGCACCAGGCCCGCCCAGCGCCTCAGGCATCAGCAAGAAAAGGTCGAACGCCTCAATCACCTCAATATGGTCATTGGCATCGAGCGCTAGGATCTGGCGTTGTTCCACCACAGCCCGCGCCACGGGGTTTACGAATGTGCGCTCAGGCAGGCGGAAGACGCGCGCATCGCTGAGGCCGGTTTGGCCCACGCCGTCACTTGCCCGCACTCTGACAGAGACTTCTAGCCCAGCAAACGGATGCGCGGAGAGATCTTGCACGGTCCGCGCTGCGCCGCGCATCCCCGGCCCGCCAGGAAGGGTGACGGGAAAGGCTGGGTTCTCCACCAGCGGCCGGCGCCCCTCTTCTGAAAGCCGCGGTGTGAGAAGGGCTTCGGCGGAGGCAATCGCATAATCGTCATCGAGCGTGTAGCGCAGCTCAAAGCCGTTGCGCTCATCGCTACGCGGTGCCTCAGTGATTTCTGCGGTGGGCGGCAAATCACCATCAGCAATGAAGAGCCAGCGCTCCAGCGCATTGCCCCCCTCGCTCACCTCCACCGTCATGACCCCTTCTATAGGTAAAACGGTTTGCAGGGCCTGTGCGCTCGTGCCCTCCTCCACAAGGGCGCTCATTTCTTCTTCGCGCACGCCCGCCTCGCCCTCAACCCGCACCATCACGGTGCCGAAGCCTTGTGCCCGCACAGTCAGCGTAGATCCTGCCGGCACGCGGATGCCATCCACCGTATCGACCCGAGTGGCGGCCGATAAGAACAGCGGCGAGCGACCGGTGTAAGCGGGCGGCGTGACCCAAGCGTCAAGACGGTTGTTGGCTTCGCTCGCAGCAACGGAGGGCTCGGTGAAATCAAACGGCGTGATGATGCGCTCAGCAACAGCGCCGGCGCCCACCAGAACCCCAATGAAGAGCACAATCCCCACCACGGCGCGGATCGCATAGGGGTCGTGCGGGACGAGGCTCGCCCGTGGGATCGCAAAGCGCAGTGCGCCCAGACGCTCGCGGGTTCTGCGCCGGTGAACCCGCCAGAGGCCCTCCGTCACCGGATCGCCGCCTGGGGCGAGACTGTCTTCATAGGTGCCCAGCGGACGGTGCGGCAGGTCCGCGTCATCCTCCAGCCGGCGCAGGGCATCATCGCGCCGCGGCCACTTCAAACGCCGAAGCCGCCAGCCGGCGGCCACGAAGAGCGCCGCAAAGATGACCAGCCCCAGCCCTTTGACGACCGGCGGGACACCAATCCAAAGCCCCATCAACGCCGTGGCCGCAAAGACGGCCAACACGCCCACCATGGGCGCAATAGCCGGCCACAAGCGCTCCACCATGAGCGCTGCGCGCGCACTGGTGATCAGCCGTTGAAGGCGCGTCTGGAGTGATACAGCCATGAAGGCCCCTATGGTGTACTAAACGCGGGTCGCGACCCCTGAGAGCTTAGAGACGTTTGTGGAGCGGACAAGTCGTCCTCCCGCGCATCGGGGTGCAAAAGGCATGAAAGGCGCGCGGCGTTTACGCCCATTCCCCTGAAACCGCTGCGCACACTAGCATGGATGCGTCAGGTTTGTTAGGCCAGGCGAGGGTTTTGGGGGTTCTGCATGCCAATCGTCAATCGTTTCCACGACTTCGCCGAAGAGATCACCAAATGGCGCCGGGACATTCACGAGCATCCCGAGCTCCTTTATGACGTGCCGCGCACTGCAGGCCTTGTTGCTGAAAAACTTGCAGAATTCGGCGTTGACCATGTGGAGACAGGCGTCGGCAAGACGGGGGTTGTAGGGGTCGTGAAAGGCTCGGGCAGCTCGGACCGGGTGATTGGCCTGCGCGCCGATATGGACGCGCTGCCGATCTTGGAGAAGACCGGGCTTCCCTGGGCGTCTCGCACGCCGGGCAAGATGCACGCCTGTGGGCACGATGGGCACACAGCCATGCTGCTGGGCGCTGCAAAATACTTGAGCGAAACCCGTAATTTTGATGGGACGGTGGTGCTCGTTTTCCAGCCGGCCGAAGAAGGCGGCGGTGGTGCGAAAGCCATGCTCGATGACGGCCTTGTGAAGCGCTACGGCATCGAGCGCGTGTTTGGGATGCACAATCTGCCAGGCCATCCCATCGGCACGTTTGCCTTGCGGCCAGGACCTTTGATGGCCGCCGCCGACAGGGTCTACATCACGCTCACCGGGATCGGGGGCCATGCGGCGCGGCCGAACCTTTCCCACGATCCCGTTGTGGCAGGTTCAGCGGTGGTGATGGCGCTCCAAACCATCGTTGCGCGCAATGTGGACCCGCTGGAAGCAGCCGTTGTGTCCATGTCTATGTTTAACGCAGGTACGGCGGGCAACGTGATCCCCCAAACCGCCGAACTGTGCGGAACGGTACGCACTCTAAACCCCGAGGTGCGCAATTTGGTGGAGCAACGGCTGGTGTCTGTCGTGGAGCAGGTGGCCAGCGCCTACGGGGTCCACGCGGATGTGACTTATAAGCGGGACTATCCCGTCACCGTGAACGATGTGGATGAGGCAGCGTTCGCCGGCGATATTGCGGCAAAAGTGGTGGGCGAAGGCAATGTGGACCGCAATGTGGTGCCGACCATGGGCGCTGAGGATTTTTCCTTTATGCTCAACACGGTCCCAGGGGCGTTCATCTTCGCGGGCGTCGGCGAGGATGTCGCTAACCTCCACAACGAATCTTATGATTTCAACGACGAGCTAATCCCCGTAGGCTGCTCCTACTGGGCTCAGCTTGTTGAGACGGC
>JBCDLN010000171.1:0-8965 GCA_038745295.1 Pseudomonadota bacterium | reverse complement strand
AAGCCGACGCCACCACAGAACACGCCTTCGATGCGCTCGCGGTGGCCATCTGCCACGCAAGCCACAGGCGCACCATCGTGGCCGCGGCATGATCGGCCGCCTCAAAGGGACCGTCGCCGAGGTGGGCGAAACCCTCATCCTCGACGTGTCCGGCGTCGGCTACGAGGTCCATATGCCCGCCCGCGACCTCTCAGCCCTTTCCGTCGGCGACACAGCCACCCTCATCATCGAAACCGTGGTGCGCGAAGACCTCATCCGCCTCTACGGCTTCCGCGATCATGCAGGGCGGGACTGGTTTCGCCTCCTCCAAAGCGTGCAAGGGGTGGGGGCGAAGGTGGCGCTGGGCGTCGTCTCCACCCTCCCGCCCGATGATCTCGCCACCGCCATCGCTACAGGGGACCGCACCGCCATCGCCCGCGCGCCCGGCGTCGGCAAACGGGTTGCAGAACGGATCGCGACGGAGCTGAAGTCCAAAGCCCCCGCCGCCGCCGTCTTCACCATCGCCCCAGCCCCCGCCGCCCCGCAAGACGCGCCGGCCGCCGATGCCATCTCCGCCCTCGTCAACCTTGGCTACGACGAGGCCGCCGCCCGCACCGCCGTCGCCGCCATCCGCGCTGAAAAACCCGCCGCCGCCGCCGCCGAGCTGATCCGCGCAGGCCTCAAACAGCTCGCCGCATGACAAACCCCCTCTCCCCCGAGGCGCAGCCCGATGATCACGACGTCGCGCTCCGCCCCAAGCGCCTTGCCGACTTCATCGGCCAGCCCGCCGCCCGCGCCAACCTTGATGTCTTCGTCAAAGCCGCCCGCCACCGCGGCGAAGCGCTCGACCATGTGCTCCTCGTCGGCCCCCCGGGCCTCGGTAAAACCACCCTTGCCCAAATCGTCGCCCATGAGCTCGGCACAGGCTTCCGCGCCACCTCAGGCCCCGTCATCGCCAAGGCGGGGGACCTCGCCGCCCTCCTCACCAATTTGGAAGAGCGCGACGTTCTCTTCATCGACGAGATCCACCGCCTTTCGCCCAACGTGGAAGAAATCCTCTACCCCGCCATGGAGGATTTCCAGCTCGACCTCATCATCGGCGAAGGCCCGGCCGCCCGCTCCGTCAAGATCGACCTCGCCCGCTTCACGTTGGTCGGCGCCACCACGCGCCTCGGCCTCCTCACAACGCCGCTGCGCGACCGCTTCGGCATCCCCCTTCGGCTTGAATTTTATTCCACCGAAGACCTCACCCGCATCATCACCCGCGCGGCCGACCTAATGGGGATCGCCGCCACCCCGGACGGTGCGGCCGAGATCGCCCGACGCGCCCGCGGCACCCCCCGCATCGCCGGCCGCCTGCTACGCCGTGTGCGCGATTTCGCCATTGTCGGCGGCGCCGACGCCATCACCCCCGAGATCGCCGACGACGCCCTTCTGCGGCTCGACGTTGACGCCGCCGGCCTCGACACCCTCGACCGCCGCTACCTCACTTTGATTGCCGACCACTACTCCGGCGGCCCCGTGGGCATCGAAACCTTGGCGGCGGCGCTATCGGAACCCCGCGACGCGTTGGAAGACATTGTCGAGCCTTACTTGCTCCAACAGGGTTATTTACAACGCACCCCCCGCGGCCGCCTCCTCACCAAGCGCGCCTTCACCCACCTCGGCCGCCCCAACCCAGAGCCCGACGCCCTCCCACCCGACCTTTTTGAGTAGGCGTTTGCCCAAATGCGCAGTCGGCTCTATTTTTCGGAGCCCGGCTTATTCATTTGAGACCTAAGATGTCGAAATTTCCCAGCGCTCCCACGCTATTAATCCATTGCGCCAGAACACCGCGTGCCCCGTCCCGTCGACGGCTCGCACATGACGCGCGCTCCCGTGTCAAACGCGCCCAGAACTCGCTGAACCAAACCCAAAAGCGGCTGCCCCTCCTTGCGCTGGCGCTGGTGTGGTTTGCCTTGCCCTCAACCGCGCACAGCGCATTTGTTGCTCACTTGGCGAACCCGGTTGCAGTACCGGTTTGCAACGTGCTGGGTGCATCTTTCTTGCAGGACGGGGCGGCGGTGACATGCCAGCACGCCGCCGAGCGAGCCCATGCACGGCTCTTGGCAGTAGGTTTACGCGGCGACGCCGAATACATTCAGCCATCTGACCGGGCAGATGAGGCGGCTTCGCAGGACGACATTAAGGCGTGGGATCTGATCGCTCTGGGCGACAAACGCCTTGAGGCTGACGATCACGCTGGCGCGCTTGAACTCTTCCAAGAGGCACTGGCGTTGCATCGGAGCCTCTTGGAGAGCGCGCCGAGGAGCGCCGATTGGGCGCGTGGTGTCATGGCGAGCTTGGCACGAACTGGAAACGCGTGGATGGCGCTGAAAGACTATAAGCGCGCACGATTCGCTTATGAGGAGTCCCTGGCCATTGCCCGAAACCTCCTATCGCGCAACCCGAAAGATGCGGTTTGGGCACGCGATCTCACCGTGAGCCTTCAGAAGGTCGGCAACCTGCAAATGGCACTGGGGGACTATGCTGGAGCGTTTGACGTTTATGGCGAAGCCCTTGCGATTCGGCGAAGCCTTGTTGAACGCGACCCCGATGATGCCGGTCACCTTTTCGATCTCGCCTTCGGCTTGGCCAAAATCGGGCGCGTCCACAGAGCTGAGCGTCAGTTCGGCGCTGCATTTGCCGCCTACGAAGAGGCCCTTTCGATCCGGCGATCCCTGTCAGCGCGAGACCCGACTGACATCAAGTGGGCGCGCAGCGTGTCGTTTGCGTTAGACGACATCGGCGGTCTCAAGATGCTGGACAATGACCTGTCAGGCGCGCTGATCGCGTACGAGGAAGCCGTCGCCATCTCCAACAGCCTCGCCCGTTTCAACCCTGACGATGCCATCTTGAAGCATGACGAATTGCTGGCTCTTCGTGACGTGGCGAACGTCCATTCCCAGCAAGGGAATACAGATTTCGCCCTCACCCTTTATGAAAAAGCGCTCGCCATTGCCCGTTCTCTGGCGTCCCAGGAGCCAAAGACCGCAGCCACCACGCGCACGCTACTGGTCAGTCTCAAGCGCGTCGGTGACATACACCTGGCTCAAGGCAATCACGAGAATGCGCTGGCTGCCTATCAAGAAAGCCTCACGTTAGCCCGTGGGCTGCTGGAGCGCTCGCCTGAGAATATCCAGTGGATGCGAGACCTCTCAGTGAGCCTCGACAGTCTCGGGCGGGTTCGGACCGCTCTTGGAGATCCCTACAGCGCCCTTGATGCCTATGAAGAGGCGCTTGTGCTTGATCGCGCTGTCGCTGCTCGTGCCCCCGAAAACGCTGATTGGGCGAGCGACCTGTCGTTCAGTTTGAGAGCCGTTGGCGACGCGCGGATCGCTCTTGAGGATCACGAGGGTGCGCTCACAGTTTACGAAGATGCGCTCGAGATAGCCCGTGCACGGCTTGCCCGAGAGCCCGCAAACCGCCTTTGGACTGATGAATTCTTCAGCACTGTCTTCGAAGTTGGAAAAACGCAAAGATCGCTAAAGCTGTACGATGCGGCGCGCAAGGTGTACGAAGAAGGACTGGCTATTTCTGAGGCTTTTTTAGAACGCGATCCCGGCAATACTGAATTGGCCAGAGAATACATATTGAGCCTGCAAAACATCGGACGCACTAAAAACGCACAGGGGGATCGGGTCGGCGCTCTCAAAGCATACAAGCAATCACTGAAACAGGCCCGCACGCTCAATGCGCGAGACCCTAAGAATGCTGGATGGGCCCGGAACCTCATGATTTCTCTGTGGTACATTGCCGAGTTTAGCGACGCCAACAAGGCCAATCTTTGGTCCGAGGTTGTGAGCCTTATGGAGGACATGGACGCTGAGGGAATTCTCGCCGCCTCAGACAGACAGTACATTGATGTTGCACGGGGAAATCACGCTGACGCGCTTTGGTCAAGTCTCATGACGGGGATCAAAAGCCTCTCAGCGCTGGCGCTCACCCCGCCCAACGCAACCCCATCCGCTGGCCCCAACGAAACCCATCTCAACAGCGATGACGCCACCCGAGGGGCGGACGAGTGACCGACTAGATCGATACCGCGTCAAAGTAACCGCCAAATTCATCTTCCTCTGGTGAGACAAAAAGCCGGACCTTCCTCCGGAGCCGACACAACCTCCGCTCCCGCGGGGCGATGACCGGGTCAACCCTTTCAAGGCGAAGCCGTGGGTTGACGCGGTCATCGCCCCGCGGGACCCTCGCATCAAGGCTGGGGACGGCACCCCACCCGCCGCCAAAAACTAATCCCCGCCCCAAGCGCGCGGCCCTAAACTCCCCAAGTCGTTCAGCGAAGGGGAGGCGCGTGCCGGACCGCCCGCCGCGAAGCTGAGGGCTCGGTGGCCTGCTCAATGCGCCGTAACGGAGGCGCGGATGGTGGGTGGACCGGATCGGCGTCCTCGCCGGACGCGCCTTGAGCCGACCGACGCGGCGGCCATGACGAACGCCTTCGGGGGAAGTTCCGGCGATGACTTTAAGCGCAACGCCGAGAGGCTGAGCGCCGAATAACCCGATCCGCAAAAAGCCGAGGCAGGACGCGTGGGGACAGCCTCACACACAACACATCACGGGCTGCCCCCACGCGTCCCGCCGCTCCCCAAATGCGCCACCCGACGCCTCACCGCGCCGGGCCAAACCCCCGTGCCCGCAGCAAGCCGTACCCCGCGCCAACAAGGCCAACCCGTCCCAGAACAGCTTTTGAAAGAACCGCCATGGCAGACAAGCCCACCATCACCGCACGCCGCACCGCGCAGCCCAGCACCCAGACCGCAACGGCAGTCAATCGCCTTCAACGCGTGGCAAGCGCCGTCAAACCAAGGTGAGCGCCCTCAAAGCGTGGCGAGCGCCCGAAGGGCCGGCATATCTTCAATGCAGTAGTACCCCGAAAAGCGGCTAATATGCCCCTCGCGCTTCCAATCGTTCAGCACGCGGGAGACATTTTCGCGCGCCGCCCCCACCATCGCCGCAAGGTCAGCCTGGCTAATCTTATGGTGGATGAGGCGGCGTCCTTCCCCCACATCCTTGCCGAACATGTCGGAAAGGTGGAGCATTGTCTGCGCCACACGGCCCGTGAGGGGAAGCAGCGAGCGGGCCGCCAGCGTCGCATTGGAGGCGCGCAGCCGCCGCCCCACCACACACAGCATATGGCGGTAGACGGCAGGGTTATCGTCCGCAAACCGCAACACGGCGGCCTTATCGAAAAACGCCACGCGCGAGGCTTTGGATGCCACCACAGTCGCAGACCGCGGCTCCCCATCAAACAAGGAGAGCTCGCCGAAAATTGCGCCAGGAGACAGGATCGCGAGCACCTGCTCATTCTCCTCCCCCCGCAAGATCACCCTCAGCGAGCCTTCAAGAAGCGCATAAAACCCGTCACCAGGGTCACCCGCTTCAAAGAGCGTCGTGCCCGCTTTCACCGGCCGTGTCCGCGCCACCTTGATGAGATCGACCGCCAACTCCTCAGGCAGTCCGTCAAGAGAGACACTTTGGGCAAGCACATTGGGCGCGACGTTCATTGGTTTCTTATCCCCAGGCCGATGCGGCCATCACATTATCGCAGGACGACCACCTTGGTCCCCACGTTAACGTTTTCATAGAGGGCAATCACGTCCTCGTTGCGCATTCTGATGCAGCCGGAGGACACCTCATGGCCGATGGACCAGGGCGCGTTGCTGCCATGAATGCGGTAAAGCGTCGAACCGAGGTACATGGCGCGGGCGCCAAGCGGGTTCTCAGGGCCGCCCGGCATATACGCCGGAAGCTCAGGCTGACGGCGGCGCATGGCAGGAGGGGGGGTCCAGCCCGGCCACTCGCGCTTTTGGGAGACGCGGTGCGTCCCAGCCCACTGGAAGCCCGGCCGGCCCACGCCAACCCCATACCGCCGCGCCGTCCCGCCCGGCTGCACGTGGTAGAGAAACTTCTCATTGGTATCGATGACGATGGTGCCCGGCGCATAGCGTCCCGAGTAGGCGACGGTGGCGGGCAAAAACTTGCGGTCCATCTGCCTTGCCTGCGCACCGCCCCGGGTCATGGGCAGAACGCCATGGCGGGCGGCGGTGCGGCGCGTCGACAGCCGGCGGTCGAGCACATTGCGGGACCTGTTGGTGGAGGCTTGCTGCGTGCTTTGCGACGGCGAAAGGTCAAGGAGCCGCGCCGTCGACCTGTTGTTGAACGCCCAGGCATCCACCGCCGCGCCCACAGTGCCTGCAATACAAAGCGACGCGATGGCCGCCACCTTCATAAAAGTCATGGTCTCTCCTTATGTCTGCGTGTGGCCCCAACGGCTGCCGGCACCGCACGGCCAGCCGCACGATCGCCCACACACATCGGCTCAAGATCGCCGAGTGCTGAGAATAAACCGAATTATGCTGAAAAACTCGTGAATAAGCGAGCGCAACGTTAACGAAAGGCGCCACCGATGGATGCACGCTCAGCCGTTCCCAGCGCCACAGGCAGACGGCGGCGCACATCGGAGATGATCGCCGGAAGCAAAGGCCGCACGTCAGCTTCGGTCATCCCCGGCCGGATGCGCGTGTCATAAAGGATGTTGAGGATGAACCAATCGAAGACGCCGAAGACGTTAATGGCCGAGTCGTCGTTGAATATGCTGTGGACGAGACGACTTGAATCGTTCGCCGGCCCCAAGCTTTGGGCCACCTCCTCCACCATGCAGTGCGACAGGCTGTCGAACCCCTCATCGGCGACGAGATAGATGTAGGCAAGCTCAATGCCCGTCCGCCGCGCCGCCAGGATCGCTGAACACGCGTTTTCTTCCAAGAACAGCGTGTCGACCCCCGCCCACGCCGTTGCGCGGATAATGGGCACATACTCCCGCCTGTCGACCATAAAGATCACCATGTCGGCTTCGCCCAAATGGCTCGCCTCAACCAGCATCAGATTTTGGATGCTGCCGCTGAGGTCGGTCATAAACCGGCGCACAGTATCGGTGTGGTTCACGCTCGAGGAGGTGACGATGGAGTACAAAACCGGGCCGGTAAACTTCTTCACCACCCGGGACGTCAGGTCTTCAGCGTGCCCACCCGCTTCGCTGCCGAACACGGTCTCAACAAAGCCTTCAATCAGGCCCTCGTCACTAAACGCCGCCGCTGGGGTTGCTGCCATAGCAAACAACCCGCCTGCCAGCGCCAAACACCGGACAATGCGCGCCAAACTCTTCACGGCCAGGAGAACTGACATACTGAAGCTCCATCGTTACCACCATCATCTCCCGTTGAGCGGCCAGCGTCTAGCACCTAAAGTTTGGCATCTTCCGCGTCCCCCCATGAGGCCAAAGCGTGCCCATGGCAGCGCCGTTTCGCGCCCCCCAACCTCACCCGCCATAGGCGATAAAGCCGTGGCGAGGCGGGCTTTGCGCGCCCGCATGATGGGCGAGGGAATGCTGACGCCAGGCTCGCCCCACCCCTTCGATTGACGCCGCGCGAGCCGGCTGACAGTTTGCTGCGCTCAAAGGCCCGGCACCCATGATGACCGGGACCACATAAGGAGGAGACGGCCGGCTATGCACAAGACAACACTCGCTTTATTGGCCACATGCGCCCTTGCAGCAGCGGGAACGGTAGCCCATGCAACAGAGCTGAAGCTAAGCCACCAATGGTCAACCGGTGACATTCGCCATCAGGTGGCGCAAATCGTCGCCGATGAGGTGGCTGCGGCCGATGTGGACCTTGAGATCAAGATTTTCCCATCGCGGTCACTGTTTAAGCCGCGTGAGCAGTATAACCCGCTGAGCCGCGGCCGGCTCGACATGACGGTGCTGCCGCTATCCTATGCTGGCGGTCAGCGCCCTGCGTACAACCTCACCCTCATGCCCGGCCTGGTGAAGAACCACGACCACGCAGCACGCTTGTCCGATTCGCCCTTCATGGGCGCCATTGAAGAGATCATGGCCGAGGATGACGTGATGGTTCTCGTCCACGGTTACCTTGCTGGGGGATTTGCCGGGAAAGACAAGTGCATCACCGGGCCAGATGATGTGGAGGGGCTTCAGACCCGGGCCGCCGGCAAAGCATTTGAGCAAATGCTGGCCGGTGCTGGCGCGTCGATCACCTCGATGCCCTCTTCTGAGATTTACTCAGCGATGCAAACGGGCGTGCTCGATGCGGCGAACACATCCTCATCCAGCTTCGTCTCGTTCCGGCTTTATGAGCAGCTTGCCTGCTATACGCCCGCTGGAGACGTGGCGCTCTGGTTCATGTATCAGCCGCTGCTCATGAACAAATCCACCTTTGAAGCCCTCACCGAAGCACAACAAGCCGCGCTCCTGGCAGCGGCTGAAAAGGCCGAAGCGTTCTACCTTGAAGGCGCCAAGGAGGCCGATGATGCCTCGCGCAAAGTCTTTGAAGACAACGGCGTCGAAATTGCCGACATGAGCGAAGAGGACTTTGCAGCATGGCGGGCGATCGCCACTGAAACCTCCTACAAGACGTTTGTTGAGGAAACGCCTGACGGTCAGCGCATCCTCGATCTTGCGCTCTCGGTCGACTAGGCACGCTGTGTCCTCAAACGCGCAGCACAAGATGCGGCGGGCGGGTAGTCCGCCGCGTTTTACGAAAGTCATCGGCGCGATGTCCGTGGCTGCTGGTGTGGTCTCTGCGCTGATGATCTTGTCGGCCGTCATCATCACCTGCCAGCTCATCTTCATGCGGTTTGTGCTCAATGCATCCACCATCTGGCAGACCGAGGCTGTCACCTATTTGATGATTGCTGCCACAATGCTGGGGCTCCCCTACGTCCAGCGGCTTAAGGGCCATGTCAATGTTGACCTGGTGCCGATGCTTTTGCCGCCCAAGGCCTGTAAGGTGCTGCAAGGGGTGACGTTAATGGCAACGGCTGCCGTTGCCGCTGTGATGACCTACCATGGTTATGAGCTCTTCCACATCGCGTTTGAGCGCAACTGGAAGTCAGACACCGTCTGGGGTGTCCCGTT
>JBCDLN010000170.1:0-9034 GCA_038745295.1 Pseudomonadota bacterium | reverse complement strand
GCTCCTGAAGCACGCCTTCAAAGGCCTTGAACCGGCCGGGTCGGCCAACAATGCGCAGGTGAAAGCCAATATTGAGGAGCCTGGGCAAGCCTTGTTCTGCTTCTGCCTCAAGCACATCGAGCGCATCGGCAACATACTCCAACATCTCTGTTGCCCGCACAAAACCATTGGGATGGAAGAACTTCATGTCGTTGGCGTCTAGCCCGTAGGGGACCACGATGAGGCCTGATGGATCGCTGTAAGGAAGATCATCATCAAAGCCGTTCGACGTGTAGAGGTAGTTGCGTTCGGCAAGCAGCTTGCGCGTGAAGGGGCTTTCGGCGCCGCGGCAAAAGAAGCCGCGAGGGTCTTCGCCTGTGGCAGCGCGAATTGCGGCGGCGGCGCGGTCAAGATCGAACGCTTCATCGTGGGCACTGTCATAGTCGGCGTGGGGGCGCCAGAGCCAGCCGTGGCAGGCGGTTTCATGACCACCTTGCGCCAACATCGTGAGGACTGGGCCGGCCCGCTCTGCCGCCCGGCCGCATGCAAAAAGGGTCGTCGGAATGCCATAGCGCCGCGTTGCATCGGCCATGCGCCACGCACCCGCGCGCGTTCCGTAGGCAAAGATCTGGGCTTGTCCCGGGTCAGCCCGCCCCTCTGGAACCACGGATATCACCTCGCCAATCCGCTCGCTCACCGGGTCTCCATCGATGACTTGGAGTTCAGCCCCTTCTTCAAAATTGATGACGACGGATACGGCAAGTCTCGACCCGTTTGGCCAGGTGAAGTCTGGCCAACGGCCCCCATAGCCGATGAGATCGCGCGTCACCGAGGCTTCTCAGAGGAAAACGTGGCCGGGGTTGGCTGGGCTACCCACGGCGCCAGGCCCACACTCTCCCGCCAGGCTCTCGCCATGTCGGCGCGCGTGGCAAACCAAACCCCATCATGCTTAAGCGCGTGGTCCAAGATCATCTCAAGGCCGCCGATCCGGGCAGGCCTGCCGATGATCCGGGTATGGAGGCCGATGGACAGCATGCGTGGCGCCTCAGTGCCTTCCGCGTAAAGGCGGTCGAAGGCGTCAATGGTATAGCGGGCGAAATCGGCGCCGAAGATAAATCCACCGCCGTTCAAAAATCTCATGTCGTTGGTGTCAAAGGCATAGGGCAGGACCACGTGAGGGCCGACCTGTGTTTCCACCAGGTATGGCAAGTCATCGTTGTAGGCGTTGCTGTCATAAAGGAAGCCGCCGTGTTCCAGGAGAAGGTCGCGGGTGCGTATCGATGTGGCTGACCGGGTGTGCCAGCCCACTGGAGCCGCGCCTGCGGTTCTGCTGATCGCGTCGACTGTCTTTTGGATGGCCCGCCGCTCGGTCAGCTCGTCCATGTAGACATGCCGCTCCCAGCGCCAGCCATGGGCCGCCACCTCATGGCCGTCTTCGATTGCCTCCTTGGCAACCCACGGTGTCCTGAGAAGCGCGCGGCCACATGCATTGATGGTGGCGACAACGCCGCGCTTGGAAAGCACGGCACGGATCCGCGGCCAACCTGCGCGCGGGCCATACTCAAAGTGGCTCTCCATGCAAAGGTCCCGCTCGCCTTCGACCCGCTCCACCGCTTCGTAGATGTGTTCGTTGTCCTCATCGCCATCTCCAAGGGAGAGTTCTGCCCCCTCTTCAATATTCACCACAACGGAGACAGCAAGTCGGGCGCCATTGGGCCAACTTATATTGGGCGCTCCGTCCCTGTAGCCAGCAAAATCTCGGACACTCATTGCAGAACCCGCGCTGTTTCCATAAAGCGCCGGCATCGGTCAATGTCCCACCGGACAAGATCCTCCTCGCTCGCGTCTTGACGCATCAGCGCCGTGGAAACGATCACGCCATCGCTGGAACGCAGCGCCTCGGCCACATTATGAACGGTGACACTGCCGCCGATCAGCATGGGTCGTCGGAAGCCCGCGGCGCGATTATGCTCAATCCTAGAAAGCGTGTTCTGAAAATCTGAACCCGTAATGATCAGCCCATCGGCACCGGTTTTGGTGGTCCACCCGGCGGCAAAGGTCTGGCTTTCGCCAGAGAGCGGCATGGCTGTGCGGTCGTGGACATCGGCGAGAATCGCAATGTCTGGGCGGTTGAGGGAGGCGCGGTAGGCGACGGCAGTCGCGCCCAGGCCATAGCGGGGCCCTTGCGCCGTCATCGCGCCGCCGACGAAGACTTTGAGCCGCACAAAATCCGCCCCTGATGCGTGGGCAACGGCGAGGGGCGCCTCAGCGTCGTGCGCTTCAACAATGATGCCGAGCCCGATCCCGGGCACCTCAGCGCGGATGAGGCGGGCGAGTGCTGTGGTGATGGCCAGCGTCTCAGGGGCAGCAGGACCATTGGTGCGGGTTTGATCCTGAAGCTTTAGCCAAGGTATGCCGGCCTGTGCGAAGATCTTCGCATTGGTGACAACATAGTCTTCGTACCAAGCCATGGAACGCTGGCGTGACAGCGCATAGTCAGGCACGTGAAGTGCAGCGATCACGAGCGGGCCATCTGCGAATACCTTTAAGGGCACGGCGAAACCTCTGCCATCAGCTGCGAAAGGGTGGCGCGGGCGGCTGGTCGATCAACCGGCAGCGCACCCTCAGCGCCAAACGCCAGGACGGCTCTGCTCGCCGATACCGCTCCGAAATGCGCAGCTTTCACAAGATCTCCTGTTTCCACCAGACCGGCAAGAAACCCGCCACAAAAACTGTCCCCCGCGCCCGTGGGGTCGCAGGCGGTGACGCTGACGGCAGGCACAGCAACTGGGCTTGCTGACAGTGAGTCCCACACAAGGGCACCGGCCTTGCCAAGTTTTACGGCAACGGCCCCTTTCGTCCGCTGCGCGATGGCTTCGAGGGCAGCGGAAATTGATGCGCCGGGGACGAGCGCCTTGAGCTCCACCTCGCTGGGTAAAAACGCGTCGAGCCGGGCAAGGATGGGCGTAATATCTTCAAGGGTAAGGGCGGCTAGCTGCCAGCCGGGATCAGCTGTGATGATGGCTCGTTGGGGTTCAAAGACATCGAGCATGGCGTCCATGACACCTGGCTGGCTGGGCGCAAGATGAACCCCACGCGCTTTGCGCCAGTTGCCCGGCACTTGATCGGGCGTCAGTGGGTTATCGGTGCGGAACTGTGAGTAGGTGAGTTCATGTCTTGTATCCCGGCGCTCCAGCTGCGCGCGCCACGCGGCCACCTCGTCAGGTGACAAGTGGTCTGTGCGGAAGCCGCTTGCTGCGAGAGCTTCAGGCGGGCTGGTGAGGCCCTCTTCCCTGTGGCCCATCTCGTCGTAGATAAACCAATTGCAGGCGGAGAGCTGCGCCGGCGACCAGCGCACGCCTTTTAAGTCGATGCCGCCTCTTTCGAGCTCTTCAATGACCGACTTTGGATAGCTCTCAACCGCGTGGCTGATGAGGCCGACGCAGGGCTCAAAGACAAGTGCCCCAACCGCTGAGTACGCGCCGTTGCCGCCCGCTTGCGCGAGTGCGACACGTCCATCGGCTGCGATGACATTGTCGACCGTGAGGCCGCCTGCAGTCACGAGCCGTGGTTTCACCTCAGCCGCCAAGCCGCGGCGCGCCAAGACCCAAAGCATCCCGGGCCATCGCCACATGATAGCCGAAGAGATGAAGGGGCACGCTGTAAACGATCGGGGCCGTCGCCTCAGGGCCTTTGGGCAGATGCCAGGTCACATCGGCGACTGAGGCAATGTCGGTTTCGCCCTCTGGAACAAGCGCCACGCAAAAGCCCTCGGACCCTCGGCTCATAATGGCGGTTTCCAGTGCGCGCGCATGGCTTTGCACGTCCGGCGCGATGAGGAACATCGGATCGCCCGCCTTTTGCGTGCGGTAGTGGTGGTATTCTTCAAGGGGGAATGCGTAGGCGTGGATCGGCGCAAGCTCCTTGAGCTTTGCGGCGCCAAATTCAGCGGGGGCAATGTAGGGGCCAGCCCCGGCGAGAAGGATGAGGTCAGCCCTTGCAAGCCGCTCTCCCAACGCGCGTGCTGGCTCGTAAAAGGCTTTGGACACCTGATCCACCGCATCTGGAAGCTCCAAAAGGGCCGATGAAAGGGCGGTCACATCATGCCCTTTCGCCTCCCCGACTTTGATGGCAAAGGCAAGCTTCAGCGCCATGGCTGCCGTGCTTGACTGTGTGGGCCATCCACCGCGGGTGGCGCGAATGTGGAGCGCGCCCGGGAACTCCTCCATCAAAGGCGAGCCGAGGGTGTTGGAAAGCCCGATGGCATAGGCACCGCGTTCTGCAGACGCTTTGAGGCCATCAATGACCGGCTCGGTTTTGCCGCTCGAGGACAAACCGATCACAACGGTTTCAGCATCCACCGTGTCGAGGCCGTAGTTTGAAAAGTCGAACGCTTCCACTGGCTCGCAGACTGCACCTATGGCGCGCTCCATCGCTGGGCGCACACCAAAGCCTGAGATCCAAGAATCGCCGCAGCCCACTGTGACCACACGGCGGATCTTACGCCCCAAAAGATCTTGGGCGATGGCAGCAAGCGGTTTGACGTTGGCGGCAAGTGTTGCGCGGATGGCATCGCCTTGAGCCATCATCTCTTCATTGGTGAGGGCGACACGGCGGAACCGCTCGGGGTCGCCCGGTGCGTCCGATGACGACTCGCGCCGGATCTCCTTCAGCCGCTCGTCAAGGTCCATCATGCTCTCCTCGGTGCCCGTCAGACCGGAGTTGGTGCGCGGGGCTCTGGTGCGTGTCGACGCTTTGCGATAATTGTCATTCGAGTGCGAAACGCAAGCGCGAAGCGAAAGACAATTTCCAGCATCGAAACACCCACTTCTCCACCGCTGATCCGCCGGCATGAGAGAATCCTCGAAACGCTCACCCATCAGCGCATGGTGGAGGTGGCCCAGCTCGCGGAGCTTTTGGGCGTATCGGCCGTGACCATCCGATCCGATCTTGATGCGCTCGAGCGGCGGCAGCTGCTGCGCCGTATTCGGGGCGGAGCCATAGCGGTCCAGCCCGCCCGGTTTGAGCGTCCACTGGACGTGCCGACCCACAATTTTGCCGCCCAGAAAGAGCGGATCGGCGCCATGGCCGCCCGTATGGTTCGCGATGGGGAGACAATCATCCTCGATGCGGGAACAACGACGCTGGCCATGGCCTTCGCGCTTCCCCGCGACCTCAAGGACATTGTGGTGATCACCAGCAGCCTCGACATTGCCATTGCCCTTGAAGGCCATCCGGGCACGACGGTCATGATGACCGGTGGCACTGTCAAAAAGACTGGCCGTAATCCGCACTCACGCTCGTTGGTGCCGCCGTTTGCGGGGCTTTTGCTGGCGCAGCTCAACGCCGATTGTGCATACTTGTGCTGCATGGGCATCGATGCCGCGCGGGGCTTCACGAATGCCAGTTTTGAAGAGGTGGAGACCAAGCGGGCCATGCTCGCGTGCGCGCGGCGCGCGGTCATGCTTGGTGATCACGGTAAAATCGGGCACGTGGCCGGCGCCAAAATCGCGGCCACACACGAAATTGCGACCCTCGTCACCAACGCCGAGGTGGCCCAAGCCGACGTGCAATCCCTTGAAGCAGCAGGCTTGCAGGTTTTGCTCGCTTAGGAGGCTATGCTTCATTTTTGGGCACAAACGCCGGCCTATCGCTCAGAATCAAAGCGCTGATGGCGCTAAAATTTGCTTGCGAAATTTTGCTTTCGATCCATTCATGAAAGTCCAGGGTTATTTTTGGCTTCGCGCGCGGCGGGTCCGTGCCGAGTGGCAAGGAGAGCGACGATGAAAGTGACGCGCAGAACGGTGGTCGGTGGCCTTGCGGCGGCACCGGTCTTGGCGACTCCGACAGTGCTGCGGGCCCAGGCTCGCGAACTCGTCATGGTCGGCTACGGCAATGAATCTGATCGGCCCCTGATCGCGGCTGGCGAAGAACTGGGCAAACGTCACCCAGGCGTAACACTCAGAGTGATCGGCGGCCTTTCGGCCGAAGCGCTCGCACAGATCAAAGCGGCGCGCGGCAACTCTCCCTATGATCTTGCTGTGATGGGCTCGCCAGCCATCATCAACGCCCTCTCTGAGGATGTTCTCGTCCCGCTCGATGCATCCAAAATCCCCAATGCGGCGAAGATCAATCCGCTTTTCGTGCCCTACGGCTACGACACGGGCGTGCCTGTGCTGTTTGAAGGCATCGGGATCGCGTACGACAAGAGCAAGGTGGAAAATCCGCCAACCACGTGGGAAGCGCTCTGGGGGGATGAATTCAAAACCCGGGTGGGCATGTGCAGGCCTCAGTCGAACCTTGGGCTTGGTGTTCTTGCTGCCACCAACGAAGCGTTCGGCAAACCGCAAGACGACATGCAGGCCGCTTTAGAGACGTGGAAAGAGCTTGATCCGCTGGTGGGACGCAGCCCCAACTTGCTGCAGCAGATGATCGAGCGCGGCGAGGTGGATCTTGCGCCCCTTTGGCACGTCAATACTGCGCTTGCGGCAGCGGCGGGCCTTCCCATCGGATACGTCAAAATCACCGGGCCGGGTCCGCTGATGCTGCCCACCAATATCGTCCAGTTCGTCAACACGGCAGACGGGACCGGCGACCTTGTCCACGAGTTCACCGACATCTTGCTGACCCCGCAAATCCAAGAGATGGCAGGCAGCGCGCCAACGTACTTTGGCACTGTTGTGGAGGGCGTTCCGGTGTCGCCCGATGCAGCGCCTTACGTCCCCTCAACGCCTGAGGAACTTGCCAGCACCACCTCGCTCGACTGGCCGGCCATTGCGCCCCTGCGTGGCCAGACTGTTGAGACCTTCGATCGTATGTTTGCGGGGTGATGCAAGCAGCCCTTGGCACGTCATCGGAGACAGTAGCTGCGCCGGTCCTGCAGGTCGGCGCCGTGACCAAACGCTTCGGGGCACTCACGGTGCTCGATGGCTGCTCGCTTAACGTGGGTGAGGGTGAAATTGTGACGCTTCTGGGCCCATCGGGCTGCGGGAAGACAACCTTGTTGCGCTGCATTGCTGGGTTTGGCGCGCCCGATGCCGGCAAAATTGTGGTTGACGGTCGTGACATGGTGCGCGCGCCCGTCAACCGTCGGCCTGTGGGCGTTGTCTTTCAGAGCTATGCGCTTTTTCCTCATCTCACCGTTGCCAAGAACGTAGGCTATGGGCTGAGGGTGAGGGGGCTTCCGCGAGCGCAGATCGCTGAGCGGATCAGGGACGCGCTCGCCACGGTATCGTTAACCGGGCTTGAGGAGCGCTACCCTGCGCAGCTCTCTGGCGGCCAGCAACAGCGTGTCGCCATCGCACGCGTTCTTGTGCTCGAGCCGCGCGTTCTTCTTCTGGATGAACCTTTCAATGCACTTGATGCCAAGTTACGCGGCGCCATGCAGGTGGAGCTTCGCCAACTCATCAAGCGCCTTGGGATGACGTCAATCTTTGTAACGCACGATCAAGAAGAAGCGCTCACCATGAGCGACCGAATTGCCGTCATGCGGGCGGGGCAGATTGAACAGGTCGGCCCTCCGGAAGATGTGTTTGACCGGCCAGCCAGTGCCTACGTCGCAGATTTTATCGGCTCATCAAACTTCATCGCGCTGCAGGCAGAGGCGGGGCGCGCGGTACTGCCCGATGGCCAGACCCTGCCGACGACGCGCTCCGGCCCCATCAGAGTGATGGCGCGCCCGCACAATGTGCGGCTTCAACCGGGCAGCGCGGGACCTTGGCGCGGGCTGGTCAAGTTTCACCGCTCCATCGGCCCGCTCATCGAGTACCACGTCGAAACACAAGACGGTGCCATGGTTCAGGTGGTGGCGATGCGCCAAGAGCGCACCCGGCCCCTTGCCGATGAGATGCCGGTCACGCTCGGCGTGATCGACCCGGAGCTTTGCGCAGTCTATGAGGCGTAGTGCTGCGATGGGCCAAAGTGCTCTTCACGCTGTGCCGGAACGGCCGCGCATCGGGGAATGGCTGCTCGATAAGCTGGTGTCGGGCCGAGGGATTTGGCCCGCGGTTCCAGCCATCGTCATCTTGATGGTGGTGGCGGTCATCCCGTTCACGATTTTGCTGTCGCTGGGCTTTTCCAACATAGTCGTCTCGCGGGGCGCCATTGTTGAGCAGACGTTCTCGCTGGAACACTTACAAAACGCACTCACCGACCCGCTCTATTGGATCACTTTCCAGCGTTCTATGACGCTTGCGCTATCGACCATGGTGTTGTGCCTCTTCTTTGGCTACCCGGTCGCATATTTGTTCTTGATCGGCGGCCCTTGGGTCCGGCGGCTCATTTTGATCTTGACCATTGCCCCGCTTTTGACCAGCGGCATCGTGCGCACCTACGCCTGGCTTGTGATTTTGGGCGGCCGGGGTGTGGTGAACTCTGCGCTCATTGACATTGGCTTGATCGAGCGCCCGGTGCGCATCATCAACACACACTGGGCCGTGCTGATTGGCATGGTGCAGATCCACCTACCGGTGATGATTTTGCCCTTGATTGCGGTGATGAGCCGTCACGACCGGCGGCTTGACGAAGCATCTGCCAACCTTGGCGCATCAAGGCTTGGCACGCTGCGCAACGTGATCCTGCCACTCTCAGCCCCCGGCATTGGCACCGGGTGTGCACTGGTTTTCACGCTTAGCTACACGACGTTTGTAGTACCGCAGCTTCTAGGCGGCGGCAACTACCTTAATGCTGCAACGATGATCTACGAACAGGTGATTTTTGCGCTCGACTGGAGCAAGGGCTCGGTCACGTCTTTGATCCTGATGGTGACTTGCTTGATCGTGCTGGTCATCATCGCCTCGTTGACGAATCTCTTCACCGGTTGGACACGGGCGAGACACACATGAGCTTGCCCACCCGCTCAGCGATTGCCGATTATATTGGCATCGGCGCGATTATATTTGTCGCCATTCTGTCGCTGGTTCTTCTGTTTGCGCCTTCGTTGATTGTTTTGATCATATCCTTCGACACGCGGGGGTATGTGAGCTTCCCACCTGAAGGATTTACGTTCGACTGGTATCGCCAAGTGTTTGAGCGGGGCGTGCTGGTAGAAGCCATG
>JBCDLN010000169.1:0-9042 GCA_038745295.1 Pseudomonadota bacterium | reverse complement strand
GGCCTCAATGGAGGCGTTGAGGGCCAAAAGGTTGGTTCGCTCCGAAATTGATGAAATGGTCTGCGCAGTTTGATCGATTTCGCCAAGCACGTTGGAAATCTGCTTGGCCGCGGCGTGCTGTTTAGAAACGTCGACGCCGTAGAGTACAATACGTGAAATTTGTCGGTTTATATCGAACAGCGGGGTGAGCGTCCCAAGACAGGACGACGTCCGCCCATCGCGGCGCGTAAAACTCAGCTCGCGGGTGAGAAACGAAATCTCATCACGCATCAGCCGCGTGCTTTCCACTGCATCGATGAAGTTTTCAAGCGCCGTGGGATACATTTCGTGGAGTTCGTCAACACTGCGCGCATCAAGCACCCTGAGCGCACGATCATTGGCGTCGATCAACTGGCCGTCAGCATTCCACTCCAACACAATGTTGGCTTGCGCCACCGCTGTGATACGAGCCGATGAATCGATGGCTGCATGCTTGGTCTCGGTGATCTCAGCCTGGATTGAAACGAAACCTTGGAGCTGGCCAGACGGCGATAAGATCGGATCCACCGAAAGGGCAATCCAGTGCGGCGTCCCATCGCTCTTATAGTTGAGCACGTCCACCTTGTAGGGGCGTTGTTCGGCAAGCTTTTGGCTCATGTAGGCGACGGTATCGCGGTCAGTGAGCGGGCCTTGCAAGATGGCACCCGGCTTGTGACCGATGATGTCCTGCGCGCTGTAGCCCGTGGAGCGCTCAAACCCGTTGTTTGCGTAAATTGTCACGCCATGACTGTCGGTGATCAAGACGGAGTTGCTCGTGTAGTCAGCGACATCTGAAAGGAGCTTGAACTGTTGTTCTTTCAGCACAGTCTCAGTGACGTCTTGTGCATACTTCACAATTTTGACCGGCCGGCCGTTGGGGCCGATGATGGGATTATACGTCGCCGCCAGCCAAAGCTCTGACCCATCCTTGCGGATCATTCGGTATCGGCCCGATTGCACACCTCCGCGGGACAGATCGTCCCAAAACCTTCGGTAGTCGGCCGATTGGCGGTCAGTCACATCAAGCAGTGATGAGTGGTGGGTCCCAATCACATCAGCAGGCTTGTAGCCCGTCAGATCCAAGAAGAGGTCGTTGGTGTTGAGGAACGTCCCCTCAAGGTCGTACTCCACCACAATCATCGAGCTTTCGATGGCCGAAAGGCGGCCTTTGGAATCGGCGTTGGAGATCACCTCGCTCGTCACATCAAGGGCGTAGGTGAGGATGCTGCGGGTGACATTGCCGCGGCCTTTGACCGGGACCATGTTCGCATCAAGCCAAAGATCGCGACCATCTTTTGAAAGCCACTTAACGCGCCCCGCCGCGGGTTGGCCGTCGAGCGCCCGCGTCCACAGCCGGCCGTGCGACCCATTCATGGGATCATCGTGCGGGAGGAAGATTTGGTCGGTGGCGTTGGTCAGTTCATGATCGGCGTAGCCCACCATGTTGCGGAACTTGCTGCTGGCCCGCACCACGTTGCCGCTCACGTCAAACTCAACGGCGGGGAAGATGTCTTCAATGGCCTCTTGGTGGGCCACAGCATCCATCGCGCTTGCCAAGTGGCGGGTCAGCAAGAAGCCAATGAATGTGATGCGGCGCGCTGTTCGGCCGGTGCGCACGTCAGGACACAACAGGGCCGCCACCCACACCTCGTTCGCGTCGGACTGCTTAAAGCCCAGAACAACTGTCCTGGCGCGTCCTGCCACCACATCACGCCAATTCTGGCTGAAGCGCTCTTCCATCCCCTCAGAGGGCCACACATGGTCGAGAAGCCGCGTATCGATAAGGTCGTGAGGTCTGACGTCCAGCCATCGGGGTAACGCCGCTGTGGTTTGGGCGATCCGGCCGTCTGGGCGAAGGTCAAGCAGCGCGCAGTCGAGCTCCAGCGCGTCAAAAACCTCTCTTCGCCATGCAATGTTGGCGGCGCCAGCCAGCATACGGATATCCGTGTCGATCGATGATGGGACTCGTCCCAAAGACACTCCCACATGGACCTTGAGCCAAGGTGCCTAGATCCTTTCGCGGCCCATGCAGCGCGGGCGTCATGCTGGCAGTCTCAAAAAACGGACGGCTTCTCCGGACCAAACGATCCCACCCGGTAGGGACCCGTCTTAACCGCTGAAGCCTGCCACATACCCAGGAATATCGGCAGGATCGAAGACCCGGCCATCGAAAAAGCCCTCCCGCGGCATCACGAGCGTGCCGCCGGCGGGGCTGTGTGGTGGCTGGCCCGGTCCCCCTTCCACCTTGGCGTCAACGGCAGGCACGGCAATGTCGGTTCCTTCAAACGCGCGGCGATAAAGGTCCGGCCGGTACGCGGCCGCAGCAAGGGCCGCGCGCTCGGGGGTGTGCTCCACCTGGCGCCAACGCACCATCTGCGAATAGAACCACAGCGCGTGAGACTGCCAAGGGAAGGTGGCGTCATACCGGTCAAAGACGATGTAATCGTCGATGGGCTCATCTTCGCCCTGGTCGATGGGGACCCGGCCTGAAAGGGTCGCGGCAATTGCCTCAGGGGCCATATCGAGCACGGCGGGGCGCGCCAAAATCGCCGTCAACTCAGGATGGTTGTGGTGTTGATCGGCCCAGGCTGTCCCCCGCCGCGCGGCACGAATGAGCCGCAAGAGGGCGTCCTCGTTGTCGTTGGCAAACACTTCTCGGACCCCCAGAACCTTTTCAGGTCCGTAGCGCCAAATCTGGGGTTTGACGGCAATAACCCGCGTTAGCCCCTCAGCGACCCCTATCGACGTCCACGGGGCCCCGACGCAAAACCCGTCAATGAGACCGCTGCGCAAATGGTCCACAACAAAGGGCGGCGGCACCACCACAATGTCCACATCCCGGTCAGGGTCAACGCCCGCTGCCGCCAGCAGATAACGCAGTTCATAGTTGTGGGGGGAGAATGGATAAACCACCGCAAAGGTGAGGCGCGGCCTGCCGCTTGCCTTTCGCTCAGCAATCACGCGTCCCAACGCGGCTGCCTTGCCGCTCAGGTCATGCGGGCTCTCAAACCCGCCCGTCGCCGCCATCTCGTCAAACAGTGTGCGGGACACAGAGATGGCGTTGCCGTTCATCGATAAGCTCATCGGCGCAATGATGGGGGGCTTGGGATTGCCCGCAGCAATTTTCGACGCCACGGTGATGGGCGCTAAAAGGTGGGCCGCGTCAATGGCGCCGATGGCCAGCTTGTCGCGCAACGTGGCCCACGACGATTCGCGGGTGAGTTCGAGGGTGAGGCCCTCATCACGGGCAAAGCCCATGGCCTCCGCCGCGATAAGCCCCGCACAGTCGACCAGCGGGATGAAGCCTATTTTGAGCCGCGTCACCACTATTTCTCCAAAAGCTCAGCCGCTGAAACCACCGCGGCAGCAACATCGGCAATGGTGCGCTTCTGATCCATCGCCGCGCGGCGCAAACGAGCATAGGCGTCCGGCTCGCCAATCTCGTGACGGCGCATGAGGATGAGCTTTGCCCGATCGATGGTGCGCCTATCCTCCAGCGCCCGTTTGGTGTCGGCCAGTTCCCGCTTCAGCCGGTTGAAGGCGTTGAACCGCGAGACTGTGGTTTCAACGATGGCTTTGACGCGCTCCTTGCGCAGCCCGTCTACTATATAAGTGGAGACGCCTGCCTCCACTGCGCGCTCGATCATGCCAGCGTCTGACTGGTCGACAAACATGCCGATGGGGCGCTCAACGGTGCGGGAGACTTGGAACATGCTCTCCAGAACGTCGCGGCTTGGGTTTTCCAAGTCAATGAGGATCACGTCTGGATCGATATCGACGATCTGGCGCATGAGCATGGTGGTCTCGCTCAGCACCTTGAGGTCGTCATAGCCCGCTTCACGCAACCCATCCACCAAGATGGACGCGCGCGCTGCGTCTTCATCGATGACAAGGATGCGCAAGATCGCCCAGTCCACCTTCCGCACGAGGGGGACGGGGCCCCCACACCCGCGTCATACTTTGCAATTGCCGTGCCGCAGTCGCGCGTGAGCTAGCCGCAGCGCTCGCGCGGGAGCAAGCAAAAGTCAGGGAAAAACACTGATGGTTCCGTGATTGGACACCAGTGGGGAAACGAACTGCGCCCAAGGCTTTCGTGAGGGCCGCAAACTTCTCTACGGAGCCTTAAGAACTCGACTTTGATCAAGATGAGCCGGAGCGGTGGGGTGTGCAGGAACGGGCCCTGCGGCCAATGGGACTTTGCCTTTCCCGGTCAACTCCGTCTTGATGATGTTGCGTGTTGGGGATCACGCCTGACATTGTACCTGACCGCCGGTGAGGTGCACGTCTTTCATATGTGACGGGGCTAGGACGACGTGCACAACGCGCTTCGCCAAAGTGTGATCGGCGGCCTAAAAGCCATCACCCCCATTTTTCGGGCACCAAGATTGAGGCTTTGGTCAGGCCTCATCTTGTTCGCGTTCCTTTTCAGCCACCTTCTCAACCACACTCTGGGGCTTTGGAGCGTGCGCGCCATGGAGGCCTTCTCTGGCGTGCGCGGGGTGATTTGGCAAAACCCGATCGGCACCACTCTTCTTTATAGCGCTCTCTTGGTGCACATGGGTCTGGCGCTGTGGAAGACAGCAAAGCGGCGCACGTGGCGCATGCCCCTTACCGAAGCGCTTCAGCTCGGTCTTGGCCTTGCGATCCCCCTCCTCCTGATCGACCACATTGCCGGAACGCGCGGTTGGGAAACGGTCTTCGACATCGACGACACATACCAAAACGTCCTCGGTGGGCTCTGGCCGGGGCTGGCATTGTGGCAAACGTGCCTTTTGTGGGTTGCCTGGATCCACAGCATGATCGGGCTCAACTACTGGCTCAGCGATAATCTGATTTATCAGCGCTACCGCCCTCTCGCCCTGTCGTTTGCTGTCCTGATGCCGGTCGTGTCGAGCCTTGGTTGGATCGAGGCGGCCCGGCGCCAGGCGCTTGCCGGTGAGGGTCCTGCCCCTCTCCCGCCCGAAGCTGTGACTTGGCTGGTCTCGGTCGCAAGCAACGGCCGGCTCATTCTGGCGGTGCTCATCGCCAGCGCCATCGTTGTGGGTCTTTTGGGTGCAGCTGGTGTGTTTTCGCGCGGGCGGGCGAGCGTCACTTACCCCGGTGGCCGCGTGGTGAGGGCGCGTCCGGGCCAAACACTCCTTGAAATCAGCCGGGAAAACGGCATCCCCCACGCCTCAGTGTGCGGGGGGCGGGCGCGCTGCTCCACATGCCGCACGCGCATCCTGTCGCATAAAGGCAGCCTGCCTGCGCCAGAGGCGGCAGAACGGACGCTGCTGACGCGCATTGAAGCCCCGCCGGACGTGCGCCTTGCCTGCCAGCTGAGGCCGAAGAGCGACCTCACCGTGCAGCCCTTGGTGCTGGCGCGGCCAAGTGCTGGCACGTTGACATCCCACGACCGGTACAGGTGGGGCGTTGAACAGCCTGTCGCGGTGCTCTTCGTAGACCTCAGAGGCTTCACGTCGTTATCTGAGCGCCGCCTGCCTTATGATATCGTGTTCATCTTGAATGAGTTCTTGGGAACGATGAGTGCCATGGTGCGCCGCAATGGTGGCATTGTGGACAAGTTCATCGGCGATTCGGTGATGGCCCTTTTCGGCGTAGCAGAAGCTCCTGAGCAGGCCGCGCGCCAGTCCCTCAACACTGCCGCCGACATGATTGTCAGTCTCGCTGATCTCAATGGACGCCTTCACGAGCAAGTCTCTGAAACACTGCGGATAGGGATTGGAATTCACATCGGTCCAGCCATCCTTGGCCGGATTGGGACCGATGGCGGACTGACGGCTTTGGGCGACACCGTCAACATCGCCAGTCGACTGGAATCGGCCACCAAAGAGCTGAGTGAAACCCTCGTCGTGTCATCTGAAACCATCAAGAAGGCCAGCGCGCATGCCGCGCACTGGCAAGCCGCCACCATTCCGGTGCGCGGCCGTGCCCAGCACCTTGACGTTTACGCCACGTCCGATGCTGCGGCGATCCGCGCTGCGCTCCTCGCCCCCCAAAGCTAGCCCGGAGCATTCGCCGCAAAAGCCGGTGGCCAGTACAGCGTTGCTGCTCAAAGGACCAAACGCGCCTTCCAGTCCCGATCGCCGCATAAACCTTGCAACGCCGCGTGTTGAAAACTTTTGCAACGAACGCGCCACCATCGACGGGCCTGCAGCCGGCCGGTTACGCACAGGCAGACGCTCCATGCCAGGCTGTTGTGTCCATCTGAAGCAGCCGTCACTACCTACTGCTTGCCACCGTCACCTCTTCGGTGGCGAGGAGCTTATCGATCCGGTCCCGTTCTGCCTTAAACTCTTCGAGAGCCTGACCCGACAGCTCGCGTCCACGCCTCAGCCTGATTTTGAGGGGGTTCACATGGCGGCCATTCACCATCACCTCATAATGAAGGTGGGGGCCCGTGGAAAAGCCGGTCGACCCAACGTAGCCAATCACTTGGCCTTGCTTGACCGGGACGCCGCGCTTGATCCCCTTGGCAATGCGTGACTGGTGAGCGTAGCCCGTCACATAGCCGTTTTTGTGCCGGATGGAGACCCAACGCCCATAGCCCGCCTTCCAGCCGGCCTGGTGGATCACCCCATCGCCAGCGGCATAAATGCGTGTCCCGCGGGGCGCGGCCCAGTCGACCCCTTTGTGCATGCGTCTGCGCCGCAAAATGGGGTGCCGCCGCATCCCAAAACCTGACCGGAAGACGCCGCGCGCCATGGGTTTGCGCAGTAAGAACTTGTCGCCGGTCCGGCCCTCTTCGTCAAAGAAGTCCACACTGCCGTCCTGCGACTTGAAGCGGTAGAAGCGGCGATCGACCCCGGCGGCGGTGAGGGCGGCAAACAAGATCTCCGGCGGGCCCTCCTCTTCGGTATCGGTCTGCGAATAAAGAACGGTGAGGCGATCGCCAGGGCGCACCTGCGCGTTGAAGTCGACGTCCAGCGAGAATGTAGCGAGTAAACTATCGCGCACGGAAGCGGGCAGATCATGATTGGTCGCTGTCTGGTAAAGGCTGCGGTAAATGGTCGGCAGGCGCCCGCGCGACACGACCACTTGCGAATCTTGAAGCTCTGGCGCTGGACCAGACGGCGCTTCGCCCAAAATAAAATCGCCGGTGTCTGCCATCGCGACCGTCGCCACGTGGTTGCTGCCCTCGTATATAGAGAAGCGGCTCGGGCGCCGCGTTGTCTCGGTCTCGCTCTCTTCCAGCAAAAAGGCGATGCGCAAAATCTGGCCAGCCTTCAGCCGCGCCACACCAAGGGGGCGCAGGATCTCGTCAATCGCTTCAATGTCTGCTGTTTCGATCCCGCTGCCGCGCATGATCTTTTTGAGCGTATCGCCGGGCTGAACGAGTTCGATCAGCTCGCTGCCGGCATCATCGGCATCATCGCTATCGCTGGTTTTGATGAGCTCAGAGACATTTTCTGGAACGATCGTGACGTTGGCGGGCTTGCCTGTGGCCACATCCACAAAGCCCTCGGTGTCACCGATGGGCTGGCCCCCTTCCAAAAACTGCTCTTCGCGCAGTTGGCGCTCAATCTCCAACTCGTCCAAGATGATGCCGTCGTCAAACAAGGCGCCGGAATCGTCCAAGGGGAAGGACGACACGCTGACCGTGATCTCGCCATCCACGGGCTTATCGTAGATGGCATCAGTGACGCCTTGTTCGGAGGGGGGTTTACGGACCGCCAACTCACGGGCGTCGAAGGGCGGCACATCCCCGATCTCATCGCGGTCCAAGACAAGGCTCGCGCTGACAAGCGCGTAGGGGCGCTGGGCAATGATATTATCGTCACCCTGCCGCACCACCGTCCCCACTTCGATCACCCGGCGCGAGGACACATCTTGGAACTCTGGCGTGACTTTGTCGGCCTTGGCGGCTTTGGGAGCGCTGGAGCGGGCGAGGGGCGCCACGGCCGCCTCTGCATTCACCACATAACGACCATCGAGCGCGGCAATGATGGCCCCGCCCATCAGCGCAACGGATGTCACCGCCGTGGTCAGCGCGCCGAAGAGCCAGCGCAGACTCACCCCGCGCCGGGTGTAGCGCGCCGGATCATCATCGCCCACGACGAGGGGGGGTTCGCTGCCGAGCTCCACGGGCGCAGCAGGCTTTCGGTGATGCTCAAATGGACGCACGCGATACCTCCGACAGTGTCGACAAAACGCCTACGACAAGCGGCGCGTTTGCGGAAGACCAGGGACATTACGGGGTGTTTAGGGCGATTTGCAGGCCACCTGCGCTTGTGGATATCCTTCGCAAAAGCAGCCATTGCGCGGCCGAATCAGGCTCGGCCGCGCATGATGGCACATAGATTACGAAACTTTTCTGAATGTCGTTGTTGACACCCAACACGGCCCTGCGTATATCCCATCCACCGACGGGGCAGCGACGGTCGCCGCCGCGCCTCCGGTTGCTTCAGGGACAGTTGATCGCCCCTAAGCCTGACACTGCAGGCAGGGGTTTCGTGTCCTCAAAAGTATGGGAGCCCTTGCTCCCGACGAGGTTCGCCTCGGGCTCTTTGACAAGTGAACATGAGAAAAGAGAAACGTGGGCGGCGTTGTCCTTGCGGGTCTCACATCCGGGAAACCGGTGAGAGACTGTAACAGACAACGGCGGACGAACGTTTCTAGACGGATACCGCTCTGCCGAGAGGCAGAGGGTGTGTCCTCGTCAAACGTAAGTCTTGTCGGATCAAAAGATCAAAGTTGTCTTCAACTTGAGAGTTTGATTCTGGCTCAGAACGAACGCTGGCGGCAGGCTTAACACATGCAAGTCGAGCGCCCTCCTCGGAGGGAGCGGCAGACGGGTGAGTAACGCGTGGGAACCTACCTTTCGGATCGGAATAACTCAGGGAAACTTGAGCTAAGACCGGATACGCCCTTCGGGGGAATGATTTATCGCCGAGAGATGGGCCCGCGTTGGATTAGCTTGTTGGTGAGGTAACGGCTCACCAAGGCGACGATCCATAGCTGGTCTAAGAGGATGATCAGCCACACTGGGACTGAGACACGGCCCAGACTCCTACGGGAGGCAGC
>JBCDLN010000168.1:0-9048 GCA_038745295.1 Pseudomonadota bacterium | reverse complement strand
CTCCGCCAAAACTGAGAGGTGCCGCCAAACAACCCTTCACATGTTCCTGTGGTGGGACACCAAACAGCGACGTTCCTTCGGAGCCGACGCGGTCAGGATCCCGCGGTGGGCCTGATGGGTCAACCCCACCGAAACGCGCTTGCGCGTTTCGGCAACGTCTGAGGCCGGCAATTGTGCCGGCTGAGGCGAAGCCGTGGGTTGATGCATCAGGCCCACCGCGGGACGATTGACCCTAGGCGGGAGCAGTGAGGCACGGCCCCTTTCGGCGGTTCCGCCATGAAAAACGTTGATGGAAACGACAGCTAGGCGTCGCCGACCGCGACAGTTATGGGCCGATCTTCGCCATTTGGATCCCTGTGCCGACTTGTCGCTATCAGCGGGTCGAAGACCGGCTTGAGACGACGCTCTAAACATGGCTCGACCGCATTCAGCAAGATGACCTCAGCAAATAGAGATCCACAAAACGCAGGTTCAGTAAGTCAGTATCCAGGTCAAAGATCCTGTGGGTTGATACGCACAGGCAATACTGCCGTTCCAAAAATGTTCCTAGAATAAGCGCCTACCGACACGCCTACCACGCTTGGGAACAGCTCGTGCTCATCCCCGAAGTGCGCGCATGTCTTGCTCAATCTGATCCAGATCGAGCGAGGAAAACACGCGCGCTCTTCAGGGGCGAGCACGTGTTCATCCGCTCAGTTCGATTCAAACTGAGCGGATCGTGCTCTAACCTTCACCGTGTCAGGCCCGGGCGCCAGCCGCATGGGAGCGAGCGACCGAGGAACCCATCAACGCCGACGGCCGCCACCACGCCGTCCTCCGCCGCGCTGACCCCCGCCACGGCGCGCCTGACGCGCGCTTGGCCTGCGCACTGACGAGCGCTGTGCATTGCGGCGCTGATTGCCCACCTGCCGCTGGCGCTGGGCCCGGCCCACATTGGCTGGTGCTGTGCGCGCAGCTGTCCGGTTCGGCCGCGATTGAGCCGGTCTTTGTGCTGCAGCAGGGCGTTGTGCAGCAGCAGGACGCTGACCGGCGGGGCGCTGGCTTGCCCCTGGCCGTGCCCCTGCGTTGGGGCGCCGGTCACCCTCTCGGGCGCGGGCGCGGTCTCCTGCAGGGCGGTTTCTCAGTTGACTGCCGAGCGCTGCCCCAGCACCCGCACCAGCCGCTCCAGCGGCAAGGTTGCCAAGCCCGTCCCCGCCCCGCTCTGCCAACCGATCCCGCGCTTGCGGGGTGAGGCCCTCAAGCCCTTCGCCGCGTTGCAACAAATTGCCTTGTTCCGGCCGGGCAACGTTTTGCCAGCCACCGTCGAACTGCTGCCAGCCATCGCCTGTGTTGCGATACACATTGCCATCGCGCCCGGCGTACATGTTACCGCGGCGTCCCTCACGCACAAATCCGCGATTGCCCTGAGATGTGCCCCAACGCACACCAGTGCCGGCCGGGCCTTGCCGCGCGCCAACGCGGGCCCAATCGGACCCCCGCCGCACCCCGGCCGAGCCCCACGATCCATAAACGTTGCGGCCACCTGCAACGTAGCCGCCCCGACCTGTTCTCGGGTTATAAGCGCTCACAAACCCAGCTTCACCGCGCGGGCCCCACACCGCGCCGCGCCGCGTGTAGGTGCCTGTTCTGGGGTTCCATGTGCGCGCGCCAGCAATGCCGCGGTAGGGGCCGTAGCGATAGCCGTATCGCCCGTAGGCCCCCCGTACTGGATTATAGTAGGCCCCCACACCCCATGTGACAGGACGCGGGTAGTACACGGGGTACCGATACCCCGGCCGGCTATACCAATAGGGCGGGTACCGCCAGCCGGTCCCGTAAACATAGGTGCCCCACGCTAAGTATCCGGCGAGGTAGCCCATCGTATAGCCGAACCAAACTGCATTGGGCTCGGTCTCATAAACGCGCACATACGTGACGTTATACACCGGGGATGACGGAGGAATCTCGTAGATCTCAGAGGCCACTTCGCTCGCCACCTCCCAGGGCCCGTTCGGCGAAGACGATACGAACCACACCCCATCTTCCAGCAGGAAGTATTGGTCACCCACCTTAATGACGGAGTCTTCTGTGTTGGTGGCATAGGCAAGGCTTGTGTTTTCGATGGGCTCAAACTGTGCCTCGTCCCCGGCGTACTCCACCGTGGGTGTCACAGATCCGATTTCGACGCGCGCCGTCGTGGGGATGCTCGCCCTCAGCCGCGCCTCATCGCTTTCAGGCGTTCCAGGGATCGAGGAGCGGACTGAATGATAAGGGGCATCTTCAGCAATCTTTTGGAAATCGGCCGGGAGATCCGGGGTAGCAAACGTCCAAGGTCCATCAAGCGAAGTCGATGTGAACCAGCGCCCCGAGATCAGGAAATACCACGCGCTGTTTGTCTTATCGAAGAAGACATCCGATTCGGTGTTGGACGCCCACTGGAGGGATGTGCCTGGCACATCTTGAAGCTGAGGGTCACCATCAAAGGCAATCATCTCGGCAGGCTCATCACTCACCAAAACCTGGGGGACGCCGGCGTCGCCGAAGGGCTGTGGCGGGATGGCCTCTCGGGCGGACGACCAGTCGTCATCGTCGGGCAAACCGTTGATGGCATCGGGAAGGCTTGAGGCTTCCGTCCAAGGTCCATTGACCGCAGACGCCGTCAGCCAACTCAACTCATCGCGCAAGTAAAGCGCGCCGCCATCATCAACCCGCACAATGTCCCAATTGGTGTTCACAAGAAACGACAGGCCGGGCGCGCCGCTGATAGGGGCAAAGGCGGCCTCGCCGTTGGTTTGCACCAAAATGGCGTTCTTGGTGGTCACCAAGATTTTGGGTGGATCTGCCTTGAGGCCCTGCGTGTCCACCATGCGCGCCTGATCGGCAAGGCTTGCCACGATGCGTGTCTCAGCCACACTTATGGGACCGGTGGGGAGAAGTTTGTCCGCCTCCAAGGAAACTTTTGATGCTTCATCCCGGCTGAGCCCGGCGAAGTTGAATTCCGTCACCGTGATGTTTGAGATGACAATTTCATCGTTGTCTTCAGCCCGCGCGGTTTGGCCTGAGACACCGATGACACCAAACTGCGGCGTGGCATCTTGAGAGGCAAGGTATTCGGCCGCCACAAGAGCTTTGATGGTCTTATAGTTATCCCACTCGGTAAACTGGGGCTGGTAGAGCACCATGGTGGCACCATCCCCCACATCGAAGGTGCGAGGCCAACCGGTCGGGTCATCAGTTTCCGATAAATATTGACCGCTGATGAACCCTTCAGAGCCATTGACGGTGACCGAGCACCAGCTGCCTGAATCGTTGCAGTCCCCGATGGTGAGCGCTGTCCCTTCCGGCAAAACGCCTAAGGATTGAAAGTTGGTTCCGGGCCCTGAGCGAAAGTTCACATCCGTGGTGGTCACCCCCGGCGCGGCAATGGCCGGTGTTAGCGTCATGACCGTCGCCATGGCAGCGGCTAGAACCTTGCGTACACTCAACATCATCTCAACTGTCCCGTCTGCACCTGGGGTTGCATCATAGGTGGAATGGCGCACCGGCGAAAGCATCGCCGCCCGAAAGGAACGGCAATGCCAAGGACACCTCACGCATCGCATGCAGCAGCGCAGCGCCCTCCAGCGCTACGGCGTGTAGGTGACGGCCTTCACCGCATCAATCACCTCTTGAACACTGGGCAGCGCCAGCTTCTCAAGGTTTGCCGCGTAGGGCATTGGCACGTCTTTGCCTGTCACCCGCATCACCGGTGCGTCGAGAAAATCAAACGCATGCTCCATCAGCTGAAAGCCGATTTCGGAGGAGATGGAGCACACAGGGAACGCCTCCTCCACCGTAACGCAGCGGTTGGTTTTGCGCACCGATTGAACCACGGTCTCCATGTCGAGGGGCCGAAGGCATCTCAGATTCACCACCTCGGCGCTGATCCCCATGCCGGCAAGCTCATCAGCCGCCTTCATGGCGTAGGTCATCCCGATCCCGAATGACACGAGCGTCACATCGCTCCCCACCCGCTCCACTTTGGCTTTACCGATGGGCAAGGTGAAATCGTCGAGCACCGGAACATCAAAGGTGTGGCCGTAGAGGATTTCGTTTTCCAGGAAGATGACCGGGTTAGGATCGCGGATGGCTGCTTTCAGAAGGCCCTTGGCATCGAGCGCTGAATAGGGCTGGATGACCCTGTGGCCCGGCACATGCGCATACCAGGACGAGAAATCTTGGCTGTGCTGCGCGGCGACGCGCGCAGCTGCGCCATTGGGCCCGCGAAACACAATCTGACAGGAGAGATAGCCACCTGACATATAATGCGTTTTGGCGGCTGAATTGATGACCTGGTCAATCGCTTGCATGGCAAAGTTGAAGGTCATGAATTCCACAATCGGCTTTAGCCCGGCAAAGCCAGCGCCAACACCGAGCCCAGCAAAGCCATGTTCGGTGATGGGTGTATCAACCACCCGTCTGGGGCCGAATTCATCAAGCAGACCCTGGCTGACCTTATAGGCCCCTTGGTATTCACCCACCTCTTCGCCCATGAGGAAAACGTCACCATCGCGGCGCATTTCTTCGGCAATGGCGTCGCGCAATGCCTCACGCACGGTCATGGGCGCCATGGCGGTGCCTTCGGGTGCATCAGGCTCACCGGGCGCCTCATCGGCTTCGGTGGGGATGGTCATCGCCGGTTGGGGTGCTGCCGGAGGGGAAGCGGGCTCACCAGCACTCGCGGCCGCCGCCGCGGCCTCACTGGCGCGTGCGGCCGGCGCCGGGGCTTCCCCGGCTCTCGCGGCGGCGGATGGGGTAAGGCTTTCCAAATCGCCTTCGCTCTCCCCCTCCCCCAAAAGGACGGCGATGGGGGTGTTCACAAGAACGCCCTCCGTCCCCTCATCGATCAAAATTTTGCCCAGCGTCCCCTCATCCACCGCCTCCACTTCCATGGTGGCTTTGTCGGTTTCAATCTCGGCAATCACATCTCCTGGCGCCACAGCATCGCCCACCGACTTGAGCCATTTGGCAAGTTTGCCGTCTTCCATGGTGGGCGAAAGTGCTGGCATCAGGATTTGAGTGGGCATCGCGATCTCGTCAGGGCTAACGCGGCAGGGCCAGATGGACCGGGGCGCGCACGGAAGGGAGAAAGACAAGGGCGGTTCCTGACCAAACGATTGCGTTTGATCGGGAAAGACCACCCGCTTTTCAGAGGATGCGAGCATTGTTCTCGCGCCGCGTACGGCGCGACATGCTCTAACAAGGCCCCGGAAAAGGACGCACAACAGGTGTCGCAAGTCCGCGTTGAGATCACCCTCATGGCCATTTCGCTGCGGGAAGGTTTATCGGTGGCTCGCACCCCTCACGACCGGATCACATCGGTCCAAAGCTGAGACGGATCGGGCTCGGGCTCCGTTTGAGCATACTCTGCCGATGCATTGACCACTTCGCGGATCTTCTTGTCGATCGCCTTGATGTCGTCCTCAGGGACGTTGTGGGTGTTCACCAAAATGTCGCGCACATGATCGATGGGGTCACGCTTCTGGCGGTATTCATTGACCTCATCGCGGGTGCGGTACTTGGCCGGGTCGGACATGGAGTGCCCCCGGTAGCGGTAGGTGAGCAACTCTAAGATGTAAGGCCCCTCGCCGGCCCGGGCGTGGGCAAGCGCCCGGCTCACGGCGCCATGGACCTCCTCCACAGCCATGCCGTCCACCTGTTCGCCGGGAATATCGAAGGACGCGCCGCGCTGGCTGAGGTCGGTGGTGGACGATGCGCGCTCGATGGATGTCCCCATCCCGTATTTGTTGTTTTCGATCATATAAAGGACGGGCAATGACCAAAGCTTCGCCATGTTGAAGCTTTCGTAGACTTGGCCTTGGTTGGCAGCCCCATCGCCGAAGTAGGTGAGCGCAACCGCATCGTTACCGCGATACTTGTTGGCAAAGCCAATCCCTGTGCCCAGCGAGACCTGGGCGCCCACAATCCCATGCCCGCCGAAGAAGTTTTTCTCCACCGAGAACATGTGCATCGACCCGCCCTTGCCGCGGGAGTAGCCGGCTTGGCGCCCTGTCAGCTCGGCCATCACGCCTTTGGGGTCCATCCCGGTGGCGAGCATGTGGCCGTGGTCGCGGTAGCCGGTGATCACTTGATCCTCGGGCCCCATGGCCATTTGAGCCCCCACCACCACAGCCTCTTGGCCAATATAAAGGTGACAAAAACCGCCGATGAGGCCCATGCCGTAGAGCTGGCCGGCCTTTTCTTCAAAGCGGCGGATGAGCAGCATCTCTTCATAGGCGCTCAAATAGTCAGCGGCTGAGAAACCGGTTTGCGGTTCGGGCGCTGCCTCACCGGGCTCTTGACGTTCTGCCACTGCCGAATTCGCATTCATGTCATCCGCCCCGTCGCCCGTTTCCTGCAACCTATCGCGGCCCCCGGCTTTAGGGAAGAGAGGTGACCGTGGCGATAGACGCACCGAGTGCGCCTAGTCCCCGCTGTGCCGCACCGTCAAGAGCGTTGCTACTCACCGTGGCTGGCCAGCGCCTGGACTGGGGCGCCGCGCGAATCGTGAACGATCACAATCTCGTCCGGAAAGGCCATGTGAAGTTTGGCGCGGGCACGCTCGTCCAGAAGATCCGCATCAAGGGCGTCCGTGCGCAGTCGTTTCACCCGCGCTTCGAGGGCTTCGCGTTCGGCCACGAGGCCAGCAAGGACCCCCTCCCGCTCGACCCGCTCGGTGTGGAGCGCCTCACGGGCTGCATGGCTGAACACCCCCCGCGTCGACTGCCAGCCGAAGTAAAGGGCAATCAAGCTCAGGACGAGCGGGATAAGCAGGAACCGGAAACGCGACCGGCGGCGAAAACGCGTGGGCATCGGATGATCCCGTGGATTCATCCGCTTTAATCACACAGCCCGTTAACGCGGTGTTTCTGCCGGCCCGCTTGCCACGCTTTCCCTCAAAAGTCCGACTTTAGGCGGCCGCCGCCTCCTCCGACGCTACAAAGCCACCCGCCTCGGTGCGCAAAAAGGCTTCGCCACAGCCTTTGGCCAGTGCCCTCACCCGGCCAATATAGCTTTGCCGCTCTGTGACCGAGATGACCCCCCGCGCATCCAAAAGGTTAAAAATGTGCGAGGCTTTGATGCACTGGTCATAGGCGGGCAGCACCATCAATTGCCGGCCAGCGTCGTCAGTCCCCACGTTGAGGAGTGCATGGCACTCGGCCTCAGCATCTTTAAAATGCTGGAGGAGCTTTTCGGCGTTGGCGTACTCAAAATTGTGGCGGGAGTACTCTTGTTCAGCCTGCAAGAAGACCTCGCCATAGCTCACCCGAGGCGCCCCGTGGGCCGCTGGCGCATAGGTGAGATCATAAACATTCTCAACCCCTTGGACGTACATGGCCAGCCGCTCCAGCCCGTACGTCAGCTCCCCTGACACGGGGCGGCAATCCATCCCGCACACCTGTTGGAAGTAGGTGAATTGGGACACTTCCATCCCATCGCACCAGCACTCCCACCCAAGGCCCCATGCGCCCAGAGTGGGGCTTTCCCAGTCATCCTCCACAAAGCGAATGTCGTGGAGCTTCATGTCGATGCCGATGGCCTCAAGGCTTTCCAGGTAGAGCCCCTGAAGGTCGGGCGGATTGGGCTTTAAGATCACCTGAAACTGATAGTAGTGCTGGAGGCGGTTGGGGTTCTCGCCATAACGCCCGTCCGTGGGGCGGCGGGAGGGCTGCACATAGGCCGCCCGCCATGGGCGCGGCCCCAGCGCGCGCATGGTGGTGGCCGGGTGGAACGTGCCTGCGCCCACCTCCATGTCGTAGGGTTGCAGAACAGCGCACCCCTTGCGCGCCCAAAACATCTGAAGCGCTAGGATCATGTCCTGAAAGGACGCGGCGGGATCGCCAATGGCCGTCAACTCTGTACCCTCCTGATGGTCGCAGAGCACGGGCGGCTCTGCCCCGCTCGCTCCCTTTTTCTGACCGCTCTTTAGCGCGCGTTGGAATGAATGGAAACGCATCGCTGCAGCCGAAGCGTGAGGCGTGGCGACCCGATCCGTGGCGTTACTCGGTCCCTGCAATGGGCTCGTGCCGGGTTGGCCTGCTCCGGCGCACCGTGGCCGCGCCCGTGCCCGGATCGGCGGCATTGGCCAGCACCTCCCCGCGATCGGCGGCGCCCCCTTGAGGCACATGCGCGCCCGCCGGCGCCGGGCGAGGGCTGCCGGCTTTGGGCTTGGCCGCGCCCGCCACCCACTCCGGCGTGATGAGCCCCGCCGAAATCACAAGCTTTGCCGCATCCTCCACCGACATATCGAGCACAATCACGTCGTGCCGCGGGACAAACAACAAGAAGCCCGAGGTGGGGTTGGGCGTGGTGGGCAAGAACACCGAGATGGTGTCATCGTCTTGGGGAAGACGGTGGCTCACCTCGCCCTTGGCTTCGGTGGCAATAAACACCACCGCCCACAGCCCTTTGCGCGGATACTCAATGAGGCCAGCGCGCCGAAAGGTGTGGCTGCGCTCAGACAGGGCCGTTTCGAAAATCTGCTTCAGTGCCGCGTAGACGTTGCGTACCAAAGGCATCCTGTTGAGGATGGATTCGCCCAGCCGGATGATCGTGCGGCCAAAAATGTTGGCGGTCAGAAAGCCCAAAAGCGTCAGCACAATAAGGGCCACCACCAGGCCAATGCCCGGCAGCGGAAACGGCACGTAGCTTTCCGGATTCCACCGCACTGGGATCCAGGGTTTGACCCACCCATCCACCCAGTTGACGAAAGAGGCCGTCAAAAGAACCGTAATCGTCAGCGGCGCAGCCACCACGATACCGGTGAGCAAATAGTTGCGCAGCCGATTGAACATCCGGCGCCGATGCCCGATCCGCAGCTCGCCCTTGTCGTCGTCCATATCGCCCGGCCTCACTCAAGTCCGCCGAACCCTGATTTTACGGGTTGGGCGGCTGAAAACCAGCGCGGTTATTCGACCGTGACGGATTTGGCCAAGTTGCGCGGCTGATCAACATCGGTGCCGTTGATGACAGCGGTATGGTACGCGAGGAGTTGCATGGGAACAGCCGCGACAATGGGTGCCACAATCT
>JBCDLN010000167.1:0-9188 GCA_038745295.1 Pseudomonadota bacterium | reverse complement strand
GACCTGCGCCTTTACGAGACCTACCTCACCACGTTCCCCAACGGCATCTATGCTGCGGTGGCGCGCCAGGAGATTGAGCGTCTGAAGGCTGGTACGGCTGCGCCTCAACAGGTGGCCTTGGCCGATCCCACCCGGACCACCACCGATCCCAAAGCCATTGTGCCCACCGGTCCGGTGCTGACGCCCACAGCCCCGGTCGCGAGCGGTGACCCGGCCGTGGTGCCCTCGCCCAACGCAGCGGCTGCGCCGACTCCCGTGCCCGACTTTGTCATCACCGATGCCATGAAGGCTGAAGCAGGCACCAAAGAGACCGAGGCAGCCGTTGGCATGAACCGGACCACGCGCCGTGAAGTCCAAACCAGGCTGAACCTTGTAGAGGCCAACGTTGGCGGTGCTGACGGGATCTTCGGCCCCCGCACCCGCGAGGGGATCGCCTTCTGGCAGGGGACTCATGGAATGCCTGAGACCGGCTTCCTGACCACCGCTCAGGTCACCGCGCTCCAAGGCCAAACCAAGGTCCAGTATGCCGAGCATGTTGCTGCGGCCCAGAAAGCCGCTAAGTCCCGCAGCCGGGCTGCGAAGAAGAAGAGCGCCACGCGTCGCGCCACGGCGAGCCGCAAGAAGGCGACGAAGCGCAGGGCCTCAACGCGGCGCGCCACCAAGACCCGCCGCGTCACCAAGCAGCGTGTCGTCCGTCGCAAGAACCGCAGCAACCGTCGCCATCGCCACAATCCTGCGGCAAGCGCGGCAGCAGGGGCCTTCGCCGGCGCCGTGGTCGGCTCCATCATCGGCGGTGCCATCAGGTACTGACCAAGTCCTCCTGCGGCGGCGCCCCGCGTGTCGCCGCAGCCCAAAAAATCCCCACTTGGCCGGTGCCCCAAAGCACCGGCCTTTTTTGTGCGCAGGCCAGGAGACGGGGAGAGGGGGAGCAGATTGCCGACCGGTTTTCGGCATCGCCGCCGGATGGAATCAGCCGGCGTCCCGTGCACCCGCGACCGACAAGTGAAGCCTAGGCGCGGCGCGCTTCCATGGGAGCGTGACGCGCCCTAGCCTCTGGCGGCGGTAGCCCAGCCGGATCTAATCGGGCCACGTCTCGAACCAGCTTCGGGCTTAAGGGGGATCGGGATCACCAGGGTGGTTCCGATCAGACGGGACCATTTGATCGGGAAAAGACTGCCCGCTCATCAGCGAGGCAAGCACTTTGGCTCACACCGCATACGGCGGGGAGTGATCTCGGCAACAAGGGCGGGCTGAAGACCCCGCGATCGCATGAGCCCGCGTCCTAAGGAAATCTCAGAGCAAGGTGAAGAGGGCACGCCGCGCGCGCCAGGGCCACCTTTTTACCCGCAGCGTCAACGGACGGGGCGGTAGCCAAGCGTTGCGAGCAAGGTGTCCACCATCGCCTTTTGCAAGGTCGAGCCATGGACGGCCTCGATGTTAAAATAGTCGCGACGATCATGGAGGGCGACGTGGTTGGAGAAGGAACAGTCGCTGTTTTGGCGGGTGACCGTCTCATGGACGACGCTGAGGCCGGCACCGAGGAGCTTGTCGCGCAGAGCTCTTGCGTCTCGGTCTTGCGACAGCGGACGGCGGCTTGCGATGTACACCAGATGGTCCGGGTCAGAAAAACGACCTGACGCTTGAAATCCGCGGACCTTGTTGGTGTTCACGTTGACAGTCACACCACCGCCGCGGGTGTTGTTGTGCATTGAGAAGATATGACGAGCGCCGCGAAAGAGCCCCATCACATAGCGCGTATATTGCGGGGCAGGACCGCGCATGGCGCACGGCCGCGCGTCTTGCGCGGAGACGGCGAAATGCCGGTTGGGATCGATGCCGCGATAATTGCGCCCCTCGTTGCCGTCCACAGCGACAAGGCGGCCACCGTAGCGCGCCACAGCATAAACAGCGGCGTCAAAAGCCTCTGACTCATCATCATGGGGGAGGTACCAGACCGGACCGCGACGCGCTTTGGGGTTGGAGATGATGGTGAAGCGCCAGTCGTAGCCTTGTTCGGAAAAACCATCGGCAGTGACACAAAGCCCGGCTGCACGGATGGCACCGGCATTGCGCTGCACGTCCCGGTCGCCCACCTCGCTCAGGTCCAGACAGTTCCCGGCGCCACGGTCGCCCCGCAGGCGGCCAAGGATTGCCATCTGCAATGCCCCACCATCGACGGCCCCCGCATCGTGCGCTGACCGATCGGCGCCCGGCGAGGGGGCGCTTTGCGCCGCGCCTGCGGCCAACACAACGCTCAGAGCAAGGGTGCGCACAGCAAGGGCGAGGTTCGATCTCATCGCCACCAATCGGGATCGGTCTCAAACCCGCCTTCGATGAGCATTTTGGTAAACCCTGCCTCATGGAGCCGCTGCTTCTCACGGGGGGTGAGGACCTTACGCCACTTCGACGCGTCAGGCGTATCAAGCCATTGATCCATCATCGATCCTTGTGTGTAGATCCGCGCGCGCTTCCATCGGTCGTTCTTGACCCGCAAGGCCGTTTCTTTGGTTTGCGCGTGGCTCAGTCCTTGATCGTACTGCTCTTGGGACAAAGCAACGCCTGCTTGCCGCAGCGCCGCAGATACCAGCTCATAACCGTTGTCGCTGACCCAATCATCATAGTTCAAGATCGTGATGTCGCGGCCGGCGGCTTTCCAGGCCAGGGCGGCTTGCATCTGTTGGGGCCAGCCGCCAAAGGGCGGGCCCTTCTCATCCCCCTCCACCACAAGGGAGAGGGAATCGCTCCCCTCCACCCTTTTGTCATCAGAGACATGGGCCGCGCGAAGGGCAAAATCGTTGCCTGACAGAACGCAATCCCGCCCATCCCGGGCAAGGTAGATGACAGGGTTATCGCCGTAGATCGCTCGCAGGTTGTGGTCTTTCACGAACACTGGCGAGGGCAGCGCGCAGGTCTCACTTCGGGCCGAAAAATACCGACCTTCGGATAAAAAAGCCGTCAGGCGGGAGCGCGGGTAGGTCGCGTCCATAATATTGAGAAAGCGCGTGTTTCCCGAACGCGGATACGACACCACAAACACGATTGGGCTGCCGTCAGCATCGCGAAAGGGTCGCCCCGGCTCAGGCGCCAGCTTCTCCAACTTGCGGATGAATTTGAGCACCACACCGTCAGCGCGGTTGGGAACGGCCATGGCCGCATGGCGCAGTGCCGTTTGGGGAGCGCCCGCCCGCGCGTGCCCCACCATCAGCGATAAACCCACCAGATTGCGGGTCTTGATCTTAAACCTGCGACGAAGCCGCACCGGATCTTCCGATTTCCCCGCCATGGTGAGAACGGCTTCGATAGGGGCAGTGACGTTGTCAGCCTTCAACTTCTCTGCGAGGTAGGCCGTGATGGGACCGAAACCATCGTCTTGGGGGTGGAGGTCTTCGGCCATGGGCGCCTTTCCGGTGGGTGCCGGCGGGGGCGAGGGGCGGTCTGCCTTGGCTCGCCGGTCTCATAGTGCCGTGCTAGGGCGCTTCCCGATTCATGGGGCGGTTCCCGATCACACGGATTCGTTTGGTCGGGAAAAACCGCCCGCTCTTCAAGGGGGCGAGCATTTTTTTTCGCGCCGCATGCAGCGCGGGATGCTCTAGCTGTCGGCGTCTGGCCGTTTGCGCAAGAGGAAAGCGTGTGAACAACGACGAAGACCTGAACGCGCGGCGCAAACGATTGCGCCAAACCCTTGCGGACCGGGACGCAGAGCGGGAAGCGGCCGCCGCCCCCAAATCGACCATGACCGGCTACGGCACCGCCCTTCGCATGTCGAGTGAGTTCGTCAGCGCGATCTTCGTGGGCTGCATGTTTGGGTTCGGCCTTGATTGGCTCCTTGGGACCACCCCCTGGTTCCTCATTGTCTTCCTGCTTCTGGGCTTCGTGGCGGGCATCCTCAACGTTTTGCGCTCGGCGGGCTTGATAAAGTCGCCGCAAGTCGGCAAGAGACCGCCAGAGCGCGAGGAGGACCCCTCGCACTAACCGATTGACGCGCGTTGCGTGCTGACACCGTAGGACACCATGGCGACCAAAGAAGGCGGCGGTCTCGACCCAATTAAACAGTTCGAGGTGAAGCCCGTCATCGACATCAATGTCGGTGGTGTGGACCTGTCGTTCACCAACGTGTCGCTGTTTATGCTGGTTACGACGCTGTGCGTCATTGCGATGATGGCTCTGCCCACCAGCCGCCGCGCGCTGGTGCCAAGCCGTTGGCAAAACGTGTCCGAGCTTTGCTACGAGTTTGCCGGGACGATGCTGCGCACCTCGGCCGGGTCAGCGGGTATGCGCTTCTTCCCGCTGGTGTTCTCCCTCTTCATGTTCATCCTCATCGCCAACCTCTTGGGGATGGTGCCTTACTTCTACACCGTCACCAGCCAGCTGATCGTGACCGTGTTTTTGGCGATGATCGTGTTTTTGACGGTGATCATCGCTGGCCTCAGGATGCACGGGCTCTCCTTCTTCAAGCTCTTCGTGCCGTCGGGCGTGCCGGGCTATATCCTGCCGCTGGTGAGCGTGATCGAGGTGATCTCGTTCTTATCGCGGCCGGTCAGCCACTCCGTCCGGCTCTTCGCCAACATGCTCGCCGGTCACATCACGCTCAAAGTGTTTGCAGCGTTTGTGGTCTCGCTGTCAGCGCTGGGTGCCGTCGGCGTTGTGGGCGCTATTTTGCCGCTGATCATGACCGTTGCCATCACAGCGCTTGAATTCCTCGTGGCCGCGCTGCAGGCCTACGTCTTCGCTATGCTCACCTGCATCTACCTCAACGATGCGGTTCACCCTCACCACTAGTTCCCTCGCGCCAGAAGAGCGCATCCCTCTCAAAGGAGCCCCCCATGGAAGCGGAAGCTGCCAAGTTCATCGGTGCCGGTCTCGCCACCCTCGGTCTCGCGGGCACCGCGATCGGCCTTGGCAACCTGTTCGGCAACTATCTCGCCGGCGCCCTGCGCAACCCGTCCGCTGCTGACGGTCAGTTCGGCCGCCTCATCTTCGGTTTCGCGGTGACGGAAGCTCTCGGCATCTTCTCGCTGCTGATTGCGCTTCTCCTCCTCTTCGCCGTCTAAGGCTGAACCAACCTGATGACGATCACAGTGGCACAAGCTGATACGGGCTCTGCTGCGCAAGACACCCAAGGCGCGTCCGATGGGGGCGCGGCTGAGGGCGACGGGCACAGCGCAACAACAGTCGAGGTTCCGTTGCCGGTCGATGGAGAAGGGGTCAACGTCCCCATTCAAGGCGGCGAAGAGAGCCTCTTCCCACCGTTCGACTTCAGTGCGTTCCCTTCGCACCTGTTCTGGATCGTCATCAGCTTCGGCTTGCTTTACTACTTTGTGAACAAGCTGATTGTCCCGCAAGTCGGCGGCATTATCGAGGATCGGCGCGACAGGATCGCGTCCGACCAAGGTGAGGCGGCGCGGCTTCAGCGCGAAACGGACGAGGTGATTGCGCTTTACGAGCAAGAGCTCTCAGAAGCGCGCCACAAAGCGTACGGCATCGCGCAGGAACGGCGCGAAGAGATCAAAGCCGACCAGGCCCGTCAGCAGGCCGAAACCGAAGCCAGCCTCGACAAGAAAATTGCCGACGCTGAAAAGGAAATCGCTGCCCGCCGCGATGCGGCCCTTGCCGATGTCGACACCATTGCGACGGAAGCAGCGCAGATGATTGTGGCACAGCTCACCGGCCTTGCCCTGTCGCAAGACGAGGTCAAGACGGCGATCGAACGCCAAGGGGGCAGCCATGCTTCAGTCTGATTCCTTTTGGGCGCTCGTCGGCCTCATCCTTTTCGGTGTCATCATCGTCATCGTGGGGGCGCCGAAGAAGATCATCGCTCTGCTCGACAAGCGGACCGATCGGATCCGCGACGAGTTGGAAGATGCCCGCAAGATGCGCGAAGAGGCGCAGTCGTTGCTCGCGGAGTATCAGCGCAAGCGCCATGACGCTGAGGCGGAGGCGGAGGCGATTGTGGAAGAGGCCCGGCGGGAGGCGAAGCGCCTTACCGACGAAGCCAACCAAAAGCTTTCCGATATGGTGGACCGGCGAACCAAGGCCGCCGAGAACAAAATCGCCCAAGCTGAGGCGCAGGCCATCAGCGAAGTGCGCTCACGGGCCGCCGATCTTGCCGTGCGCGCCGCAACCGACTTGATGCGCGAGCGGATCGACAAAGCGACCGCCGAAAAGATGACCGAAGAGTCCATCGCCACCGTGGGCCAGCGGCTCAACTAGTTAGCGCCAACTGCCACCGCTTCAGCGACCACGCGCACCGTTCTGCGAGAACAGCAGATCGGCGGATGGGCTAAATGTGGAAGCTATGAAGGTTGTTCACTCTGAGCTCCACCAAAATTCAGAGCTCCCCCAAAACTCAGAGCTCCCCCAAAGAACCCTTTCAGGCGTTCCTTTGGTGGGACACCAAACAGTGACGTTCCTCCGGAGCCGACACCGTCAGAAGCCCGCGGTGGGTCTGATGGGTCAACCCCACCGAAACGCGCTTGCGCGTTTCGGCAACGTATGAGGCCGGCAACTGTGCCGGCGAGGCGAAGCCGTGGGTTGATGCATCAGGCCCACCGCGGGACAATTGACCCTAGGCGAGAGCAGTGAGGCACGGCCACTACGGCGGTTCCGCAATGAACAACGTTGATGGAAACGACAGTCAGTGCATCTCTTTGGTTTCGACGAAACGGATGTCTGGATTGCGCTCCTTCACGTAGTTCAGCTCCCAGGCGTTTCGAGCGAGGTAGACAGGGTCGCCATCCACATCGTCGGCGACGGTGGACTTGTTCACATCCACGAAATCCTTGATGGCCGCGGCATCGCCCGCAAGCCAGCGTGCGGTGCTGAAGGGGGCGGGCTCAAAGTCGATGGCGACTTTATATTCAGCAGAAACCCTTGAGGCCATCACATCAAGCTGAAGCGCGCCCACCACACCCACAATATGATCGCCTCCCATGTGGGTGCGAAACACCTGTGCAAGGCCCTCTTCGGAAAGATCCTGAAGGGCCCGGCGCATCTGCTTCATCTTCATCGGGTCGCCAAGGCGCACCCGGCGCAAAATCTCAGGCGCAAACCGCGGCAGGCCCGTAAACCGCACGTCGCCCTTTTCTGACAGCGTGTCCCCCACCCTGAGCGCACCGTGGTTGGGAATGCCGATGATGTCGCCCGCCCAGGCTTCTTCAGCAAGCTCACGCTCCTCAGCGAGGAAGAAAATTGGTGAGGTGACCGCCATCGCCTTACCGGTCCCGACCTGGTTGAGCTTCATCCCCCGCGAAAAGCGGCCCGAACAGATCCGGGCAAATGCGATCCTGTCCCGGTGGTTGGGGTCCATGTTGGCTTGGACCTTGAAAATCAGCGCGCTCACCGCGTCCGCATTGGGGTCCACAAGGCTCTCGCCGGCAGGCTGAGGCCGCGGCGGTGGGGCCCAGGCCGCCAAGCCGTCCAAAAGGTCGGCTACGCAAAAGTCCCGCAGCGCTGAACCGAAGAAGACGGGCGACAGGTGCCCCTCGCGATAGGCTGTCATATCGACGGGCGCCATTGCGGTGGTGGCAAGTTCGGCTTGGGTGCGAAACTCATCAAGCACTGACGCTTCAACAACGGCGTCGAGCGCGTCATCGTCCAGGCCAGAGAGCTTGACCGTGCTCCCGTAGCCCGTCCCGCCGCCTGGCTTGATTTGATGAAAGTCATTGGTGGTGAGGTTGTAACAGCCATGGAATTGGCCGCCCATGCCGATGGGCCAGGTCACCGGCGACAGCTCCAGGGCGAGCTTATCGGCAATTTCATCCATCAACTCGAAAGGGTCCTGCCCCTCCCGGTCCACCTTGTTGATGAAGGTGACAATGGGAATGTCGCGCAGCCGGCACACCTCAAAGAGCTTGAGCGTTTGCGCCTCAATGCCCTTGGCGGCATCCACCACCATCACCGCCGAATCCACGGCAGTGAGCGTGCGGTAGGTGTCTTCTGAAAAGTCCTCGTGGCCGGGGGTGTCGAGGAGGTTGTACACAATCCCATCGCGCTCAAACATCATCACCGAGGACGAGACGGAGATTCCCCGTTTTTTCTCAATGTCCATCCAGTCCGACCGCGTGCGCCGCCGCTCGCCCCTGGCAGCCACCTCACCGGCAAGGTGGATGGCGCCGCCAAACAGCAAAAGCTTCTCGGTGAGTGTGGTTTTGCCGGCATCGGGGTGAGAGATGATGGCGAACGTCCGCCTCCGGGCAATCTGAGGTTTCAGATTGGCCTCGGCCGGAAAGTCGGTGTGACGTGTGTTCATGCCCTGCGATGTAGCCCTCGCCCGCCCTTTTTCATAGGCCCCGAAGGGGAGGGACGCCCGCCCCATTGGAGCGCTGCTGTAGGCGGTGCGATGCGCTCAAATCTGAGCGGGCGCAGATCCAGCAGCCGCTGCGCCTTATGGATCATCTCGCGCGGAGGCACGCCCTGCCATCGGGGGAGCCGGAAAAGCTGCCCATCGGCGCAAAACAACAGATCGCGGTCCTTGGGGTAGATCCACTCCACCCATCTGACCCCTTCTTCTGCCATGGCATCGGCGATCTCGCCGCTCAGTGTGCTGCGCCATCTGCCGTAGACCGCCGTATCAGGGCGGGTGGCAAGGCTCGGCGCGCGGTCAAGCGGCGCCAAGCCGGGCGGACGTTCATTGGTGATTGTGAGCCAGCCGGGCAGGGGGACATTCACTTTCGGAATGAGCCCGCGATCATCCTCTTCAAGGACCACGGTGCTCGAATCGCGAAAGTGCCCGCCCCCCGTCCAGTGCCCGTAGGAGGGCCAGATGGCGAGCGCCGAAAAGAAAGGCGCGCGCGAAATCGCCGTCCAGACCCCTTCATTGCGCCGGGGCCGCATGGGGCCTTGCCGCACGCTCTGGGCATTGAGTGCGCGCTTGGCGCCCGGCCCGCGGTGTTTGCGGCGGATGATCCCGTTGTCGAGCGGGTCGAACGCGGATCGCCTCTCCTGCGGCTCTGGCTCGTCGTGTTTGGGAGCGCTCTGATGCCACTGCCGCGCCCAATAAAGAAGCCGCTCGCCGGTCCGGTCGAGATCGCAAAGGACAACGGTCCCTTTCATCCATTGGCCATGCTCAAAGGTGTCGTGCTTGAGCGACCATCGGATGAGATGGTTGTGAAGCCGCGGTCCGCGCCGCAGCACAACAGCGGTTTTGCCGTCGGCTGAAAAGAGGGCGCTCACCTTGGTGCGGAACGGGG
>JBCDLN010000166.1:0-9209 GCA_038745295.1 Pseudomonadota bacterium | reverse complement strand
GACGAGAAGCTGGAAGAGTACCTGGGCGTTCCGCGGTATCGCTACGGGCAGGCCGAGTTGGAGGACCAGGTGGGTGTTGCCACCGGCCTTGCGTGGACAGAGGTGGGCGGCGAACTCCTCACCATCGAAGGCCTCATGATGCCCGGTAAAGGCAAAATGACCGTCACCGGCAATCTGCGCGAAGTGATGAAGGAAAGCATCTCCGCCGCCGCGTCGTATGTCCGCTCGCGGGCCACAGCGCTCGGCGTGGAGCCGCCTTTGTTCGATAAGCGCGACATTCACGTTCACGTGCCGGAGGGTGCCACGCCGAAAGATGGCCCGTCTGCCGGTATTGCCATGGCAACGGCAGTGGTGTCGGTGATCACAGGCATTCCCATCCGGCGCGACATTGCCATGACCGGGGAAATCACCCTGCGCGGCCGTGTTCTTCCCATTGGTGGCCTCAAGGAAAAGCTCTTGGCCGCGCTTCGGGGTGGGATCACGACGGTGCTGATTCCCGAAGAAAACGCCAAGGACCTCACCGATATACCAGACAACGTGAAGAACGCTCTGGACATTGTTCCGGTGAGCCGAATGGACGAGGTACTCCAACGTGCCCTCGTCAAAATGCCTGAGGCCATCGAGTGGGTTGAGCCCGAGCCCCAGGATAAGGCGGCACCCGCCCAAGATGGCGGTGAAGGCGCGATGCTTCACGCCCACTGAACGCCATCCCCGCCAGGCCAGATCAATCTGATCAGGCCTGGCGCCCGCTGGCGTGAGTGCCCCCCATCCTCGTCTCTCCGCTGAAAGAGCGAGGCTAGTGCTTGTGTGCATTATGCTCTCCATCAAACAATCCGGAGCGGCTGACGACGGCGCCCGCCTGGAGACGTCCGGCGCACTCCTCATTGGCGCACTGCGCCTTGTCGTGCTGCGCATGGGGCGTGCAGCACATTGTCGTGCTGGGCATTGGGCGGGTTGCGAGATGGTCACCACGGTCCGCCTCACCCCATGACCGCGGTTCAAGCTTGGGCAGCGCGTTCTGTCGAGGAAGCGCTACCCGAGCTTACGCACAGCAAAACCGCTAGACCCGGTACGGATAGAAGGGGGCGACAATTCTGTGCGGCTGGTCCGTTGATCGGCGCGAAACCTCGAAGGGAGACCTTTAAATCTCTGGAGGCTCTTGTGCCTCAAAGCCACCGCATCCCGCGCGTCTATACGGCGTAACTCTCATGCTTTCAGTGGGTTAGCTGGCAAGCGCGTTGCTGGATACAAGCGTGCTCGCGCCTGCCTTAATCTTCACGCAGCGCGCCGCTTACTTGTTTGCGGATTGATCTCAGTTGGGTGGTTTTTCCTGTTGCGCGGCACGAGAGGACCATTGTGGCGCAGATTCTCTAGGGAAAACGCGCCAACTGTGGCTGAAGCCCTTGCGCAAGTTCTATCCAGGCGACAGTAGATTGTATGTCGTTGAGAGGAGATTCGGGATGAAAAAAGCGGAACTCGTCGCCGAGGTGGCACAATCCGCCGACCTTAACCAAAAAGACGCCGCCAAAGCGGTCGAGGCCACATTTGCGGCCATCGTCGACGCGCTTAAAGGCGGTGATGAAGTGCGGATCTCAAACTTTGGTGTGTTTGCCGTAACCGATCGGCCAGAGTCGCAAGGGCGCGACCCCCGCTCCGGTGAGGCCATCACGATCAAGGCGGCCAAAGTGCCCAAATTCCGTGCGGGCAAGCCGCTGAAGGACGCTCTGAACAGCTAGAGAGCACTCAGGCCGCGCCCGATCTGATTGGCAGATCCGGCGGCGGCACGTGCCCTTTGATTGGTGCGGTTGTGAAGCGTCTCGCTCGATCTTAGTGGTGATCGGGCGAGCTCCGTCTGGTCGCCGTAAAGACGGCGAAATGCTCACGGTGAACGCCTACGTTCCTGCACAGCTCCATAGGCGTGCGTTCAGAGCGTGGGCGCAGCGCCCGGGCCTAGGGTGCACCATCTGACCTTAGCTGAGCGGGCGGGCTGGTCGGCAAACCCAGCCCTTGCCGTGTCCCTCACTGCACCCGTGTGGGCGTAAGCGATCGACGCGCCACAACGATCCCTGTAGTTGCCAGCGGGACAGTGAAGAGGGCTCCAGGGTGATCGGTCCGGTGTCCCGGGCCCCAACCCGCGTGATCTCCCCAGCGTTCCATGCGGCCTTGGACCAATGCGCTCAAGGACCCCGCACAATTTGGTGTCAAACGGGCCCCCGTTGTTCCTGCGCAAGGCTGTGACAAGAAGGTTTGCTTCGCTCCAGGATTAGGTTGAGGCAATCGCGGGATTGGTCGCGTAGCGTGCAATGCTGTGCAGACACAGCGACGCGGCGTTCCTGGCGAATTGGCATCCTAGCGCATCCCCCGGCGCACGCACTCACGCACCATTTTCAAAGACAGCTATGATATCAACGACCTCATGGGCATATCAGCCCCCCTAGGAAGGGCCCGTCACGCCCCACATTCAGCGAACCAGCGGGGTTTTGCCCAGTCAGGCTAACCAAGCCGACTAGGCCCCGCGTCACACCGGAGCGTTCCATGTATGCTGGCGCAGGCGGCTCGCGGCTTGAGCGGTTTGACGGCCCACCAGAGAGCCTCCCCTACCACGAGCGGCTGCGTGGCCGCGCGGCAAAGCACCCCTACGAGATTGGCTGGCGGGGCTGGTGGGATATTGTGCGCCGGATCATCGCCCGCATCGGTGTCGACAACTTTGGCCTGATCACAGCGGGCGTCACGTTTTATATCTTTCTGGCGCTGATCCCCGCGGCCATTGCCATCGTCACCATCTACGGCCTCGTCATCGACAGCGCGACCCTTGCAAGCCATGTGGCTTTTCTGGACGGCATCTTGCCTCAGCAATCCATCAGCTGGATTGCCCAAGAGATTCAACGGATCGCTGAGGCCCACGAGAAAGGTGTCACATGGGCCCTCAGTACCAGCGTCGCGCTATCGCTCTGGGCCATGAACAATGCCGTCGTCGCGCTCTTCGGGGCCATGAACGCCGCGTATCGCGAGACCGAAGCGCGCAGTACCATCGGTCTTTATCTGAGGTGTTTTACGGTGACATTTGCGGCCATCGGGTTCGCTGTCATCGTCATTGGCGCCATTGTGGTGGCGCCGTTGCTGTCACCCACACAAGCAGCCGGCGCCACGGACGGGGGACGCAGCACCAGCGGCCCGGTCTTGTTTGTGGTGGTGGTGGTGTGCGCGGTGGCGATCTATCGCGTCGGGCCAAGTCGCAGAGCGGCCCGTTGGTCGTGGATTTTGCCGGGCGCGTTGGCGGCGGCCATCGGCTGGATCACCGCTGCGACGTTGTTGTCCTGGTATTTGTCGAACGTGGCAAACTACGCCATCACTTATGGGTCTTTGGGCACAATCATCGCACTGATGTTTTGGCTTTACAGCTCGGTGTACATCATCCTGGTGGGGGCGTGGCTGAACGCTGAGGCAGAACACCAAACGCTTGTGGATACAACTATTGGTGAAATAAAGCCCTTAGGTTCTCGTGGTGCGGTTGTGGCTGACCGCGTGGGCCGGGCCGCCAACGAACGGAACAGTCCCCCCAACACCTCGAGCGGGACGTAGCCGCAACCTTTGCGTGTTGTTGCCGACAACGCGTCTTACAACACGAGCGATCACCCAGGAGCGCGCGAACCGGTGCCCAATTTCGCGCGCCGCAGCCAGGCCTGCCGGGGAATAAGCCGAAACAGTGCCAGGCAGCGCATCGTGGTGAGATCACCCGCGTCATGGTTTGCCGCCGCTGGGTCGTGGTAGAGGGTCAGCGTCACATGAATGCGCAGACAAGGGGTGTCTTCGCCGCAAACACGAGCAATTCGCGTTCGTGAACGGGAAATGCAACCAACCTGCAAAGCCTGCGTTTCTTCGGTGAGCAGGTGTTCTGCCCCGCGGGCAGATGTCGCCTGGCAGCACCGGGCGCCATCGTGTCTCCTGACGGCTGCTTCGTTAAACACGCATTCTTGAGAGGAACTGTGAAGAGCGCCTCGCGCAAGACCTTCGCTTTATGTCGGCAGATCAGCCCAAGCTTGTGCGCAGGCGCAGGGAGCTTTCCCATTGCCTGGTCGGGAGTGCTGGGTCTGGCAACGTCTTTGACCAGCGATCCACCGGGAATGCGACGAGGCCGCTTCACATCATGATCGCTGCACATGTCTTTATCGGCTTTGGCATGGGCGTGGTTGCCGTGGCGCTCGTGCTGGTGGCCCTCTTTACGTGGGGGAAGGGCTATGGGCTCGCCTGCCTCTTGGGAGGTGTCACTGTCCTTGGAAGTGTGCCGGCACTGATGGCCCCCACGGCGATGCCTGCCCCGCTCGTTGTGGTGCTGCAGCACCCCCTTTACGGCGCTGTGGTCCTCCTCCTTGGCGTATCAGCCCTTATGGCGACGGGGGTGGAAGCGGTGCGCCGCTCTCGGCCGGCAGATGTCCAAAGAAGCCCACAAGACGCTGCCGGCAGCCCGCCCCAAACGGTCGAGCGGGTTCTGCCCACCAGCGTCCCATTTTCCGCCGATCCAAATCACTGGCCGCAAATGCTCGCCTACCTGGAGCTTGCCACTGAAAACTCCCAGATCACGTTTTTCCTTCAAGACAAAGACTTTCGCTACATTTGGATCGTGAACCCGCGCCTGGCGCTCAAGGCCGAAGACGTCATCGGCAAGTCCGATTACGAGATCCTACCCGCTGAGGTTCACCCCCTCATCATCGGCCACAAGACCCGGGCGATGGCAACGCGCACAAAGCAGACCTTTGAAGTTGAGGTGCCCTCCGACGATAGCCGCCTGTGGTTCAGGGTGGATGTGGTGCCGATCGGGCCGCCCGGCCAAGAGCCCACCGGCATCGTCTGCTCCGCCATTGAAATTACGGCTGCCAAGCGGGTCGACATGATGCGCGCCGAGCTGTCACGCCGGTTGGCTGAGACGCTGCAGCGGTTCAACCTTGCTTTGCGCAGCGAGCGTATCATGGTGTTCAGCCAAGATCTCAGTATGCGCTACACGTGGGCGAACTCAGACGAGACGCAGATTGGCTCGCTCATCGGCCGTACCGATCAAGACGTCATTCCTCCAGACGACCGTGGTCCGATCAGCCAGCTGAAACAAAGGGCCATCAGCACCAAAAAGCCCCAGTCCGCTGAGGTGGGTGTGGGGGAGGGGGACGAGCGGCGCTGGTTCGACCTTCACGTGGAGCCCAATGTCAGGCCCGACGGGAAAGTGGCAGGGATCACCTGCGCTTCCATCGACGTCACCCAGCGAAAGCGCAACGAGGAGCGGATGCACCTTGTGATGCGTGAACTGACCCACCGCACCAAGAACCTTTTGGCGGTGGTGATTGCCATTGCCCGTCAAGCATCGACGGGGGTGAGCGATGTCAACGAATTTGTCCCAGCGCTGATCGGGCGACTGAGGGCGCTTTCGGTGGCGCAGGACCTCATTGTTGCCGACGATTGGGCCGGAGTTGCCCTTGAAGACCTCACGCGAACGATCCTGCTGCAGAGCGGTGGCGCCTCAGAGAGCCAAATTTTGGTGCAAGGTCCCACTATCAAGCTTTCGCCGGAGGCGGCGCAAAATCTTGGCCTTGCGCTCCACGAACTGGCCGTCAACGCCCGCCAGTACGGCGCGCTTCAGTGCGCCGAGGGCGCTGTCTCGGTGATATGGGACAACCATAGGCTCGACGGGGGTGACTGCGTGGCCCTCACCTGGCGTGAGGAAGGTGGCCCGCCCGTGTCGCCGCCCACTGCAAAAGGCTTTGGCACAACAGTGATCGAACGAAACTTGACCCGCGCCCTCAAAGCGCAGGTGGACTTGTCGTTTCATCCGGCCGGCTTGGAGGCAAGCATCCTCGTCCCCTATCGGGAGATCAGCCCAGTTCAGCCGACAGAAGAAAGTATTCGCAAGCTGCCGCACCCCGCGGAATAAACCTTGCGTTGTTCCTGGTTCCGTGGAGCGTTCGATTGTTGTTAGTGTGGCTGAGCCAACAAAACTGAAAAAGTTTTGCTTTCTGAGTGTTGCCAAAAATTCACCCAAGTCGTTGGAACTTTCCAGCGTGCTGCGAATATTATTTAAAACAGTTACAATAGATATGTCGGAAATGTGTATCTATTCCTTCATATCGCAGGGTGAGCACTGTGAATTCGGAGAATGTCCATTCGTTCTGGCGCAGGTGTCGTGCGATGAACTCGTGCACGCTGATCACGGTCCATCGCGGAGCGATGGCAGCATGGTCCGCGGCGAGCGTTGTTGATCTGCACCGCGAAGTGATTTGGCTCAGACCCGATGAGGACATCCCCAGCACGCTGGTTCATGATGCGCACGCCATGTGCGCCACCTATGTGGATAAGTCCCGCCGCGTTTTTATGGCTGTCCGCGGCAATATTGAGGCGCTGCCCGGTGACGCGCCCCCTGGACCGGCTGCGCTCTTAAAGAGACCGGGGCGGGGGGCATCGGAAGGCAAGGTCGTCGGCCTGCGGCCAGACAATGCCGACATTTGGGAGCGTGCCGACGATAGCTTGTTAGACGCCATGGCCGCTCTCACAGCGCCACTTGATCGGCGCGGGCCCATGCTGGGGCGCGGCCACGTGGTGCGCTTTTAGATCCGGCGCACACTCTGCCTCATGTTAGCCGTTGCGGGTTTCCAACGCTGCCTGGCTGAACCGGTCTGGCCCATAGTCGCCACCCGATTGAACCGCGAGGATCTCGGCAAGTTTCACCCTTGCGCGGTTGACCCGGCTCTTCACCGTACCGACAGCGCAGCCGCAAATTTCCGCCGCCTCATCATAGGAGAAGCCTGACGCACCCACCAAAACCAACGCTTCCCGTTGGTCCGGCGCCAGGGTTGCAAGGGCTGCCCGGAAGTCGGCGAGATCGAGGTGACCAATTTGCTCCGGATGTGTGGCGAGGCTTGAGGCAAACTTACCATCGGCATCTTCCACCTCACGCCGCTTCTTGCGGAATTCAGAATAGAAGACGTTGCGCAAAATCGTGAAGAGCCAAGCACGCATATTGGTGCCTTTTTCAAAGGAGTGGATGTTCGCCCACGCCTTCATCAGCGCCTCTTGCACCAAATCGTCTGCTGTCTCGGCGTTTCCGCAAAGGCTGACGGCAAATGCCCTAAGATTGGGGATCTGCTCCAACAACTCGTCTCGAATACTCATCATGTCTCCGAAACGTCGTCAGTGTTGTTTTGGTCGGGGACAGGAATTTGCTCAAGCCGTGTTAGGAGATCCTTGATTTTGTCGGGCACGGGTTCGGCGACGATGCTCCCGTACATTTCCCTCAGATGTTTGCCGATGACGGCCTGAAGGACGTCGTCATCACTGCCATCTCGGTCGAAACTATCGCTCATCGCAGAGCATCCTCTCGTCGGACATGGGGCAGGCCTGTCCCAAGGTTGGCGAAGATGACTCAACGCAAGATTTCATGGAATGGACTAAGGTGGAACGATCAGAAGGACGGATCGTTCCCATAGGACAACAGTCTGCACAGGCCGTGCGAGCTTGAGCCAAGCCCGCGATGGTTGGGTGAGGGCGGCCGTGTTGAGAGAGGGCTTCCATGAATCTTGCGACCACAATTGCCCCACACATCCCTTATTTGCGTCGGTTTGCGCGTGCGCTCACCGGCAACCAACCCAGTGGTGATGCGTATGTGGAGGCTGTGCTGCAGGCTCTCATCACCGACCCGGGACTGTTTGACACACAATTGCCCCCCCGCGTCGCTCTCTACAAGATCCTCGTCAAGGTTTGGGATTCAGTTTCCATCAACGGTGACCATTCTGAGCGGACGATGCTGTTTGAAAAACGGCTCGACGCGATGGTTCCCCGGGCGCGGCAAGCCTTTTTGCTGACCACGGTGGAGGGATTTTCCCACGCAGAAGCGGCCGCCATTCTCAGCACCGACGCGCCGGGCGTATCTCTTCTTATCGATGAAGCGGGCCGCGCCATTGCTGAGCAAGTGGCCACCAGCGTTCTCATCATCGAAGACGAGCCGATGATTGCCCTTGACCTTGAAAACCTGGTGGAGACGCTTGGCCACCAGGTGGCCGGTATGGCGCGCACCCACACAGAGGCGATTGATGTCTTTCGGCGGCGCAATCCCGGGCTCGTTCTGGCTGACATCCAGCTTGCCGACGGCAGCTCGGGGCTTGATGCGGTCAACGAGATTTTATCGTCCGTGAACGTTCCAGTGATTTTCATAACCGCCTATCCGGAGCGTCTCCTCACAGGCAATCGACCGGAGCCGGCATTCTTAATCACCAAGCCGTTCGATACGGAAACAGTGAAGGCGTTGATCAGTCAGGCGCTGTTTTTCAGCTCCGTGAATGCCGCCCCTCGCTCAGCGGCTTAACGGGCGCCGAGCGCAGCAACAGTCAAGGGTCTTCCGGCTTCGCTGGCCTTCACACCTTGCCGGCGAAGCGCTCGGACAAAAGTGACGCCGTCGCATCTTCGGCGCGAAGAGTTGGCGGGGCTGCGCTCGCAATGACGATGCTCCCGCTGTCGTCCAGCGCCGCCCGCTTCGCCACAGCTGCGGCCTCAGTCTTATGGAGCGTGCGGGTTAGCGTTATGCGTCAGTGAGGTGCCTTGCCCACCGCACATAGGCGTCCACATCAAACTTCCGCTTTAGCCCGCTCGGCATCATGCTCCGCACCTTTCCGAAGATTGCCCGCTCGGGCCAGCCCCGATCATGCACACCGAAAATCCATGCGATGTTCGCATATGAATTGGCATCGCGTCCGTCCAACAAATACTTGTTGTTGAGATAGGTGGTGACTTCAAAAGCCTCCTCCGGGCGCGCGGTGTAGGTGATGATCTGTTTTCCCCAATACATCCTCAAGTGATTGTGGAGGTAACCTGTGATCCTCATCTCACGCATTGCTGCGTTCCAATAAGGATCATGGGTTTTGCCCGCCTCCAACTCGTCCACCGAGTATATGTTTTGACGCGGGTCACCTTGGTGAGTCTTTAAGGTGTCTTGGGCCCAGCCCGGCAGCGCGCTGAAAGCGTCGTAGTCGTCGGAGTTCACGACAAAGTTCACCGCCAACTCCCGCCGGACAATCATTTCATCGAGGAAACTTGCCTCATTGTCGGCCCCTGCTGTGGCGTCTTTGATGGTCCGGTAAATGGTCACCGGGGAGATTTGGCCCAGGTGCAGATAGGGGCTGAGCTTTGAGAGCCGCCGGGTCACAATGTCGGCCCGGCCGGTGCCGTACTGG
>JBCDLN010000165.1:0-9212 GCA_038745295.1 Pseudomonadota bacterium | reverse complement strand
TCTTGCCCTTCTCATCAACCGTGGCTTCAAAGGGTCCGGTTTTTGGACCACACTCATCCTCATTCCGATGATGTTGTCGCCTGCGGTGGTCGGCACCTTTTGGACGTATATCTATCAGCCGCAGACAGGCATCTTTTCCTATATTCTCGACTTTTTCGCCGGGACCGGGCCGGTCAACATGATTGGGTCCGTGCCGCTGGCGCCATGGGCAATCATTATTGTCGATACGTGGATGTGGTCGCCGTACATCATGCTGTTGTGCTTGGCGGGACTACGGTCAATCCCGGGCTATCTCTATGAGGCCGCTGAGGTGGACCGGGCCAACTGGCTTCAGAAATTCTGGTACATTACGTTACCGCGGGTGCTTCCGTTCTTGATGCTGGCGGTGCTCTTCCGCGGGATTGAGAATTTTAAGATGTTCGACATGGTTGTGGAGCTGACATCAGGCGGTCCTGGCTCGACCACTGAGCTTGCATCCATCAACTTGAAGCGCGAGGCGTTTGAAAAGTGGCGAACGGGATACTCCAGCGCATTTGCTGTCATCCTTTTTGTCACCGTTTTTGGGCTTGCGAATATTTATGTGCGCGCCCTCAATAAGGTGAAGACATGAGCGGGCGGACGTCGGGCGCAACCGACACCGCTGGGGAAGTGGTGGCACAGATTGCGCATCCCGGTGGGCCCACGGCACGGGGGGCCTGGATTGCGGGGACCTTGGTGGTGGTCTACGCGCTGATCACGATGATCCCGCTGGTTTGGATTGTCGCCACGGGTTTCAAATCGCCGACAGATTCCATTTCGTATCCGCCCAAAGTCGTCTTCCAGCCGACCCTTGAAGGTTACGTCAACCTTTTCACCACACGCTCGCGCCAAACGGACGAGTATATTGAAAGTCTCGGCCCACCTCAGACGTGGTATGACGAGATTGTGCGTGAGCGGAATATGGTGATTACAGGGCCATCTCGCTTTGTTGATCGCTATTGGAACTCAGTCATCATCGGCTTTGGGTCGACCTTTCTGGCGGTATTCCTTGGGACGCTGGCCGCCTACGCCTTCTCGCGGTTCAAAATTCCGCTGAAAGACGATTTGTTGTTCTTCATTTTGTCCACCCGGATGATGCCGCCCATCGCGGTCGCGATCCCCATCTTCTTGATGTACCGTGAACTGGGTCTTTCTGACACGCACGCGGGGATGATCCTGCTTTATACCGCGGTCAACTTGTCCCTATCGGTCTGGCTCCTTAAAGGGTTCGTTGATGAGATCCCGCGCGAATACGAAGAGGCCGCCGTTGTTGATGGCTACACGCGCTTTCAGGCCTTTTACAAGGTGGTGTTGCCTCAAATGCGGGCCGGTATTGCGGCAACGGCGATCTTTTGCTTGATCTTTGCGTGGAACGAATACGCGTTTGCGCTCCTTCTCACCTCGGGCAACGCGCAGACGGCGCCGCCCTTCATCCCCATCATCATTGGCGAGGGTGGGTTTGATTGGCCAGCGGTTGCGGCCGGCACCACGCTCTTTCTGCTGCCGGTGGTGGTGTTTACGGTGCTGCTACGCAATCAGTTGCTGCGCGGCATCACGTTTGGGGCGGTGCGCAAATGATCTGGCGTCTGTTCCGCAAAGGACCTTGGGAAAACCTTGCAACGGTGCTGATTGCTGCTGGCGTCATTATGCTGATGCAGCCGTTTTCGCTTTGGCTCTATGGGTGGTCTTTCGCGGTGATCCTCACCGGCACGGTGGGCTACGTGATTGTTAGCCACTTCCCCGAGTGAGCGTTGTTTGATGATCGCATGGCCTCGTTCCAACCTCAAACACACCGACCGGCATAGGTCACGCCGAGAGCGGCCCATAGAGGGTGGCGATGGCTGAGATTGCGCTCGACAGTGTCCACAAAGCGTTTGGGTCGTTTACAGCAGTGCGCCCCACGTCGTTCACTGTGCGTGACGGCGAGTTCTTTGTCATGCTGGGACCGTCAGGCTGCGGGAAGACGACAACGCTGAGGATGATGGCGGGGCTGGAGCTTCCCACATCTGGCCGCATCTTGCTCGACGGGGAGGATGTGACTTGGAAACGGGCCGCTGAGCGAGACATTGCCTTTGTGTTTCAGCTGTTTGCGCTTTATCCGCACATGACGGCACGGCGGAACATCAACTTTCCCCTGCGCCTTTCGGGGATGGGCCGGCGTGAGATCAAAGAGCGGACTGAGGAGGTGGCCCGGCTCCTCAGGATCGAGCCCATTTTGGATCGGTCGGTGTCGGGCCTTGCTGCTGGTGACCGGCAAAGGGTGGCGCTGGGAAGGGCCATTGTGCGCCGGGCCAAAGCGTTCTTGATGGATGAGCCCTTGGGCGCGCTCGACGCGGAGTTTCGCGAGCTGATGTGCGAGGAGTTGCGGGTCCTCCACAATCGGATCGGCGCCACAACGGTTTATGTCACCCACGACCAGCTGGAAGCGATGGCGATGGCCGATCGGATCTGTGTGATGAACCACGCGGAGGTCTTGCAAATCGGCCCGCCGACGGAAGTTTACGCCAAGCCCGCGACCCGCTTTGTGGCGGGCTTCATCGGTGCACCGGCCATGAACTTCTTGCCTGCCGATGGCAACCTCCCGGCTGGGGCAACGCGCGTTGATGTGCGTGGCGGCACCATCGATGTGCCGCCGACCCGCGCGCCGTTGCCCACCGCTGCGGTCCTTGGCGCACGGCCTGAGCACATTGTGGTGGGCGCGCAGGGGCCCCTGCGCGGCATGGTGACAGCGGTGGACTACATGGGCGCGCGCCAGCTGATCACGGTGGAGACACTTGCAGGCTCCCTCAAGGTGCGCGCGCCCAACGATGTGCGGGTGAGGGATGGGGAGAATGTGAGCTTATCGTTCCTAACTGACCATCTCAGTGTGTTTGATGCGGCCACCGACCGCTCCGTGACCATCGAGCCCCAAAATGGCTGACGCTGAACTCATTGGTGTGACCAAACGCTTTGGTGAGACCGTGGCGGTGGACAACGTCTCGCTCAGTGTGAGGGACGGCGAGTTCGTGGTCCTCCTGGGGCCGACGGGGGCGGGGAAGACCACGCTTTTGCGGCTCTTTGCCGGGCTTGAGGAGGCTGATCACGGCACGGTGCGCATTGCCGGACATGACGTGACGGACGAGCCTCCAGCGGCGCGCGATGTGGCGTTTGTCTTCCAGCAATACTCGCTTTATCCGCACTACTCGGTGTTCGATAACCTTGCTTTTCCGCTGCGGGCGCCTGGGCGCAAAAGGCCTGAGAGTGAGATCAAAAAGCGCGTGACCGAAATTGCGCAGATGCTGCGCATTGGGGCGAAGCTCAAAAACCGCGCCACGCAACTTTCCGGCGGTGAGATGCAAAGGGTTTCCATCGGCCGGGCTTTAGTGCGCTCGCCCAACCTTTTCTTGATGGATGAGCCGCTGTCCTCGCTCGATGCTAAGCTGCGCGAAGAGCTGCGCGCGGAGCTGAAGCGCATCCAGCAAGAGCTTGGGGCGACCGTGATTTATGTCACCCACGACCAGCTTGAGGCGATGGGCCTTGCGGATCGGATTGGCATCTTGTCAGAGGGCAAGCTTGTGCAGCTTGCAGGCCCGCGCACCATCTACGAAGAGCCTGTGTCGGTGACCGCGGCGCAGCGGCTTGGCAACCCCGCCATTAATCTTTTGCGCCCTGGCGACATGGGCCTGCCCGATGGCCCGATGGGCGCGGCGCGGGCCGGCGTCAGGCCTGAGGATGTGCGCGTTGGCACTGTGGGGGGGATCCCTGCCAAGGTGATCAACATTGAGCATCTTGGCGCGGATATGGTCGCCCTCATGGAGGTGGGCGATCAAACGATCCACGCACTTCTGACCACCGATCAAGCCATCCACGAAGGGGATGGGACCACGGTCACGGTCCGCCCTGGCGCACCGATTTGGTTCGATCAACACGACAACAGGATCCACTGAGTAACCATGTCGACCCAATCGATCCTTGCCGCTGCTGCTGCTGCCCGCGCTGCCCTTTATGACCATGAGGCCGATATTGAGGGGCTCGACCGCGCCATCGGCGACGGAGACCACTACATCAACATTACAAGGGGGGCCGATACGGTCGCCCAGATGGCTGAAAGCCTTGCCGACGAGCCGCCCTCTGCGGTGATGAAGGCGATTGCCATGAAGCTGATGAGCACCATCGGCGGCGCCTCAGGCCCTTTGATATCGAGCTTCTTTTTGGCCGCCGCCAAGACAGACGGGATTGACGCGCCTTGGACGCCGGCAACGGTCGCCCAGCTCGTAGAGGATGGTACCGCCGCCATTCAACGGCGCGGTAAGGCTGATGTGGGCGACAAGACGATGCTGGACGTGCTGATCCCGCTCGCCAAAGCGCTGCGCGAGAATGTCGACAAGACGCCGGCTGAACTCAGCGCCATCGCGGTCAGCGCCGCCGAAGCGGGCAAGGACGCAACGCGCGACATCACGGCCCGCTTCGGGCGCGCCGCATTTTTGGGCGAAAGGGCCATCGGCCACATCGACCCAGGCGCCATGAGCGCTTTTGTGATCACCCGCGCCATTTGCAAAGACATCTCGTAGCGCGATTTCCGTCAACACAGCCCGTAAAGACATGCCATGAAGAAGCTCATCAACGCGCCAGACACCGTCCTTGATCAAAGCCTTGCGGGCCTTGGCCGCGCCCATGGGGATCTCCTTTCGGTTCACCTGTCGCCCCGCTATGTGACCCGTGCACCGAAGGCCACAGGGAAGGTGGCGCTCATTTCGGGCGGCGGATCAGGGCATGAGCCGCTTCACGCGGGCTTTGTGGGCAAAGGTATGCTGGACGCTGCCTGCCCGGGCGAGGTTTTCACATCCCCAACACCCGATCAGATGCTGGCGGCCGCCGAGGCTGTGGACACGGGTGCCGGCGTCCTCTGGATTGTCAAAAACTACGCCGGCGATGTGATGAATTTTGAGATGGCGGCCGAGATGTTTGACGGCCGCTCTGAGACCATTCTCACCAATGATGATGTGGCCGTTGAAACATCCACCCACAGCCAAGGCCGACGCGGTGTGGCGGCCACGGTGATTGTGGAGAAAATCGTCGGCGCGGCTGCTGAGGCGGGGCAGGACCTGACCACCCTCAAGGCCCTCGGTGAGCGGGTGAATGGACGATCGGGCAGCATGGGGGTGGCGCTCTCCTCATGCACAGTGCCTGCGGCAGGCAAGCCCACGTTTGAGCTGAGCGACAATGAGATGGAGTTTGGCGTCGGGATCCATGGCGAGCCGGGCCGGCGGCGCGAAACCCTTCGTGAGGCCGATGCCATCGTGTCTGACATGCTGGATGCGATCCTGGATGACGTGAAGCCCAGCGGGCATGTATTGGTGCTTGTGAACGGCATGGGGGGCACCCCGCTGATGGAGCTTTATCTTCTGATGGATGCCCTCGCCCGCCGCTGCGATGACGAAGGCCTGACCATCGCCCGTTCGCTGGTGGGCAACTACTGCACATCCCTTGAGATGCAGGGCGCCTCCATCACGCTCACCGATCTCGACGATGAGATGGTGTCGCTGTGGGATGCGCCGGTGCGCACGCCCGCCCTCCACTGGGGATAAAAAAGGCCCTGTCACGCTTTCGCTGAAAGGTCGATGAGGCCCCTGCCACTCTCCTCGCGGAGCATGTTGAACGGGAGCGCACGCGCAACCAGGCAACATGCCCGAAAGCTAGATGTACAAGCTTTGAAGGTTGTTCACTCTAAGCTCTGGCAAAACTCAGAAGTGCCACCAAAGAACCCTTCATATGTTCCTTTGGTGGGACACCAAACAGCGACGTTCCTTCGGAGCCGACACGGTCAGAATCCCGCGGTGGGTCTGATGGGTCAACCCCGAAGAGGCGAAGCCGTGGGTTGATGCATCAGGGCCACCGCGGGACGATTGAGCATAGGCGGGAGCAGTGAGGCACGGCCCCTCTGGCGGTTCTGCCATGAACTACGTCGATGGAAACGAAAGCTAGAGCGGGTCATAGCCGGATGGGATCATCTGGCCTCCAGTGCACCCGCGACCAACAGGTGAAGCCTAAGCGCGGCGCGCTTCCATGGGGGCGTGGCGCGCTTTAGCTTTGAGTTTCATGTGGCCGGAGTTCGGTACGCGGGTCCGTTCAGCCCACCTGGGGTGTGTACGACGGTGGAGGGATGACCCCGGTCAGTTCACCGTGCGCGGCGTATCTGGCAGGTCGAGTGAGAAGGCTGGCACATCCACGTAAAAGCGCTGACCTGAGGGGCGCTCCATCTCGTACTGCCCCACCATGATGCCTGATGTTGTGGTCAGTGGGCAGCCGGATGTGTAGCGATAGGCTGTCCCTGGCTCGAGCGTGGGTTGCTCGCCCACCACGCCAGGCCCGCGCACTTCCTCCACGTTGCCCTCGCCATCAGTGATGATCCAGTGGCGGTTGCGCAGACGGACCGATTCAGCACTGTGGTTGCGGATCTCCACCTCATAAGCCCAGACATAGCGCCGCTTCTCGGGAGAGGAGTGTTCCGGCAGGAAGCTTGGTGCAACCGTCACCTCGATGTCATGGGTGGTGGCTCGATACATCATCCGCTCCCTGTCAGGACGGGCAATAGGTGAGCCTGGCGCGCGGTTCAAGCGTGAAGGGGAGAATCATCGCCGCGGGTGGCAACCGCCGCGCTCCCTTCACCTTGATCGTCATCCCCTTGCGCCCGAACACAGAATGGGCCAAGCGGGCGCTGTGTTTGATACCCGCTTACGCGCCATCATTGATCCACCGCTGAACCTGATGGCCCGCCGCCTGGCCGCTTCGGGGTTAACAGCCAATCAGCTGAGCCTTTTTGGGCTGGCCTTGGCCCTTTGTGCAGGCGCTGCCGTTGTGGCGGGGGTGTTTTGGCTCGCGCTCATCCTCATTCTTCTCAATCGCCTTGCTGATGGGCTTGACGGCTCATTGGCCCGGGTCAGCGGTGCCACAGAGCTGGGCGGATTTTATGACATCGTGTTCGACTTTTTGTTTTACGGTTTGGTGCCGTTGGCCTTTGCGCTCTACGCGCCGCAGGACAACGCTTTACCGGCGGCCCTTCTGCTTGCCAGCTTCTACGCCAATGGCGCCACTTTCTTGGCTTTTGCAGCCATAGCAGCGCGCACAGGCCGGCAGACCAGCGCCCAAGGCCAAAAGACCATCTACTATTTTGCAGGCGTGGCTGAAGGGGCAGAGACGATTGCCGTCTTTTGCGCCATGTGCGTTTTTCCAGGCGCTTTCGGGGTGATTGCAACGCTCTTTGCGGTGGTGTGCTTTGTGTCGGCGGCGGCGCGGATTGTGATGGTGCGCCAGCTCCTCAGCCAGGAGGGTGACGGGTGAGCGGTCTTTTCCAAGGCTTTGACGAAACGCTGGTTGACGTTGATGGCCATGCGATCCTAGCGCGTGTAGGGGGAGCCGGGCCGCCGCTCCTTCTTGTGCATGGCTATCCGCAATCGTCGGCCATGTGGCATCGCGTGGCGCCTCAGCTTGCGCAACAGTACCGGGTGATTGCCCCTGATCTGCCAGGCTACGGCCGCTCCGATGCCTCGCGCGCCGACGTGGCCCGCTACGCCAAACGCCGGCTGGGAAGGGACATGGTAGCGCTGATGGCGCAACTGGGGCACGGACGATTTGCAGTGTGCGGGCACGACCGCGGCGGCAGGGTTGCCTACAGGATGGCGCTCGACCACCCCGCAACGGTGGCAGCCCTTTGCGTGGTGGATATTGTGCCAACCGGGGCGATTTGGTCAGAACTCAACGCCAGGCAAGCGATGGCCATGTACCATTGGATGTTTCTGGCCCAGCCCGCACCTTTGCCCGAGCGACTGATCGACGCTGATCCTAATGGCTATATGCGCCACACTCTTGCCTCGTGGACCGGCACTGGCGATCTCACGGCGTTTGATGAGGCAGCCCTTGCAGAGTACCTCAAAGCGTATGCGGACCCCGCCCGTGTCCACGCCGCCTGCCAAGACTACCGCGCCGGCGCCACCATCGACTATGACGATGATGCTGAAACGCGCCGGCAAGGCGCCACAATTATCGCGCCCACACTTCTTGTGCACGGCCGCGGCATCGCCACATCCGGCAAACGCACGCCCCTTGAGATTTGGCGCGAATTTGCGCCGAATGTTGAGGGTAAAGCGCTTTCGTGCGGCCACTTCGTCGCCGAAGAAGACCCAGAGGGGCTTCTTGGAGCGCTCGTTCCGTTCTTGGAGAGGCACGTTCTTCGGTAGGGGGCGTTGCATTTGGCCGCCACTCGTGATTGTCCCGCCCCGATCTTGCGCGACCACTGCCGGCTCGCGTGACAGGGAGCCTTCATGACCAACGCGCCAATTGACGTTTTAGGGATCGGCAACGCGATCTTCGATATTTTGGGACATGTCAGCGATCAGACGCTGACGGACAACAGCCTTGTGAAAGGATCGATGAGGCTGGTGAGCGCAGAAGAAGCGCGCATGGTCGATGGGCTTCTTCCTGATGCTGTGCGGGTGTCAGGCGGTTCGGCGGGGAACACGGTGGCGGGCGTTGCCTCCTTGGGCGGCAATGCTGCGTTTATCGGCAAGGTGGCGACGGATGAGTTCGGCGAAGCCTACCGGGACGATATGCACCGCATCGGGATCACCTTTAGGACCACCCCCCTCGGCGATGGTCCGCCGACGGCAAGCTCAGTCATTCTTGTGACGCCCGATGGTGAGCGCACCATGAACACCTTCCTGGGCGCCAGTCAGCTCTTAACGGTGGCTGACATTGATCCAGAGCTTGTGGACGCTGCGGCCATTACCTTTTTGGAAGGCTATTTGTTTGATCCTGCCGAAGCCAAGGCTGCGTTCAGGGCGGCGGCGGAGCGGGCCAATCAAGCGGGGCGGATTGCAGCGCTCACCATGTCGGATTCATTTTGCATCGAGCGTCACCGCGCCGATTTCCGGCAGTGGCTGGGCAGTGGCCCGATTGGTCTGTTGTTCGCGAACGTGGCGGAGACGACATCGCTTTATGAGACTGATGATTTTGATGCTGCATGCCGTGCCATTGCGGATGCTGCACCCACGGTGGTGGTGACCATGGGAGGCGCGGGGGCGCGCATCATCGACAAGGGTGCGGTGGTGGATGTGCCTGCCGAACCGGCTGAGGTTGTTGATTTGACCGGCGCTGGCGACCTTTTTGCAGGCGGGTACATGTTGGGCCACGCCCGTGGATTGCCCGCTGCTGTTTGC
>JBCDLN010000164.1:0-9230 GCA_038745295.1 Pseudomonadota bacterium | reverse complement strand
GGGCGTCACCTTTCAGCAGATCCAGAAGTACGAAAAAGGTACCAACAGGATCGGCGCCAGCCGCCTCCAAGAGATTGCTGACATCTTGGATACGCCAGTATCTTTTTTCTTTGAGGATGCTGAGCCGCACATGGCCCCTCCCAGGCCGCAGTCTCGTGCCTTCGGCGGGTTTGCTGAAGATGCAGGTGTGACGTTCGAAACACCCTATGGCAGCACAAGCGAAGCCCACGCCCTCGCCAAAGCCTTCAGCCGCATCAACGACGCCCGCATCAGACGCCGCGTCATCGACCTGGTGGAGACCCTGGCGGACGCCAGCCATTGAAGAATGCCGGTCGCCTCACCCGGTAACGGGTGTGGCGTTGCTCGGTGCGCTCTTGATGGCTGAGCTCTTGAGAGGTGGGCTGTGTTCCGGCGCCCGCATGCCAAGGCCGATGCCTGGAGAACCCCTCGAATACGCAGCTCCTTTGGGCGGGCGGACACACACCCAACGGGCGTGAGAAGCGACTGACGAATAGCGCGCTCCGCGGCGGGCTGATGCCCAAACTGGCAGAGTGCCTTAGGTCTCGTGCACAATCGGGCACACGCTCCAGGCCCACAACGCCCTCTGCGACAGCGGTTTTTTGCCGGCTCGAGCGTTCTCGCCCTGCACCGCGCTCAGCACGGTTTGCGATCATGCAGGGACAGAAAAATCGTGTAAAGCAGCCGCATCACGCCAGCAACAGCGTGTGCCAGACTTCCCGGCAAAGCGTGGTGCTAAAACTACGCCCACAGCGCCTGAGGGCGCTCAGACCTAGATGTCGTTTCGATCAACGTTATTCATTGCGGAACCGTCGTGGGGGCCCAAGCCTCACTGCTCCCGCCTATGGGCAATTATCCCGCGGTCGCCCTGATGCATCAACCCACGCTTCGCTCAGTCGCCACAGTTGCCGGCCTCAGACGTTGCCGAAACGCGCAAGCGCGCTTCGGTGGGGTTGACCCATCAGGCCCACCGCGGGATTCTGATGGTGTCGGCTCCGGAGGAACGTCGCTGTTTGGTGTCCCGCCAAAGGAAAATGTGAAGGGTTCTTTGGGGGCGCTTCTGAGGTTTGGCGGAGCTTAGAGGGAGCAACTTTCAAAGCTTCTATACCTAGAGCTGGCGTGGAAACGGATGAGGCATTGCCGGCAGGACGAGGGTCAATGCAGCTGAACGCGGGCGGGCGAGAGAGGCGGCGCCTCCTCGGTAAGGACTGCAGCATTGCTGGCAAGAGAGTATGCCAGACTTCCCGGCACAGGATGGTGCTGAAACCACGCCCACCGCGCCTGAGGACGCTCAGCCCGGGAGCTGGCGTGGAAACGAATGAGGCATCGCCGGCGGGAGGAGGGTCTATGCGGCTGAACGCGTGCGGGCGAGAAAGGCGGCGCCTCCTCGGTAAGGACTGCAGTATCGCTGGCAAGAAATTATGCCAGACCTCCCAGCACAGGGTGGTGCTGAAACCACGCCCACCGCGCCTGAGGACGCTCAGCCCGGGAGCTGGCGTGGAAACGAATGAGGCATCGCCGGCGGGACGAGGGTCAATGCGGCTGAACGCGGGCGGGCGAGAAAGGCGGCGCGTCCTCGGTAAGGACGGCAGCATTGCTGGCAAGAGAGTATGTCAGATCCCCCGTCACAGCGTGGTGCTGAAGCCACGCTCACCGCGCTTGAGGACGCTCAGCTCTCAAGCTCGCGTGGAAACGGCTAAAGCATTGCCGGCGGAGGTGGTTGAGAATAAGCTGAGCGGTCAGGGGAGGTGGTGCTTTCTGCGGAAGGGGAGCACTGCCGGCCGGAGGGGATTAAAGCGGCTGACCGGGCACGGGTGGCAGAGACGGCGCCGCCTCCGCACGCAAAAGCATTGCTGCCGGGAAGAGGTCGAAACGGTTCGACAACCCTGGAGATCTGGTGCCTCCGCGGCGAAGGATTAAGCATTGCCACCCGCAAGGGGTTGAAACGGGCTAAGCGGGCGGAGAAGGTTGTGCCTCACGCAACCCGCGGCGCAGCACCCGACCCGTATGCTTGAAAGTCTCGCCACCTATCTGTCGCAAAAACCGGCCGCCCTCACAGTGCATCTTGCCGGCGGCGTGGTGGCCTTTGGGCTCGGCACAGTCTTACTGCTGGGCGCGAAGGGCACGCAACTTCATCGCACACTCGGCCGCGTCTTTGTGCTGGCGATCGTGGTGACGGCGTTCTCCGGCTTTTTCATCTACGAGATTTTGGGGGCTCTTGGCCCCTTTCACGTCCTGTCTGCCTTCACGCTGGTGACCGTGCTGGGCGGGGTCAAAGCCATTCGCAAGGCAAGTCCAGCCTGCCGGGCAGAGCATCGCGGAGGGGCGGTCTCAGCCCACATCAACCGGATGGTTTGGTGTTTCACCGCGCTTGTCATTGCAGCGTCCATCGAAGCATTGCGGCTTTTTCCCAGTGACCCGGAGGCCCTCAGGTTGGCCGGCTTTGAGGGGAAAGATGTGATTATCGCTTCGGCCGTAACGCTGGCCGTTGCTGCCTGGCTCACCATCACAGCGACCACTTTGTGGGTGCGATGGAGGCGCCCCTCCACAGCCTTGCCACAAAGCTTTGGTGAAGCCCCAATTGCGCCATCGTTGAAACCGGGGGACCACGCGCGGTCCGAACCTCGATCGATTCCCTTCAATGGAAATGCACGCTAGGGTTCTTTCGCCCACTTGCACCAGCTGATGATGCCAGGACACGACATGTCACGACGCTATTTCGGCACCGACGGCATTCGCGGTCGCGCCAATGACGGCAAGATGACCCCAGAGCTTGCCATGCGCGTGGGGATGGCCACAGGCCTTGCCCTTGGCCATGGCGATGCCAGCCAGCGCATTGTAATTGGCAAGGACACGCGCCTTTCAGGCTATATGATCGAGAACGCGTTGGTGGCAGGCTTCACTGCCGTGGGCGCGAGCGTCTTCCTTCTGGGGCCGATCCCCACCCCCGCCGTTGCGATGCTCACCCGGTCGCTGCGTGCAGACATCGGCGTGATGATCTCCGCCTCTCACAACCCTTATGAGGATAACGGGATCAAGATTTTCGGCTCAGACGGTTTCAAACTCTCCGACACCGTCGAGACGCGCATTGAAGAGCTGATCGACAGCGATCTGTCCAAGCGTGTGGCGAGCGGCCCCAACATTGGCCGCGCCAAACGGGTGGAGGGCGACCGCTTCCGCTATGTGGAGTTTGCCAAGCGCACCTTCCCCCGAGCGCTGAGCCTTGAGGGGCTGCGCGTCGTGGTGGATTGCGCCAACGGCGCGGCCTACAAGGTCGCTCCCGACGTGTTGTGGGAGCTGGGGGCTGAGGTGGTGGCACTCGGCGTAGAGCCCGATGGCCTCAACATCAACCGCGATTGCGGCTCCACGTCACTCGATGCCATCCGCACCAAAGTCCAAGAGGTGCGCGCCGACGTGGGGATCGCCCTTGATGGGGATGCTGACCGGGTCATCATCATCGATGAGAAGGGCAAGGTGGTGGACGGTGATCAGCTGATTGCTGTCATTGCCGCGTCCTGGCTGAGGGCGGAGCGGCTGAAGCACGGCACGGTGGTCACCACGGTGATGTCAAACCTTGGCCTTGAGCGTTATCTGGAATCCATCGGAATCACGCTCCTGCGCACCAAGGTGGGCGACCGCTACGTGGTGGAGGAGATGCGCGCCGGCGGCTACAACATCGGCGGCGAGCAGTCCGGCCACATCATTTTGACCGACTACACCACAACAGGCGATGGGCTTTTGGCAGCGCTTGAGCTGTTATCGGTGGTGGCGCAGTCGGGGCGGCGGGTGTCAGAGATTTGCCATCGCTTTGTGCCTGTGCCGCAGATCCTCAAGAATGTGCGGTTCAACGGGGGCAAACCTTTAGAGGCGCCAAGGGTGAACGACGCCATCGACGCGGCCAAGACCCGGCTTGGCAACGACGGGCGCCTTGTGATCCGCCCATCGGGTACAGAGCCTCTCATCAGGATCATGGCTGAAGGCGATGATGCCGGTCTCATCCACACCATCGTCGATGATCTGGCCGAGGTGGTGAGAGCCCACGGCTAGAGCGGGTCACAGCCGGATGGTATCGTCCGGCGTCCCGTGCACCGGCGACCGAGACGTGAAGGCTGAGCGCGGCGCGCTTCCATGGAGGCGTGACGCGCTCTACTCCCGCCGGGATACGCTAAAGAGGGCGCTGATACTTGATGAAATTGGTAAGGGTGCCGATCCTGTCGTAAAGGCGGCGGGCCTCGTGGTTGTGATGCTCTGTCATCCAGTAGACTGAGGGTGCGCCAGCTTCGTCTGCCGCTTTATAGACCGCTTCGATGAGGGCGCGACCGATACCGTGGCCCCTCACGCTCTGATCGGCAAAAAGGTCTTGGAGGTAGCAAACCTCCTCCACCCGCCAAGCGTGGGGGTGGAAGAAGTAGTGCGTCAGACCGACAAGCGTCCCATCAAGCTCAGCCACCAGACCGCGCGGCGCGCGGCGATCATCGCTCAAAAGGCGCGCAAAGGTTGTCTCATAAACCGCGTCTGGGACGGATGAGTTGTAAAACGTGAGGTAGCCCGTCCAAAGGCGGCGCCAGTGGGCTTTATCTTGTTCCAAAACGGGGCGGACGATGAGGCTCATGGTCTGGTGTGAATTCCTCTAGGCGCTTCGAGCGGATGGCAAGACGGTCGCAGCGTCGGTGCCTCAATCGGCCGCGCGGCTTTACCGGTGCAGCGCGTCCGCTGATCGAAAAATCGCCCTCAGAGCCTGCGGTGGCGGGCCCTTGCGCCGCGCTCAATGGCAGCGACGACCAGTTTTTCGAGCCCCAACGTGTCGCGCAGCATCGCCAGGAACCGCAGTTCTTCTTGCTGGATACGCAGGTCCGCGGCGGCCACCTCCACCGCCAGAGCATAGGCGGTCTCATAAAGGTGCTCTGGCGTGCAGGCTTTGATGAGTTCGAGCATGGTGTCGAGCCCATCGTCCTCCTGCAGGATTTCGCCGCAGGTCTCAGCAAGGCTCACCAGCCGCTCTGCATCGAAATCGCGAAAGACGGGGACCGTCTCCACAATCTCCCCAATGCGGCGCAATTCCGCGTCGGTCATGGTCTGGTCGACGGCCGACATGGTGACCATGGCGAAGACCAGGGATTCGTGGTGCGAAATTGGCTTATCCATAACTCGTCCGGTCGCGGTTGTTGTCTCAGCCCAACGCCCTTATCACCGCCGGCCATATGGTGCTACGCCTCGCGACCTCGTAGCGCGCGAAAGGCTTGGAAAGGAGACCACTTGGGTCCGCTCTTTATTTTGGGGTTCCCCCGCTCAGGGACCACGGCGATGGTGAAGGCGGTTGCCGCGCTCGGCCGGTTTGGTGGCTATGAGCGCGAGGGCCATTTCCTTTACCTCTTCGCCGCCAGCCTAGCGCGGATCCAACGCGGCGAGATCAACGAAAACAGTGTCTTGCACGGGGAGGGGGCGCAAGAGGCGCTCTATGGTGGCTTCACAGCCACCGCAAACACCCTCTATTCGGCCACCAATGACCCGCAAGATACCTGCTGGATCGACAAGACGCCCGATGTGGCTCAAGTGCGCGCCGTCCCGGTGATCGATAAGCTCTGGCCCAACGCTCGCTACATTTTTCTTTATCGGCCCGCGCAGGACGCTGTGCGTTCAAGCTTCGCGGTCTGGCGGAACCGGTTGGAGGGCAAAGAGATCGCCACCGCCGAGCGCTGGGTTCAATGCCACCGCGCGTGGCGGGCGGCGCGCCCTGCCATTCAAGGGCGGTACCGTGAGGTTTATCAGCCCCATATGCTGTCCAATCCACAAAAGGTTGCCCAGTCATTGAAGCCGCTGTTGTCCCTCACAGATGAAGAGGTTTCCACGCTTGCAACGTTGTGGCGGGAGGACACGCAGGTGAACCGGCCGCGAGGCGAGCGCGCCAAAGCCTACGATGCGGTGACGCTGGCTGACGATATTGTGGACGAAGTACAGCGCGTCACCCAAGACGAAGTTGCCCATTGGCCTGTGCTGATGCGTGCCGGCAAGGAGAACCAAGCATGACAGATCTCTTCCAAGCGCTCGCGCCGGAGACAGTCCATGGCGCAAAATCCTGGCCGTTTGAAGAAGCCAAAAAGGTGATCAACCGCCTTGGGGGTGAGACCCGTGAGGTGATCTTTGAAACCGGCTATGGCCCCTCGGGCCTGCCTCATATCGGCACGTTTGGCGAGGTGGCGCGCACCACCATGGTGAAGAACGCCTTCACCCTGTTGACCGGTGGGGCGATCCCCGCGCGCCTGATCGCGTTTTCCGATGACTTGGACGGGATGCGCAAAATCCCGGGGAACGTGCCCAACGGCAATCTGTTGGAGCCGCATCTGGGCAAACCGCTCACCGAAGTGCCCGACCCGTTCGGCGAATACGAGAGCTTTGCCCACCATAACAATGCGCGGCTGCGCGGCTTTTTGGACAGCTTTGGCTTTGAGTATGAGTTCATGAGCTCGACCGAAAGCTACCGCGCCGGCCGGTTCGATGAGGCGCTTCTTGCCACCTTGCGTGCCTATGACGATGTGATGGCGATCATGCTCCCCACCTTGGGGCCTGAGCGGCGCGCCACCTACGCACCATTTTTGCCGATCCACCCCGAAACACGGGTGGTGATGCAGGTAAAGCTTGAAAGCCATGATGCCGCGGCGGGCACCATCTCCTGGCGCGATCCGGACACGAACCGGCTCTATGAAACGCCCGTCACCGGCGGCGCGGCCAAGCTTCAATGGAAGCCCGACTGGGCCATGCGCTGGGCCGCCCTTGGGGTCGACTATGAGATGGCCGGGAAGGACCTCATTGAATCGGTGCGCGTGTCGAGCCGGATTTGCAAAGCCATCGGCGGAAAGCCGCCCGAGGGCTTTAATTATGAGCTCTTCCTCGACGAAAACGGCGAGAAAATATCAAAGACCAAAGGCAACGGGCTGTCGGTGGAAGAGTGGCTGACCTATGCGTCCCCCGAGAGCCTTTCGCTTTTCATGTTCCAAAAGCCGAAGGCAGCCAAACGCCTCTTCTTTGATGTGATCCCCAAGGCGGTGGACGAGTATTTTACGTTCGCAGGAAAGTACAACGAGGCTGAGCCCGCAGCACGGCTTGATAACCCTGTGTTCCATATCAAGGCAGGGCCTGAAAAGGCGGCAACAACGCCTGTGCCCTTTGCTATGCTTCTCAACCTGGTCTCAGCCTCAAACGCTGAAGACCGCGACGTTCTTTGGGGCTTCATCACCCGCTATGCACCCGGGGCAAGTCCTGAAACGGAGCCTGAACTTGATAAGCTGGTGGGCTACGCGGTGCGCTACTATCGCGATTTCGTCGCCCCCAAGAAGAGCTTCCGCGCGCCAACGGCAACGGAGCGCAAAGCGATGGAGGCGCTGTCGGCCCGGCTTACCGGCCTTGAAGGCGCGGATGGCGAGACCATCCAAAACGAGGTCTACGCGGTCGGCAAAGAGCACTTTGAGGTGCTGCGTGAATGGTTCGGCGCTCTTTATCAGGTGCTGCTGGGGCAACAGCAGGGGCCGCGCTTTGGCTCTTTTGTGGCCCTTTATGGCGTTGCTGAAACCCAAGCTCTCATCGCCTCCGCCCTTGACCGCGAGCCGCTCGACGCCTGAGGCGTTGAGGCCTCGGCCGCTTTAGCATTGCCCCCAGGCCCCAGGTTGACCATAAGGGCCGCGTTGGATGGGTGGGCCCAGCGTCCCATCCGTCCCCGCTGATACACTTTACATCGTGGGGGCGGTGGGTGCTCCACCGTCCCTTCGGCCGACATGAGAGACCTGTGACCTTCACCCCCCGTGTATTTTCCGGTGTCCAGCCCACCGGCAGCCTCCATCTGGGCAACTATCTCGGTGCCATCCGCCGGTTCGTGGCCATGCAGGACGAATACCCTTGCATTTACTGCGTGGTGGACCTTCACGCGATCACCGTGTGGCAAAAGCCTGAAGAGCTGATCGAGGCCACCCACCACGTCACCGCCGCCTTTTTAGCGGCCGGGATCGACGCTGAGCGCAGCATTGTCTTCAACCAGAGCCAAGTCTCGGCCCATGCTGAACTTGCTTGGATTTTCAACTGCGTGGCGCGCATGGGCTGGCTCGGCCGCATGACGCAGTTCAAAGAAAAGGCCGGCAAAGACCGCGAAAATGCATCCGTGGGCCTGTTTGCCTACCCGACACTCATGGCGGCTGACATTATGGCCTATCAGGCCACGCACGTGCCTGTGGGCGATGATCAAAAGCAGCATTTAGAGCTGACACGCGACATCGCGCAGAAGTTTAACTTCGATTATGCAGACCGGCTGTGCGCACTTGGCCACGCTGAGGGGCTGTTCCCGATGGTGGAGCCCATTATCCAAGGTCCGGCAACCAGGGTGATGAACCTGCGCGATGGTTCAAAGAAGATGTCGAAGTCCGATGTGTCGGACAATTCGCGCATCAACCTCACCGACAATGCCGATGCCATTGCCCAAAAAGTGCGCAAGGCGAAAACCGATCCTGAGCCTTTGCCCAGCGAGGTCAAAGGGCTCGAAGGGCGGGCTGAGGCGGACAACCTTGTGGGGATCTATGCAGCTTTGGCGGGCGTCACGAAGGCTGCTGTGTTGAGCGATCACGGCGGGTCGATGTTTTCTGCCTTTAAGCCTGCGCTTGCTGAACTTGCCGTTTCAGTCCTCTCGCCCGTCAACGATGAGATGCGCCGGCTTTTGGCTGACCCTGGCCACCTCGATACTGTGTTGCGCAGTGGTGCAGAGCGCGCCAACGCCATCGCCACCCCCATCCTCGACGATGCCAAGAAGGTTGTGGGGTTTGCGCGCTAGGCCATGTCGCAGCGCATGCGGCGCAACATCCCCCAAAAAGCGGAAACCGATTGAGTGTCTTACCCCCTAAATGGGCCACCTGCGCGGCGTGTGCAGGCACGCCGCGCTGCGGTTTCGCGCCTGCTGAACTCGCGCGGTACGAGCAGCGCGCTATAGCGGCTCAGCATGCTCGCTGTTGGGCGGACCTGTTGCGCCCCACCCGGTTTGGTTGCCTGGATGTAGAAGCGTTGAAGGTTGTTCCGTCTCAGCTGTGCCAAAACTCAGAAGTGCCACCAAAGGACCTTTCATATGTTCCTTTGGTGGGACACCAAACAGCGACGTTCCTCCGGAGCCGACACCGTCAGGATCCCGCGGTGGGCCTGATGGGTCAACCCCGAAGAGGCGAAGCCGTGGGTTGATG
>JBCDLN010000163.1:0-9269 GCA_038745295.1 Pseudomonadota bacterium | reverse complement strand
GGGTGGATTTGCCGGCCCCCTCCCCGCCTTCCAAGGTGATGAAGCGCCCTCGGGTGGTCATCGCTAAACGCAATCCTACTGAAGCCGTCGATCAAGTATGGGCCTCAACGTTCATCACGCTGCGATGAAAACCGCAAGCGTAGTGGGACAGCTAACGGGTTTTACCCATCTGTGGGTGGTGGTGATGGCGGCGGTTACTTTGGCGGCGTTTGCGGGAGAATGCGCCTATCGGGGCGTCACCGCCTCCTCCTGCGCGGGAGCCACTTGCGCCACATCTTCACCACGGGATGTGCTGACACCGCTGCTATCGGTTGTGGCGAAGAGATCGTGGGCGCCAAAGACACGGTTTGCGCTCACATTGGTGGCAGTTTCGGGCAGCGGCTGCGCGGCAATCTTTTTGGCGGGGTCCTCAGGCGGCGGTGCCATCGCGATCACCGCTTCAATGGCGCCGTTCTTGTCGTCATCGTCCGCGTAGGCGGTTTTGACGGGCTCTTGAGGGCGCTCGGTGTAGCGTTTGGCAACACCGGGGAGCGGGTCTGATTCTGTCTTCGGCTCATCGCGCGCAGCAAGGCGGACTTCGATGTTTCCATCGTCCTCAGCCTCTTTCTTGCGCCCGAAAGCGAAGAGATTGCGCATCGAGCGGCTCTTGCCTTCGGCTTCGGTGTTGAGGGGCTTCTTGACGGTGCCGAACTTTTTCGCCGCGATCTTTGTCTCGCGGTCGCTGCCGCCCACGGGCGCCGGTCCCAGATACTCAACCCGGACCTTGGCATGCCCCGCATTCTTAAAGCCCAGCTCTTCGGCGGCCGCTTTTGAGACATCGATAATCCGCCCTTTCTTGAAAGGGCCGCGGTCATTGATGCGCAGAACCGCCGATTTGCCCGACCGCACCATGGTCACGCGAACATACGAGGGCAGCGGCAATGTGGGGTGGGCCGCGGTGAGCGCATTTTGGTTAAAGCGCTCGCCATTGGCTGTTTTGCGGCCGTGGAATTTGGGCCCATACCAGGAGGCCAGGCCCTGCTTATCGTAGTTTTTGTCTTCCTTGGGGTGATACCAGCGGCCGCCCACTCTGTAGGGCTTGCCAATCATTTTACGCCCTTCGGCGGTGCTGCGCTCTTCAGTGTCGTCCACGCTGAGTGCCGGCTCTAGGGAGGCAATGGTCCCATTGCAGCCAGCAAGAACAGCGCACATGAGCGCCATAGCCATCGGCAAGATCAGGCGAGAAGTGCGGGTCACCCTGGTCAGCCCCCAAGAATCTTCAGAATGGTTGCGCGGACTTGATTACGCAGCACACCCTACGAACTCATGGTACCGATGCCCAGAAACTTTGCCCTTTGGCCTCAACACAAACTTAACACGTCGACCTTTTTGCAACACATCTGCCGCAGACACCCCCCAAAACACAAAGTCTTGCCACATTTGGCCAACCGATGACCGCAGTCCGTGGCCGGCCGCAGCTTACGCGCAGCCGATGATAGCGGTCACTTTGATCTCGAGCTGGATCTCGGGAAATGGAAAACCCACCACCAGCGCCGTGTTGGTGGGACGAATGTTCCCAAACGTCTCCCCCAGCGCTGGGCCGATGGCGGTCATAGTATTAGGCGAGACGACGTAGACGACGATCTCCACCACCTCTTCGAGCCGCGCGCCAGCCATCCCGAGCCCCAGCTTGATATTGCTGATGGCCTGGTGGAACTGGTCCACCGGATCGGCCGGAAACGTCCCGGTCTCATAGTTGAGGCCCACTGTGCCCGACAGATACACGGTCTCGCCCACTTTCACCGCCCGCGAATAGCCGAACGTTTTTTCAAAGTGGGAGCCGGTGGAAAAGTTTTCGCGGCGTGAACTCATGCAGCAATGGTTCCTTGCGGTGCAGGTTTTTGGGACGGAAGGGCCGCCTTGGCAGATGGGGTGCGCCCGGCAAGCACCTCCTGGAAGACGTCGGTATCCACATTGGCGCCGCAAGCAATCACAGCGCAACGCTTGCCTTTCATCCGCTCTGCCTCCGCCATCAGCGCGGCAAGGGGCGCAGCGCCCGCCCCCTCGATCACGTTGTGGGTGGTGCGGAAGTAAAGTCGCATGGCCTGTGCAATGGCATCATCGCTCACCGCCACAATCCGCGCTGCGCCTTTGCCATAGATGGCAAACGCTTCGGGGATGGGTTCGCGCACAGCAACACCGTCAGCAAAGGTTTCGGCGCGGTCGCTCGAAACTGGTCTCCCCGCCTCAAAGGAGCGCAAGGCATAGTCTGCCCCCTGCGCCACAACGCCCACCACCTCGGTCGACAGCCCCAGGGCATCGCGCACATGGATCACAGCGCAAATCCCAGAGCCACAGCCGATGGGCACGTACACTGTGTCGATGTCTTTGACGGCCTCAAAAAGCTCGACCGCATAGCTCGCCACACCCGCCACCAGCGCCCGATGGAAGGGCGGCACGAAGAAAAGGCCCTCGGCTTGCGCAACGCGGTGGGCCTCCAGCTTCGCTTCATCAAAGTCGGCGCCAAACTCGCTGAGCTGTGCGCCAAAGCTTGCCATGGCCGCGTTCTTCTCGGTGGAGTTGCCGTGGGAGACAAAGATCTTGGCGATGAGGCCGTTGCGGGTGGCGGCAAGGGCTTGGCCTTGTCCGTGGTTGCCCCGGGTTGCCGTCACAATCCCACGGCAGGCGGGTTCGGTGGATTTCAGCCACGCCATAAAATTGAGGCTTCCGCGCAGCTTAAAGGCCCCCGTCGGTGTGTGGTTTTCATGCTTGACCACAACATCAGCGCCGGTGGCCTGCGCCAAAAGCGGCCAGCGATACTGGGGCGTTGGCGCCATCGACTGGTAGACGATCCTCTGGGCCGCTTTGATGGTTTCAAGGTCCATCGGTCATCTCCTTTTGGCTTGCGTCGCGGGGGGTGGTGAGGGCGTGGGCGCGTAGGGCCTCATACACTGGCCAGGCAGCCTCTGCGATGCGTTTGGCGTGATCGGTCATCAATGGGGTTGCAGCGCGCGGTGGTGCAAACCCTGTCGATTTGATGACGGCGTGATACCAGTGCTTGGCCCAAACCCCATCATCTGGGTGGAGGCCCTGAGGCCAGGAGAGCATCGCCTCATCAAACGGGATCCCAAGAGCATCGCACAGCGCGTTGAGGGTGCGCTGAGGGTTTGCGGCAATATCAGCTGAGTCCACCACAGGCGGGGCCTTGCCGAGCCGTTGCGCCACCTGCTCAAACAGTGCCCATTGCTGAGGGACACCCAAATCATCGAGCGTGGGCTCGTCGCGCTTCACCTCATAACTTGCCGCCACAAGGTGCGGGTCACGGATCAGGAAGGCGCTCGTCACCTTGTCCATAAAGGTCCGATCAAACTGGGGCAGCATATGGTGGGTCATGTGCTTTTGATAAAAAAGCGGCGCGCCTCTGGGGGCAGGCCCACCGCACCGCGCCGCCACCCGGGCTGCATCCGTGTCATGGGCGGCGAGGATGTCGGCGCGCATCGGGTGATCAAGGCCCGTTTCAGCAAGATAGGCCGCGAAAAAAGGCTCATCCCAAACCGCACAGTCGGCGCGGGCGCTGAACGAGCGCATCATCGCTGTGGACAAGTTGCGCGGGCCCGACCACATCGCAATGCGGATCGGATCTGCGCCATGAGGCTGCCCCACCCGCGCCGCTGCCCGGCCCTCCTCAGCAATCATCGTGGTCCCGTTCCTTTTCCAACAGCCCGATGTCATAGGCTCGCTATGACACTCTGGCGTACCCTGAGGACACCCAATCCCCTCGCGGGCTTGACCTGACGGGGAAGCCGCAATACCCGCCGACTGACGGGCTGCAACAATGGCTCAGCACATGGCGCGAGGGGCTGTGACAGATCATTCGCCGGACATCACCCCCAAAAGGACGCACCCGCAAACCGTGCACCCCGAAGGCGCGCATCCAGAAGGCATGAGCCCCGCGGCAGACGTGACCCCCGAGTTGGTCGCTCAGCACGGGCTCAAGCCAGACGAATATGAGCGCTTCGTCAAGCTGATTGGCCGCACACCCACATTGTGTGAACTGGGCATCGTGTCGGCCATGTGGAACGAGCACTGTTCCTATAAGTCCTCCAAGCCATGGCTGAAAACGCTGCCCACACAAGGGCCTCACGTCATCCATGGCCCTGGTGAAAACGCAGGCGTTGTGGATTTGGGCGACGGGCTTGCGGTGGTCTTCAAGATGGAGAGCCACAACCACCCCTCCTACATCGAGCCCTATCAAGGGGCCGGCACCGGGGTCGGCGGTATCTTGCGCGACGTGTTCACCATGGGCGCCCGGCCGGTCGCCACCTTGAACGCTTTGCGCTTTGGCGCGCCTGAGCATCCCCGCACACGCCATCTTGTTGCGGGCGTGGTCGCTGGCATTGGCGGCTACGGCAACGCCTTTGGTGTCCCCACCGTGGGGGGCGAGACTGAGTTTGATCCCGCCTACAATGGCAACTGCCTGGTCAACGCTATGGCCGTGGGGATCGCGCGCACGGACGGGATTTTCTTATCAAAGGCCCGCGGTGTGGGCCGGCCCATCGTTTATCTCGGCTCAAAAACGGGACGGGATGGGATCCATGGTGCCACCATGGCATCGGCAAGCTTTGACACCGCCGATCAGTCGGAGCGCTCCACCGTCCAGGTGGGGGACCCGTTTGCCGGCAAGCGCCTTTTGGAAGCCTCGCTGGAGCTGATGGCGACTGGCGCGGTCATTGCCATCCAAGACATGGGCGCAGCTGGGCTCACCTCCTCGGCGGTGGAGATGGGGGCGAAGGGCAATCTGGGCATCCACCTTGATCTTGATGCTGTGCCGTGCCGGGAAGAGGCGATGAGCGCTGTGGAGATGATGCTGTCGGAAAGCCAGGAGCGCATGCTCATGGTGCTCGACCCCGACCATTGGGAGGCCGCGCAAGCCATCTTCGCCAAGTGGGAGCTTGATAGCGCCATCGTGGGACGCACCACCGATGATGTGCGCTTTAAGGTGAGCCACCGCGGCCTGTTGGAGGCGGATCTCCCCATTAAAGACCTTGGCGATGAGGCGCCCGTCTACCACAGGCCCCACACAACGCCGCCAAAGCCCCTTGACCTCACCCAGGACGACGTTGCGGCACCGGCCGACCTTGGAGCGGCGGTTTTGGCGCTGGTGGCAAGCCCCAACGCGGCCTCTAAGCGCTGGGTGTCAGAGCAGTACGATCACATTATTTCAGGCCATGTGGCAGCAGGACCTGGCGGGGATGCCGCGATCGTGCGCGTGGGCGATAGTGGGACGGCCCTTGCCCTCACCGTTGATGTCACACCGCGTTACTGCTTCGCCGACCCCTTCGAAGGGGGCAAGCAAGCTGTGGCAGAGGCGTGGCGTAACCTTTGCGCTGTCGGCGCAGAGCCGTTGGCGCTCACCGACAATCTCAACTTCGGCTCTCCCGAACGCCCCGAGATTATGGCCCAGTTCGTGGGGTGCATCAAAGGGATCGGGGAAGCGGCGAGCGCGCTCTCATTCTCGGTCGTCTCCGGCAATGTCTCCCTCTATAACGAGACCGATGGGACGGCGATTTTGCCCACACCAGCCATCGGCGGGGTCGGCAAGCTTCATGTTGATCGGCGCGCTGGCATAGCCTGGCAGGCTGGCGATGCGCTGTTTTTGCTGGGCGGCCATGGGGAGCACTTGGGCGCCTCTCTTTACGTGAGCGTCACGACAGGACGCGCGGCCGGCCCCCCTCCCCCCGTGGATCTTGAGCGCGAACGGGCGCACGGGTTGTTTGTGCGCGAGGTGATCGGAGCGGGCCTTGTGAGCGCTTGCCACGATATTTCCTCAGGTGGCCTGGTGCTGGCGGCGGTGGAGATGGCGCTCGCGTCAGGCATTGGGGCACGGCTTGATGTCCCGGTGCGCCCGCACGTTTTGCTCTTTGCTGAGGACCAGGCCCGCTACATTCTCGCCACCACGTCGCCCGACAGACTGATCGATGCGGCCATGGCCAAATCCATCAGCATCGCGCCCCTTGGCACCGTGGGCGGGGCTGATTTGACGGTCCCTGGGGCCTTCAGCCACTCTTTGGAAAAGCTCAATGAGGCTTTCGAGGGGTTTTTGCCGTCCTACATGGCCAGATAGACCCAAAAAGGATTGCTGCCATGGCGATGGACGCTCATGAGATCGAAACCCTCATCCGTGAGGCCTTGCCGGACGCCAAGGTGGAGATCCGCGATCTGGCGGGCGATGGCGACCACTACGCCGCCACCGTCGTCTCAGCCGCTTTTGCCGGCAAGACGCGCGTCGCCCAGCACAAGATGGTCTACGACGCTCTCAAAGGGCGCATGGGTGGAGAACTCCATGCTCTTGCCCTACAAACCTCTACGCCGGACGCCTAAATCTTGCGTAATGCGTGCCAAGCCAAGGAAATGCCATGAGTGCCCACGATAAGATTGATGCCGCCGTAAAGTCCCACGACGTGCTGCTTTTCATGAAGGGCACGCCGAACTTCCCCCAGTGCGGCTTTTCCGGCCAGGTTGTCCAAATTTTGGAGTACATGGGCGTCGAGTACGGCTCGGTGAATGTCCTTGAAGATGACGATGTGCGCCAAGGCATCAAAGACTACTCCAACTGGCCCACCATCCCCCAGCTCTACGTGAAGGGCGAGTTTGTGGGCGGCTGCGATATTGTGCGCGAGATGTTCCAGGCGGGCGAACTGCAGGACCATTTTTCGGGCGCCGGGGTCGCCACCCGCGATCCGCAGGAAAGCTAAGGGTTCCTGAGCGCCACACAGATTACCAACGCCGACAGGAGGTCGCCTGGAGGGTTACTCCCGCAGGCGATAGCCCGTGCGGAACATCCACCAAATGATGGTGAGACAGACCGCAATGAAAAGCCCAATCATGGCGATGGAAAAAGCAAGGTTGACGTCTGCTGCGCCAAAAAAGCTCCAGCGATACGCGGAGATGAGATAAACGACGGGGTTAAACAGGGTCACCGTCTGCCACACCGGCGGCAGCATCTGCACCGAATAAAAACTGCCCCCTAAAAACACCAGAGGGGTGATGATGAGAAGCGGCACCATCTGCAGCTGCTCAAAGTTTTGCGCCCAGATGCCGATGATGAAGCCGAGCAGTGAGAACGCAAAACACGTCACCACCAAGATGACGAACATCCAAAACGGGTACGCCACCTGAAGGTCAACGAAGAGCGTTGATGTGACGATGATGACGAGCCCCACCACCAAAGACTTGGTGGCCGCTGCGCCCACATAACCGATGACGATCTCCAAAAACGAAACCGGCGCCGACAAGACTTCGTAGATGGACCCAATGAATTTGGGGAAGAAGATGCCGAAGGCCGCGTTTGAGACCGCCTGCGTCAAGATGGTGAGCATGACAAGGCCGGGGACGATGAAAGTGGCGTAGTCCACCCCCTCAATGGCCGTGATACGCGAGCCGATGGCCCCGCCAAACACAATGAAATAGAGCGATGCCGTGAGCACAGGCGAGATCAGCGACTGGCCAATGGTGCGCAGCGCGCGCAGCATCTCGTGGCGGTAAATCGCCCATATCCCCTGCACATTCATCGTGCGATATCCCCGTCATTGACGAGCTCCACGAAAATAGCCTCCAGGGAGCGCTGGGTGGTTTCCAAATCGCACAAGGTGAGACCGGCTTTGGTCAGATCGGCCATCAGCGCGCCCACATGCTCCCCATCAGCGCCATCGTGATAGGTGTAGATGAGCGCCCCACCCTCCCCAAGCTCCAGATTATACGCAGCAAGGCTGTCCGGCACCGCGTTAAGCGGCGTCTCCAAATAGAGCCGGAGCTGACGCCGGCCGAGCCGCTCCATCAGCTTGTCCTTTTCCTCCACCAGCAAAATCTCGCCCTTGGAGATGATGCCCACCCGGTCAGCAATGGCCTCAGCCTCTTCGATGTAGTGGGTGGTGAGGATGATGGTGACGCCGTGCGCCTTAAGGCCCTCGACAATCGCCCACATGTCTTTGCGAAGGTCTACATCCACCCCTGCGGACGGCTCGTCGAGAAACAGCACCCGCGGCTCGTGGGCCAATGCCTTGGCAATGAGACACCGTCGTTTCATGCCGCCAGACAAGACCTTGGTGATCCCCGTCTTTTTGTCCGACAGGGTCAGCATATCGAGGAGCTCATCAAGGTAGGCCTCATTGGGCGGCAGACCGAAGAGGCCCCTTGAAAAGCGCAGCGTCTCAATGACCGTGTCGAAGGGCTGCAGAACAATCTCCTGGGGGACGAGGCCGATCAGCCGGCGGGCGGCGCGATAGTCGTCCACGATGTCGTGCCCATCGACGGTGATGGTCCCAGCGGTTGGGGACACCAAACCGCAGATGACGGAGATGAGTGTGGTCTTCCCAGCGCCATTGGGGCCAAGCAGCGCCAGGATTTCTCCGCGTTTGATCTCGAGCGAGACATCACGCAGCGCCGTCTTGCCGGCGGCGTAGGTTTTGCTGAGCCCCGCCACGGACAAAATGGTCTCTGCGGTTTCCATGAGCTGATCCATGCTTCGTTCGCGCGCCCGCTTAGCACAGCTTGGCAAACGCTTTATAGGCAGCGCGCGCCATGTCGCGGCTCGTCCCTGTCGCGGCTCGTCCCTGTCGCGGATCGTCCCTGTCGCGGCTCGTCCCAGTCGCGGATCGTCCATGTCGCGGCTCGTCCCAGTCGCGGGTGGCCTTCGGTGCGCTCCCCATTCCGGCTGCTCGATGCGGCTGCACCCTCTCGCGGTCCCCACCTATCGTGCCGGAGCCTGCCAGGCCATCACCTAAACTCACCTTAAGATGAGTGGCGAAGCGGGCCACCTGCCCCATCTGAACAAGTCGATGCCTCCTGGGAACGACATGATGATCAAACTTTCAACCGGAACAGCCCTTGCCGCCGCGCTCAGCGTAAGCCTTTTCACCAGCACGGGCGCTGCCGGGCAAACCCGAACCGCCATCTTCGCAGGCGGCTGCTTCTGGTGCGTTGAGGCCGACTTTGACAAGGTTGATGGCGTCCTCAGCACTGTTTCAGGCTACACTGGCGGCAACACCACCAACCCCACCTATAAGTCCGTTACGTATGGCAACAGCGGCCATTACGAGGCTGTGCGGGTCACCTACAACTCAGCCATCGTCAGCTATGAAACGCTCACCGAGTACTTCCTGCGTCATGTGGACCCGACGGACGATGGCGGCCAGTTCTGCGACCGCGGCCACAGCTATAAAACAGCAATTTTTGTGGCAACGCCCCAGGAGCGCGATACTGCGGAAACTGAAATTGAAGAAGCCGCCGAG
>JBCDLN010000162.1:0-9296 GCA_038745295.1 Pseudomonadota bacterium | reverse complement strand
CCGCCCTTCACCCATTGACGCTGCTGCCGCCCGCCCAACGATCGAACGGGGGTTCAACAAAGCAGAACGCGCAGCGGTCTTCTTTGATGAACCCCTGCCCACCGGCGAGGTGGGGGAGCGCGAGGGGGAACACCCTCGCCCTTAACAAAAAAAGCCGGTGCGCAGCGCCGCCCGCTCATCAGCGTTAATTGTCAGCCCACAGCGCTTCGTTCCAGTCCATCATTGGGATTTCATCCACAACCTCGAAGGTGAATGAGACTGAGAATTGCCGCCCATACCGATCAGTGGTCTGTGCGTTGAGCTGATGGACACCGTTGGGCAAGTCTGCCGGCAGATCAACGCGCCAGAGATGGTTTGACATGCGCGTCAGCATCCAGGGCTGGAACGGCCCGGGCTGACCCACCCATTTGATGCCGCGCCACGCTTCAAACCCGGCGGTTTGCGCCCCGCCTTCGGTGGAGCGAAAAGCGCTTCGCCCCTGGGTCGCTTGCTTTATCAACGCGGCAGGGTCGGCATAGTCGACCCCTTTGAGCATCCCTTCCCCCGTCCCCGGCTGGGTCAACGAGCCGGCGATGGCAGGCCCGTCATTGAGGGTCACCGACACGGTGGATTCTCGGCTTCCATTCCAAACGTTCACAGCAACCCAACTGCCGCCTTCAAGATCTGCGCGGGTGAGCATGTTCAGATCGCCAAGGTCATTGACGGTGACCGACGGTACAATATCAGCGGGCGCAGGGTGGACCTCTGCAAAGGCAAACAGCGCCCTGGCCCAGTCCCGGAAGCGGGGGGTGTTGAAAGAGGCATGGAGCTGCGCCTTCTCCCCCTTGCCGAAAGTCACATAGGTATCGGTGTAGGCCGCGCTATCAAAGTCAAACACGTAGTAGCCGCGGGGGGAGCCCAGGCGCTGGGTGCCATGGGGAACCCCATCGTCATTGAGATCGCCAGTCCACCAGGCCCCAGATACGCCACCGGTGACGATCTGGTGAAAGGGTGCAGGACCCACGCCCGTATTCGGCATCCATCCTGCGTATTCCACACCCTTCACAAGGTTTTCTGTGGTGTGGGTGTGACCAGAAAGCCCGAGAACAGGCCGGTCACCAAGAATATCGACCAGCGCCGAAAGATTATCAGTCTGATGCTTGGCCTCAGCCTGGTCGGTATAGCTTTGAAACGGGATGTGCGCATTGAGGATAATCAGTTTGTCCTCAGGCACGTGGGCCAAATCGTTCCTCAGCCACTCCAGCTGACGTTCGCTCACAACGCCATTGTAAGTCACCCTCGCGTCAACCGCGCAAAACGGGTGATCGTCGATGCCATTGCAGGGGTAGCGCACATTGTCGAGCACGATGATGTGCACGTTCCCCACGCTGAACGAATAGTACTCAGGCCCCCACTCCCGCCGAAAGGTATCAAAGGAGTCAGCATCGGACGTGGCGTCAAAATCAATATCGTGATTGCCGCCAACAAAGTATTGCGGCGTCTTTCCCACCGCAACGATGTTCTTGAAGCGATCATAAAGCGAAAGATCATCGCCCATAACATCGCCTTCAAAGATTAAGAATTCGACCGTCGAAAGATCACGCTGGGTCAGCATTGTGCCCACCGTATCGCGCACGTAGCTGATTTCGCGGTTGGAGTAGGGCTGCGTGTCACCAAAGGCGAGAGCTTGAAAGGTTGGGCCGACACGATCTTCAATGAGCGGAAAGTTGATGGCCTCTGGCAATGGGCCCGTGGGGGCAATCCCGCCAAAGCGAAGAGCAGGCGAGCCGGCCTCTTTGTGCACATAGTAAAACTGCGGCACCATTTGCTCTGACAACGGTGTTGTATGGGTAGAGGGTTTGCTCACAAAAAGGTTCATGTCGCCATAGGCTGGCAGCTCATAGTCTCCGTCAGCATTGGTGAGAACGACTTCGCGGCCGTTGGAGACCATCACACCTTCAACCCCAACCTCGCCCTTATCGAGCGTGGCGTTGCGGTTGGCATCGAGGAACACTTTGCCTTTGGCGGTCTGTGCACCGTCGCCAGGTCCCCGAACAATATCGACGGTCCCGATGTAGGTGGGGTCCTTTGCGTGGGCGGGGGCGTTCACCGGGGCAAATGGTAAAAGCGCACAAGCGGTGAGCAGCGCCCCAATCGTCAGCGTTCTCATCATCCCAGCCCTCATATCGTCATGAGCACTGGCACCATAGCGCGCAAGAATTGCCGCTGCTATAGATCCTTCAAAGGACCTTGATGGGCGCAAAAGAGCCTCGGCGTAGCATCTACTCGAAACCTAATCCGGGGAAATGAAAGCATTGGTCAGAGCCGAACTTGGATCAGCAAGATCTGCAATGACATCAAAGTGGTGCCGGTCGTATGCCTCCACATGGCGCACCGAGCGCGCCAAACCCTGCCACATCACCGAAAGCATGGTGTTCTGGCGGCGAAACTCGGGGCGCTCTCCATCGCCCACCCACGCAACCACATCGATGGGCGCTGGATAAAGCAGCGCCGGGCTCTCTGCGCACGCCTCCTCAAGGGTAAGCCCAAACGTGTCGTTGCGCGTTGTTTTGAGAAGGGGCCGCAAATCATGGAGGCCTGATATGGAGATCACCTTTTGAAGGCGCTCAGCAGTGGGCGGCGATAAGGGGCTCGGCCGACATGCCATGCGCGCGGCAAGATGGCCGCCCGCTGAGTGGCCCCCCACGATAATCGGCCCATCGACCTTGTGCGCCACGTGGTCGATGGCCCGCGCCACGCACTGTGTGATGGTGCTGATCCTTTCATCAGGGCAAAGCGGATAGGTGGGCATCATCACGGCAAAGCCGTACTCAAGCGGTCCCGCCGCCAAGTGGGACCAGCTCGACTTGTCAAACCGCATCCAGTAGCCGCCATGGATATAGACAACCAGCCCATGGGCAGGGCCGCCCGGCCAGAATATGTCATAGCGTTCGCGCTCACCCTCACCGTAAGGCACATCAAGGAGGGCGTTGGCGGTCTGCCGAAACGCGGCAGCATCCTTGGCCCAGCGATCAGAAAACTCCGATCCACCTGGAATGAATGTTGTGCTGTCGTAGGCGCGGTCGGCTTCGGCTTTGGTGGCGAGCATGGCTAGGCCGCTCTGGTTTTGGGTAAAGAGGCGGGTGTGTCGAGGCTCGCCACCGTTTTGAGAGCGCCGTCCAGCATGTCGCCGGCTTCATCGGCCAAGGCGGCCTCTTTCAGCCTGCGCAACCAATCGGCGCCGTCCGAACGCGTCTCAAGGAGCGGCAGCGCATCAAGAACTTTGTCAAACTTTGACAGCCCCCAGGCGTGGGTGTCGCTATAGCCTTTGATGAGGCGGCGGCAGGCGAGCACCTCACGCGCCAACTGAGGGTGCGTCTTCGCCACGCGGTGCACGGTGGCAAGCCATGCCTCCCAATGGGCCCGCTCCATTGTGTGACGCAGCAGCCTGCGCCGAAAAGGCCTCAGCCCCGCAATCAGATAAAGGGGCAAGAAACCGCGAAGACGATCGGTACGCACCCGCCGGCCCCGATTGAAGAGCCTGTCCACAACGGCGTAAAGCTTGGGCCGGCGCTCCACATAGGCGCCCAAAGATGCCGGCATCAGCCCACATATCTCGGCCGCGCGCGGGTGCATATATTCGGTGACCATCAGCACCTGATCGTCCCGCACACCCACCTCTTGCCGCACACGGGCAGTGCGGGTGGCGCGGGTCTTTAGATCGGCAACGCGGATCACATCGTCATAGGCCATGGCATTGGCCACATACTTGGCCGCCGTGGCCACAAGGCCCGTCTCATCGTGATGATCGTAGGCCGCCAACGCCTCGACCTTGTCCAAGTATTCGCCGCCATAGGCGACATCTTGGAAGTCCACCACTTTGACCAGCCCATGGTGGGCCATTTCTCGCGCTGACGCGGGCAGAGCGCCGACCCGGCGCAGCAGCGCCTCAAAGGCGCTTTTATGCTTTTGCGGCCCGGCAACATCATGGTGCGTTTGCGCCGCGTCATCGCCCGCCACAACCGCCGTCACTTCGCCAGCTTTAATCACCTCATAGGCGGCGGCAAAGGCCCGAAGGCTCGGTTCAACGCCCACCTTGCCGCGCCGGATCGTGTCTTCAAACGCGCTTCGGGGGAACGGCAAGACCTCAGCCGCAGCAAGGGCGCCAAAGAGGCTCGCCGAGATGACCGAACCTGATTTCACCGCCACGTCTTCAAGGTTAGCGGCATAAAACGCCGCTGAGGCGTCCCGTGCTGCCTCCAAGATGGGTTCATCGTCCAATAGGCCTGTGCCGGGCACGATCTTTTCAGAAACCGCAAGGCTCCTGTGGCTCGATGCGATGAGCGTGGTGCGGTTGGGGGTCACAAACCCGCGCTGGATGGCCCGGCCGGCCTCCATCAACTCAGCGGCCAGCACAATATCAACGTCCCCCGCAGCCGGCATGAGCGACAAGATCGGCGTGCGCTCACTCTGGGGCACCATCTCGATATAATAGATCGTGGCACCAGTGCGCTGGGCAACGCCTGGCACAGACGTCGACTGAGCGGTGTAGCCCGACGCTTCGGCCAGCGCGACAATCCAGTTGGTAACCACCCCGCCGCCTTGTCCGCCCACCGCTAAGATCGCCAGCTTAATGATGCCTGCGGTTCGATCGCTGCCCGCCCGGCCGGGCCGCACATGAACGTTCATGCGTTCGATCCCTTTGGCAGCGTTGCACCAAAGCTGAGGCGCCGGTTGGTCCGCCACCGCTGCAATTTCGAGATAATCGCCGATCGCCAGCTGGCCCACCTGGCCTCGCTGTCATGGGGGTTATGGACGACATCGGCCTGGTAGAACGACGGGCACAAAACAGCAGCCTCAGCCACTTCACCGCAATTGCCGCAGCCCACGCAGGTGTTGTCGATGGCGGCCACAGGATCATCGCGCAAGGGATCATCCAAGGTTTTGAGTGACAGCGACGGGCAACCCGAGAGACGCATACAGGCGTGGTCGCCGGTGCACACATCTTCATCCACCCCAAAGCGCGGTTTCACCACACGGCGCCCGTCTTTGATGGCCTTGTTCATTTTCGGCCGCTCGCGGCGCTGCTTGTTCAACATGCACTCTGAGGAGGCGACGATCACCTTCGGCCCTTCGTGCTCGGTGGTGAGCGCCTCATGGAGGGTATCGCGCATCCGCCCCACATCGTAGGTGCGGTCGATGGTGCGCACCCAATCCACCCCCATCCCCTTCACCGCCCGCTCAATCGGGTGCTTGGTGGAGCGGCTCTCATTGTCGGCGCGCGATGACAAGATGTCCTGCCCACCTGTGGCAGCTGAATAATAGTTGTCGACGATGAGGATCACCCCGTCGTGCTGATTGAAGACGGCGTTGCCGACCCCTGAGGTGAGGCCGTTGTGCCAAAACCCGCCGTCACCCATCACCGCGATGGGGCGTTTGTCAGCCTTCACGTTGAACGCGCTGGCGGAAGCGGGGCCAAGGCCATAACCCATGGTGGAGGCGCCGATGTTGAAGGGCGGCAAGATCGAAAACAGATGGCAGCCGATATCGGCCGCCACGTGGTGAGGCCCCAGATCCTCCTCCACCAGCTTCATGGCTGCAAAGATCGACCGCTCAGGGCAGCCGGTGCAAAAGCCGGCCGGGCGCACGGGGACTTTGCCGTTGAGGTCGGGGAGCAGGGGTTCGCCGGCCGGATCATTGGGGGCGCGCTCCTTGTCGGGCAACAGGGCTGGTGCGTGGGCGCGCAAAAAGTCCGTCACCGCCCCCAGCATGACCGCACCGGTATATTCGCCCGCCATGGGGAAAAAGTCTTTGCCTGAAAGGGCGGCGGTGCCCCGCGCCTTGTAGAGCATGTCGCCAATGGCTTGCTCGATGTGCTCCGGCTGCCCCTCCTCCACCACAAGGATAGCGTCTTTACCGGCGCAAAAGTCGACCACCTCGTCGCGGATCAAAGGATAGGTCACGTTGAGGCAGTAAATGGGCACGATGCTTTCGCCATAAAGGTCAGCAAGACCAAGACGCTGCAGCGCGCGCATGAGCCCGTTATACATCCCGCCCTGGCAAATAATGCCCACCTTGCCGTCGTCGGGCCCAAAGAATTCGTTCAGTTTGCGCGACTTGATGAACTCGATGGCAGCAGGCCAGCGCACTTTGATCTTTTCCTGCTCATGCACGAATGATGCTGGCGGCAGCACGATCCGCCCCGTTTCCCGACGCGGGTTCTCCAGCGCCTCTTTGACCGTCATCTTCGGGCGCTGATTGTCTTTGGCGATGAACCGGCCGTGGACATGGCAGGAGCGGATGCGCACCTCCAGCATGACCGGCGTGTTGGTGGCCTCAGAAAGCTCAAAGCCATCCTCCACCGCCTTGACGATGGCAGGAAGGCTCGGCCGCGGGTCAAGCAGCCAGATTTGGCTTTTCATGGCAAAGGCGTGGCTGCGCTCCTGCATGATCGAGGAGCCTTCGCCATAATCTTCGCCCACGATAATGAGGGCGCCGCCCGTCACCCCCCCTGACGCAAGGTTTGCTAAAGCATCGGAGGCGACGTTGGTGCCCACGGTGGACTTCCACCCCACCGCCCCGCGGATCGGATAGTGGACTGACGCTGCAAGGGTGGCGCCCGCCGCCGCCTCGCTGGCCGATGCTTCAAGGTGAACGCCCAGTTCGCCCATGATCTCTTCCGCGTCGGCCAGGACGTCCATCAGATGGCTGATGGGAGCGCCTTGATAGCCGCCGACGTAACCCACCCCGCACTGAAGAAGGGCCTTGGTAATGGCGAGGATCCCTTCACCACGAAACTCTTCACCAGCTCCAATCTTCAGCTGTTGGACTTCCTTGGCAAACGAACGCTCCGCCATGGGCACCTCCATCCGTTATCTATTCATGTGCATAGATCGGACCAACCAGCAAGCGGCCGGTCCTTTATGCCATTGGTCATCCGCCGCACGCTTGACCGCGCACGATGGATCATCGGTGATGAGCGACATAAGGCGTTGAACGGCGCCGAACACCCGGTGGCAGGCGAGGCTCAGCGGGTTAGGGGTCGGCCGCCGTCTGAGCGCGCAAACGGAGGCTGACACTGCCGAAGATAATGACAATCGCAACGACACTGCCAATGGCGCAGGCAACATGCCCGCGCACGGCATCGCACCACCCCACTCACACCAGCCTTAAAGGGATACGACCCGCTCGCTTAGGCGACCCAAATGCAGCGCTGAATGTCATTTCCATCAACGTTGTTAACTGCGGAACCGTCGTAGGGGGCCGTGCCTCACTGCTCCCGCCTAGCGTCAATTCTCCCGCAGTGGGCCTGACCGTGTCGGCTCCGGAGGAACGTCGCTGTTTGGTGGCCCACCAAAGGAACATGTGAAGGGGTCTTTGGGAGGACTTCTGAGTTTTGGCGGAGCTGAGAGGGAACAACCTTTAAAGCTTCTACGGCGAGAGCGCGATCCGCCCAGTTTGAATCAGGCCGAGCGGGTGCAAATGTGCTCGCCCCTGAAGAGCGCGCATGTCTCGCTCGATCTAATCCAGATCGCGCGAAACATGCGCTAACCCCCTTGGCCCACCGCCAGTGCGGACCAGGCCTCATCCTCGTCATCATCATCAAGGGGCATCGGTTCGCCGATGCCTGATGCCCGGGAAAGACGCTCGCGGATGATGTTGCGGAACCGATCACCGCCGTAAAGCGCTTCAAACTGGGCCTTGGCCGCCTCGCCCATGGCAGAGGGGCCACGCTCATGCGCAATCACTTCGCTGATGGCCGCAGCCGCCACATGAATGTCAGCCTCTCCCCAATAGCCAATGAACTCGCGGCAGTTCATGTCCACCGGGTTCACCAAAACCTCTTCGCAGGGGACAAGATAAGATGTCTCCGCGTTGCAGAAATCTTGCACCGCAGAATAATCGGAGACGATGGTTTTCTTGCCAAGACCGTGGCAGTGGGCGATCCCGTAGCCAAAGCCCTCACTGCGGTGCAGCGACATCATGCAGTCGATGTCGTTGAGGAGGCCCCAGTAGTCCTGTGTGGAAAGGTTGCCCTGCAGGATGTGGATGCGATCATCGCCTTTGATTTTGCGCTCGATACGCTCCCACAGACCGTTTTGATTGCTCCAATGGGTCCTGTCGATCTTGCGGATCTTAATGATCAGCACCGCTTCGGATTTATCCGGATTGGCGGACTGGAACGCATCCACCGCCGCTTCAATGTTTTTGCGCGGCAGACTGGAGCCAAAGTCACCGATCACGAGAAAGGTCTTCGCATCCGGATGAATGCCGAACAGATCGCGCAATCCGTAAGATGCGTTGTGTCGAACATCGATGTGCTTACCCACGTTAATGACTTCCACATGAGGCGGCACCAATTCGCGGAAGACATCCACCAAATACGTGGCGGGCACCCAGATCTCATCAAGCATCATCACGCCATTGAGATACGTCTCGGGCGGGCGCGATGTTTCCCACAGCAAAAAGCCGATATTGTAGGCGTCTTCGCGGCAAACCAGCGGGTTGAGGGTGCAAGCGTCGACGATCAGGTCGCCGTTGAAGGCAAAGACATTGACCGTGCGTTTTGACTGAGCGCTCGCATTGCCGGTCGCAACAGATGTTTTGCGTGTCTTGCCGCGCCCAAAATCAATCTCGATAAGTCGGGCGGGAAACGTCTTCGTCACTTCCCGCCAAATCATGCGGCCATTTTCGGCAAGGCCTGATCCGCCTGCAAGCGTCATCACGTTGATGCAGCCGCGCCCGCTGCCAAGGTCACTCGGCGCCACGCGACCCAGATCACCGTCGGCGGCATCGGCATATTTCGCGCGCAAGGCATGGATATTGTCAGACACCTGCGCCCTGGCAGCTTGATCTCCGCGAAGCTGAGGCACGTAGGAGGCGCTCATGATCGCTGCGCGCTCCATGGCCCTGGCGATGTAGGGGTACCAGCAGCTGGGCACCACCGAAAGATCAGCTTGGTTGGCCACAAGGCGCGCAGAAATATTGGCAACGAATGCAGCAACGCTGCTCAGTTCAGCATCGGCCCACGTGTCAGATACGTTGTTGAAGAAGCTGCGCGACAGGAAGTTTGACAGCACAAGCCCAGCGCGCTCATGGGGGTCACTTTCGCAAAGCAGCGCGTAGGACTGACCCATCGCCGCTTGGGCAAAACGCACATTCTCATCGAGATAGGCGTTAAAGATGGCCGTTGCCTCACGCATCATAACATCGCTGTCGCGCAGGCAAGCGAGGCGGGAGAAGTCCCCTGCAAAGTCGGCCAACATGAAGACCGACAAATCCGTCGCCTGAAAATACTCAAACGAGAACGGATCGCT
>JBCDLN010000161.1:0-9421 GCA_038745295.1 Pseudomonadota bacterium | reverse complement strand
TTCAGCGGTCCTGTCCGGCATGCGCCTCAGTACCGAACTCATGCCGATGATGGGGCAAGACATCTCAACGCCCCGCAAGCTGGGGGCATTTGTCATGGCGTTGAACCCGGCTGCGTTTGGCTCACGAGACGAGTTTGATGCCGGGATGATCCGCTACCTCAACGCACTACGCCGCTCTGAAACGCGTGAAGGCGGCACGGTGCTCGCACCCGGTGACAGGGAGTGGGCGCTCGCAGACAACCGGCATTCCCACGGGGTCCCGCTCGACCCTGCCACCATTGAGGCGTTTACCCGCCTTGCGCGGACCCACGGCCTCCCGCCGCTGGACCCTATAAGGGCAACAACGCGCTAGAACTAAAGGGAGGATGAGCGTGATACCCCAACTCATCAAGATGACTTTCGTCGCCTCTTGGCTGGTGGCAGGAGCGGCGCAGGCGCAGGACCATACGCTGCGCTTCAACCACGTTCTGGGTCCATCAAAGCCCTATCATCAAGGCTTTATGGCGTGGGCCGATGCGGTTTCTGAACGCACCAGCGGGGGACTGAAAATAGATGTCTTCCACTCGTCGCAGCTTGGTCTGGAAGAAGACATCATCGAGCAAATCCGCCAGGGGGCTAATATTGGGCAGAACACCGATGCGGCGCGGCTGGGCAACTATGTGCCGGGTATCGCCGTGGTCAACGGTCCATACTTTGTCAATTCCATCGAGGAAGTGGCCGCGCTCACCCAAAGCCCCACCATGCAACAGTGGCAAGAAGAACTTTCACGCGATCACGGTCTCAAGGTGGTCTGCTTTGACTGGGTGCAAGGCTTCCGCAACTTCTTCCTCAACAAGGAAGTTCGGGCGCCGGGTGACCTGTCAGGCCAGCGTGTGCGCACACCGCCCGCGCCCATATGGCAAGAGTCCATCCGCGCCCTTGGTGCTGCCCCCGTTGCGATGAATTTTGGCGATGTCTATCCCGGCCTCCAGCAGCGCGCCATTGATGGGGCTGAACTCACCTATCAAAATATTGTCGCAGGTAACCTCAACGAAGTCTTGGATGTGGCGAATGAGACCAAGCATATACTTTTGGTGAACTTCCAGGTGGTCTCGTCAGATTGGTTCAATGGCTTGCCGGAAGATTATCAAGCAGCGTTGGTGGAGGAGTGTCGCGCGGCTGGTAAGGCAACATCTCGCGAGATCGAGGACAAGCAGCAGGCCGCAAAAGCACAACTGATCGAAGCCGGGATGACGGTGGTGGACGATGTGGACATGGACGCCTTCCGCAACGCGGGCAATGCCGCCTACGACACCCTCGGGATCAACGTGGCAAAGGACAAGGTGCTTTCAGAACTCGGCAACTGATTGAGGATGACGGCTCCCATCGGCGCCACTCTTTTAAAATTGGAAGTTATCCTTTCAGCAACGCTCCTGGTGCTGATGGTGGGGTTGATCTTTCTGGGCGGTGTGGCGCGGATGATGGCGACACCGCTCAATTGGACCATTGATATGGCCACCTGCTTCTTTGCGTGGGGCACGTTTTTGGCCGCTGATGTGGCCTGGCGCCGCGATGGGTTGATGTCAGTCAATCTGATCCCCACGCAACTGTCGGCGCGGGCGGGTAAAGTCCTCACCCTTGTCAACTATATCCTCATCTCGGGTTTTCTTGTCTATCTCGTCTACGCCGGCACATGGCTCACCTGGGTAAGCCGGAGCCGCTCATTCCAAGGCATTCCGGAGATCAGTTTTTCGTTTGTCACCGCGAGCCTTCCTGTGGGCGCCGCGCTTCTTCTTATGACGACTTTGGTGAAGACGAGGCGACTCCTCGCACCACCCAAGGAAGACCGGGCAAAACGTCCTGTGGCGCCGCACTGATGCTCATTGTGGCGCTGGGATTTGTGCTGCTTCTATTCATGGGAATGCCTGTTGCGTTTGCCATCGGCATCGCAGGAGCGTTGTTTTTTCTGCAGCACCCCGAATTGCCGTTCACAATCCCCGTCCAACGCACCGTCAGCCAAACGCAAAACTTTGCACTTCTTGCCGTGCCGATGTTCATCATAGCCGGAAACTTGATGAATAAAGCAGGGATCACAGAGCGCCTCTTGGCACTCGCCTCGGTGCTCACAGGACGGCTGAAGGGCGGGTTGGCACAGGTCTCCGTCACGTTGTCTGGGTTGATGGGCGGTGTGTCAGGGTCTGCCATTGCCGATGCGGCCATGCAGTCCCGCATGTTGGGGCCGGCCATGATCGAGCGCGGCTTGTCGCGCGGATTTACGGCGGGGGTGCTGTCGTTTGGAGCGCTCCTCACACCCATTATCCCGCCGGGGATCGGGATGATTTTGTTCGGCACCATTGGCAACGTTTCCATCGGACGGTTGTTTGCAGCCGGTCTCTTGCCTGCACTCCTCCTGTGGTTGGGGCTCGCCATTGCCATCTCGGTGACCGCACGCCGGCGCGGCTATCAGCCTGAACGCGCCCATACGCCAACCGTTCAAGAGGTGACCCGCTCGTTGCGCGCCAGCATCTGGGCGCTCTTGTTTCCTGTGATGATGCTCTTTGGCCTCCGAGCGGGGATCTTTACACCCTCTGAAATTGGTGCGTTTGCCGTGGTCTATGCCGTGGTGATTGGGGCGGTGGTGCATCGCAGGCTGAGCCGAGGCAGCCTGTGGGAGGGCCTTTCAACAAGCGTTGCCGATGTGGGCGCGGTGATGCTGCTCCTCGCCTTCTCGGCAATCTTCAGCTACGGCATAGTGCTTGAGCGGGTGCCTGAGACCATTTCAAGCGCCATCACCGGTGCGACAGACAATCTTTATGCGGCGATGGCGCTTATCGTACTGTCTTTACTGCTGATTGGGCTCTTCATCGATGCGACGGTGCTGATCATCATGCTGACGCCCATATTTTTACCGGTGGTTCGGCAGCTGGGCGGCGATCCCGTCCATTTTGGTATTGTCTTCATCATCGCGGCGACGATCGGCAATTTCACCCCACCGGTGGGCGCTGCCATGTATACGGTGTGCTCGATCTTAAAGTGCTCGATCCAAGACTATACCCGCGAATCCGCCTTCCTCTTTGTGAGTGTAGCCGCGGTGACCTTGATCTTGGTGTTTGTGCCCGGGCTGGTGCTTTTCCTACCAAATCTGTTGTTTGGCTAAGGCGGTTGTAAGCCGCGATCTACTGGGCCGCAATGCTGCTGATCGTGTCTGGCTCGATGAGCTTTTCGGCCGCGCGCTGTTTGGCGGAGGCAAAACCGGCCTTACCGGCATAGCCCCCCACGATGGCCGCCCGCTCGCTGCGGCTCATCACATCGTCGGCATTTTCAAAGCCTGCTGGTGCGCGTTTTTCCACCTCGTCGATGACCCGCTCAGGCCCACCTTTTCGATTGAGATGTACCACTTCGGCTGTCTTGGGCAGCCGCTCGGCCTCGTAGGCGCTGAGGCCTTGGCGGGGGTGTTCAGCGCGCGCAAGGGCATCGGCAAGAGCGCGTGCGTCAAGGATGGCTTGGCTCGCTCCATTGGAGCCGACGGGATACATGGGATGGGCGGCATCGCCCAAAAGCGTCACCCTGCCGAAGGTCCATCTGGGAAGCGGATCACGGTCGCACATGGGATACTCAAAGGCCTGGGGCGTTGCCTCCACAAGAGCGGCAACATCAAAGCCTGGAATTGTGAACCGCTTCGCGTAGGGCAGCACCATCGCCTTTTGTGCCGGCCGCGACCAGCTTTCCTTGGGCGGCGGGGCGACAACGCCATCGGCCATCTTGATGTTGACCACCCAGTTCATCAGCTGTTCGCCGCCCTCGGGGTGGCCAATGGGGTAAAGCACCAGCTTGGCGCCCATGCCGCCGCCGATGGCCATGGTCTGTCCGTCGCGCCAGGAGGGGAACGGTGTGGCGCCGCGCCACATCAACACACCATTCCAGCGGGGCGGACCTTCATTGCGGTAAAAGTGACGCCGCGCAGCGGAGTGGATCCCGTCGGCCGCCACCAGCACATCGCCCCGCACGGTGGTGGCGGGCCCGCCTGTCACAGTGTCGGTGAAGTGGGCTGTGACGCCGCCCTCATCATCGACGAACGCGCTAAGGGCCAGTCCGGTGCGCACCGCATCCTCGCCCAGCCGCGCCACAACAGCATCATAAAGGACCTTCTGCAGCCGGCCGCGGTGAATGGAAAACTGCGGCACAGGATGGCCCGCATCGATGCCGCGCGGCTCACGCCACACCTCATGGCCAAGGCGATTGAAGTAAAAGAGCTCGCGTGTGCGGATCGCGACAGTGTCGAGGGCGGGCAGGAGGCCGATGTCTGCCAGCTCTCGGATGGCGTGGGGCAAGGTGTTGATGCCCACACCCACTTCGCGCACGGCGTGCGATTGCTCAAACACGGTGGTGCGAATGCCTTTGCGATGAAGCATCAGAGCCGCAGTGAGCCCGCCAATCCCAGCTCCAGCGATGATGACCTTCATGTCGTTCCTCCTCTGGCGCTCCTTTGTGGGCTCTAGCCCACCGTCTCCATCATCTGAGACGATCGCTACGTTGAGGCCCCTTGGCGAGCCTATTCAGCCTCTGGCGGGGGCAAAAAGTCCACCTCGTGTTTGGCCGACAGCGCCACCACCTCGGCAGGGTCGGCCTCTGGGCCCAGCGCATGGATTGCCCAGAAAAGATCATAAAGCCGCCGGGTGGGGCTCACCCAGAACAAACACTTGATAGGGTTATCAGACTTGTTGAACAGGCCGTGGGGGATGCCCCGCGGCAGGCGAATTTGGTCGCCGGCTTTGGCAAGGCTCTCGTTGCCGTCGAGGATGGCGGTCATCTCCCCCTCGAACATATAAATGAACTCGTCCTGGGTCGGATGGATGTGAGGCGGCACGAAGGTCCCTGGCGGAAAGGTGGCGTGCCAGGAGAAGGAACTCTCGCAGAGCTGTTTGGGCACATAGGTCTGGCCGAGGATGTTCCACGTAATCCCCTCCATCCCTTCGCTGTGCCGGGTGATGCCGGCGGTCATGATCATCGGCCCTCTCCTTTATGGCCTCTTGGTTGTTTCGGTGCTGCCCCTTAAGCGGATCCGCCGCTAGACCTTGTTGCGCCGCATCCAGCGCGAGGACAGCGCGCGCCCTTTTCATAAACCGCCCTAGACATGCAAAAACTTCTCTTTGATCTCAGGCGTCGCCTGAAGCTCTTGCGATGTTCCGGTCCACGCTACACGGCCTTTCTCGATCACCACGTGACGGTTGGCAAATTTGGCGAGCGCGTCGACGTTTTTGTCAATCACCAAGATCGCCTCGCCAGCCTCTTTGACGGCGGCAAGACAGGCCCAGATTTCCTCCCGCACAAGGGGGGCAAGGCCTTCGGTTGCCTCATCGAGCACCAGAAGGCGTGGGTTGGTCATCAGAGCCCGGCCGATGGCCAGCATCTGCTGTTCTCCGCCTGAGAGCTGACTTCCCATGTTGCGCCGGCGTTCTTGGAGCCGTGGGAACAGCGTGTACACCTGATCCAACGTCCACCGCGCGGACGGGCCAGTTTTGTGGGTGGCGATGAGGTTTTCTTCCACCGTGAGCGTGGGAAACACCTGCCGTCCCTCCGGCACAAGCCCAAGCCCCTGTTGCGCCACCACATGGGGCGGCTTGCCGGTGACGTCTTGCCCGTCCACCACCACGGCGCCGGCAGTGGGCCTCAACAGCCCAAAAATCGACTTGATGGTGGTGGTTTTCCCCATGCCGTTGCGGCCCAGCAGCGTCACCACTTCGCCCTTTTGGACTGTGAGATCGATGCCAAACAAGATGCGTGATTGGCCATAGGCCGCTTCCAGACCTTGCACCCTCAGCATCAGGCTTCTTCGCCAAGGTAGGCGGCGCGCACATCAGGGTCGGCGCGCACACGCGCTGGTTCGCCTGTCGCGATTATCTTCCCGTAGACCAGGACACTCACCCGGTCGGCCAGCTGGAAGACAGCATCCATATCGTGTTCGATGAGGATGATGGTGTGGGTGGTCTTGAGTTCAGCGAGGAGGGCGATGAGGCGGGCCCCCTCCTCGTGGCCCGTCCCGGCCAAAGGCTCATCGAGCAGCAAGAGCTTGGCACCGGTTGCAAGGGCAAGGGCGAGTTCAAGCTGGCGCTTCTCGCCGTGGGAGAGATCGCCGGCGCGGGCGCCTGCCCGCGCGGTAAGGTCGACCCGGGCGAGCGATGCCATGGCCTCCTGGTTGATCGCTTCCTCCGAGGCGGCAGGGCGGGTCAACTGGAACGATGAACCCGATCGGGCCTGGACGGCCGTGGCAACGTTTTCCAGGACTGAAAAGCCAGGTAGGATCGATGTGATCTGGAACGAACGGGCGATCCCCTTGCGAACCCGGGCGACCATACCAAGCTTTGTGATGGGCTCGCCGCGGAAGGTGATGGTTCCCTTGTCGCTCGGCAGGTGCCCTGAGAGTTGATGGATCAACGTTGTTTTACCAGCGCCGTTGGGGCCTATGATGGCGTGGAGTTCCCCCTCTTCCACCTGAAGATTAACATCATCCGTCACCTTAAGGGCGCCGAAGGCTTTGGAGAGCCCTTGAGTCGACAACAGGACGGTCACGACTGCCTGCCAAACAGACGCGCACAGAGCCCGGCAATGCCGCCGCGCGTATAAAGCACCATCACGATGAGGAGCGCCCCCATGATGACGTGCCAGTGCTTCCACAGTGACGCGAGCCCATCTTCCAGCGCCAGGAAAGCGACCGCCCCCGCGATGGGGCCGAGCAGGGTCCCCATGCCGCCCAGAACCACCATGATGATGAGTTCGCCGGAGCGCTGCCAGGTCATGTAGGCGGGGGAGACGAATTCGGTCTGATTGGCCAGAAGGACCCCGGCAATGCCGGCAATGGCCCCTGCGATCACATAGGCCGTGAGCTGATAGGCAAAGGGGGCAAAGCCTATCGCCTCCATGCGGGTGGCATTGTCTCGCGTGCCACGCAGAACGCGCCCAAACCGTGAGTGCACCACCATGCGCAGGCCAAGGTACGCGAAAAACAGCACCCCGAGGGCGACGTAAAAGAGCGCAACGTCATGATCCAAGACCGGCAGTCCGAAGACTGTGGATCGTTGCAGCAAGGTTACGCCATCATCGCCCCCGTAGGCCGAGAGCGAGACCATGAAGAAGTACGCCATCTGCCCGAACGCCAGCGTGATCATGATGAAGTAAACGCCTTTGGTGCGCAGCGATATGGCGCCTGTCACAATTGCAAACAGGACCGATACCGCCACCGCGACCATGAGCTGGATGGTAAGGTCGTTGATCCCGGCTGAGGCAAGAATGGCAACACTATAGGCACCGAGCCCCAGGTAAGCGGCATGGCCAAAGGAGACGAGCGCGCCGTAGCCCAAGACCAGATCGAGTGACAGGGCGGCAATGGCTAAGATGACAATCCGGGTTGCTGTGACCACCAAGAAGGGATCACCCCCCGCATAGGCAAGCGGCGGTAAAAGTGCCAACGCGCCAAATAATGCGACCGCCGCCAACATGGTGAGGCGTGCGCGGCGGGCTGGGCCGTGCGGCGGGCGTTGGCTCACGCAGCACCCTTTTTCGGGAAGAGGCCTGCGGGCCTGGCAAACAAGATCGCCGCCATGAGGATGTAGATAAGCATCGGCGCCAGTGTGCGGCCGGTCTGTGAGGCGGCCGATGGGTCAAGCACTGCCCTCAGCAAAATGGGCCCGAATGTGCGCCCCACAGTGTCCACAATACCCACAAGAATGGCCGCCACGAACGCACCGCGTATGGAGCCAACCCCGCCGATCACAATCACCACGAAGGTGAGGATGAGCACCGAATTGCCCATGCCGGGGTCGACCGAAAGGATCGGCGCGACCATCGCCCCTGCAAATCCTGCAAGCATAGCCCCAAGGCCAAAGACCACCATGAAGAGGCGTTTAATATCGACCCCCAACGCGGACACCATGGGCGCATTGGAGGCGCCAGCACGCAATAGCATTCCCGCACGGGTCCGGCTCACAAGGTACCAGAGCCCCACCGCCGACAACAAACCCGCTGCAATAATGGCCAGCCTAAAAATCGGATAGCGCAGGTTGCCGAAGAGGGGGACCGAGCCAGACAAAATATCAGGGACCGGCACCGACAGGGGCGCTGCACCCCAAACCATCTTCACCCCTTCGTTGAGGATCAAGATAAGGCCAAAGGTGGCGAGCACCTGCTCAAGATGATCCCGGTCATAAAGCTGTCGGAAGATGATGCGTTCTAAAAATAGGCCAAACAAAAGCGCTGCGGGGAGTGCGAGCGCGACGCCGAGGAAAAAGTCCCCCGTAAGGCCTGTAAAGGTGGCGGTGAGGTACGCTCCCACCATGTATAGCACGCCGTGCGCCAGGTTGATCATGTCCATGACGCCAAACACCAGCGTGAGGCCGGCCGCAACCAAAAACAACAAGATGCCCAACTGAACCCCGTTGAGCAACTGGAGCAGGAAAAGGTTTGTCATAATTGAAAAACCTGCGGTGCAGCCGGCCTCGACGCGTCGGGCTCAGTTCATCTCACACTGATCGGCGTAGCTGTCTTTATAATTGTCGAAGATTTTCTTGTTGATTTGCGTTTCGAACTTACCGTCATCACGCTTGGCCACTTGGACGAGATAGAAGTCTTGGATGGGGTAGTGGTTGTTGCCAAATTCAAACTCGCCCCGCAGTGAGCCAAAGTTGGCCGCACGCAGCGCCTCGCGCACGGCGTCTTTGTCGGACACATCCCCGCCGACAGCCTTGACAGCGCTATCAATGAGCATCGCCGCGTCATAGGCTTGCATGGCGTAAGTGCCTGGAACAGCGCCGTGTTTTGCTTCATAGGCGGCAACGAAGGCTTGGGAGGCCTCATTGTCAAAGTCGGGCGCCCAAGTGGCCCCGCCGAAAAAGCCTAGAGCAGCGTCTTGCTGGGCGGGCAATGTGGTCTCATCCACAGTAAAGGCCGACAGGAATGGAACACTGTCGAGCCCTGCTTGGCGGTATTGCTTCACAAGATTGACGCCCATACCGCCGGGCATGAATGTAAACACCGCATCGGGCTGGAACGCGGCAATCTGGGCAAGTTCAGCCGAAAAGTCGAGCTGGCCGAGCGGGGTGTAGACTTCGCCCGCCACATCGCCGCCAAACGTACGCTTAAACCCGGAGATGGCATCTTTGCCCGCTTGGTAGTTCGGTGCCATCATGAAGACGCTGCCGTAGCCCTGTTCTTTGGCAAACTCTCCCAAAGCTTCAAAGTTCTGGTCGTTTTGGTAAGAGACCACGAAGAGGTTGGGGTTGCACTGGGCACCGGCAAAGCTGGAGGGGCCTGCGTTGGGGCTGATCAAAAAGGCGCCCTCATCTGTCACCGGTTTGGCGATGGCCAGCAAAATGTTGGAAAAGATCGGGCCGACCACGAAGTCTGCCCCGTCCCGGCCCACCAGCGCCCGGGCGCGGTTGGCGGCAAG
>JBCDLN010000160.1:0-9433 GCA_038745295.1 Pseudomonadota bacterium | reverse complement strand
GCGGGCCTTCAGCTCAACTGATATGCCGGGGCAGCGTCCATTTCGCCGCCGCGCTGCCGCAAATTTGTGTACAAGTTGCCTCTATGCGGCATTTGCAGACACTCATATATGTTGATGCGGTCGCCCGCGCGGGCTCGATCCGCAAGGCGGCCGAAACGCTTTCGATCACCTCAACAGCGCTCAATCGGCGCATCCTGGCCCTCGAAGAGGAGCTGGGGGTGCCGATTTTCGAGCGTTTATCCAGCGGTGTGCGCCTTTCCACCGCTGGTGAAATACTGATCCAGCATATCAGAGAGCAGCTTACCGCTATGGAGCGGGTGAAGGCGCGCATTTCCGACCTCTCCGGTTTGCGGCGCGGGCATGTGGCAATTGCATCAAGCCAAGCCCTGCTGCCGCACTTTTTGCCCAAAGAGATTGCCGCCTACACCGCCGAGCAACCTGCCGTCACGTTCTCAGTCATGCGCCGGGATAGAGAGGCGGCGGAGCGCGCGCTGCTCGACCATGATGCCGACATCGCTTTGGTGTTTGAGCCTGTGCGCCTGTCGGAGTTTCATACTCTTCTGACGGTGCGGCAGCCCCTTCATGCCGTCTTTGGCGAAGGGCATCCTTTGGTGGGGAAAGGTCCTGTCCGATTGCGGGATTGTTTGGAGTTTCCTGTGGCGGTGCCAACGGCCGAGTATGGGGTGCGCCACATCCTCGAGATGGCGATGCGCACCTCCTCGCTCAGCCTGACGCCTGCCATTCAGTCTGACAGTTTTGAGTTCTTGCGCGGGCAGGCGCTCGCGTCCAACGCGGTCACCTTCCAGATCGGGCTCGGGATCCCTGAGGTTGATCTTGCTCAAGGTCTTGCGCGGCCCGTCGACCCCCGCGATGCGCCAGAAGGGTTTGTTTATATGGGCCAGCTGCGGGGACGCTCGTTGCCCATCGCGCCCGCACGCTTTGCCGACCAGCTGGCCCGCGCCTTTGCCGCACGGTTTGACTGCGCTTAAGGCGGGTTGCCGCCGGATGCGTGTTGGGGGCGGGGCAGGCGCCGCGTCCACCCCAGCCGGTCGCCGATGACCTTGGCGGTGGCGAGGATTACCAAAGCGCAGAGCGCCACCTTCGACATGATTTCCATGGTGCCCTCGATGAGGAGGGCGTGGGCGACGCTGCCGGCCACAATCACCACCGCAAGGGAGAGATGGCCCACCCGCCAAAGCCGCGGTTTGAGACGGAGGCGTCGGCGCAAGAACGCCAAAAGTGCAGCGGCAAAGACAGCCCACATGGCGATCACCCCCCAGAGCGAAAACGGGGTGGGGGAGACAAAAAGGAGGGCGTCCACAACGTCAGGCGGGCTGGTGATCCAAAGGGCGACCACGTGGAGCGCCACCGCCGCAACGAGGGTGAGGCCCACCCAGCGGTGGACCCGCCGCTCTGTCAAAGGCGTGAGGCCGGGAAGAACGCCCGCCATCAACACCGGCTGGATCAAAAGGAGGCCCATCGCCGCGATGCCGGCAAAGCCGGCCACAATGTAAATGGGTTGCCGCCATTCAAGGTAGGGGCTGAGGGAGGCTGCCGCGATGGGGATGGCGACAGCACACAAAAGCGCGGCCCAGATGAGGCTTGCCCTGACCAAGCGCATCAGGTTGCCCGCGTGCGCTATTAGGCCGGTTGCAGGACGAAGTGCGCTTCAAGGCTCGTTTGCCGTGCGCTTCCCATCACCGGACGCAGGAACACCGTCTCAAAGTCACCGCTGTCGTAAGCGAGGTGGGCGTGGGGCTGGCCGAACGCGGGAACGATTTGCGGCATTTCCAGGCGGAACACGCCGTTGTTGTCGGTGAGCGTGGCGCCGTGGCTGTGCCAGTCGCGCTCGTGGCCTTCTGTGGTGTGGGCCCAGATTTGGATCCGTTGGCCGGCAAGCGGGGCGCCATCGCCCGCCCGGCGCACTGTGCCCGACATCCAAAAGCCGCCGCCGCCGATCCGCTGCACGATGGGCGCGCCGCGCCGATAGTTGTTGGAGCCGCCGCGCATGGAGCGGGTGGCTTCAAGGCCCTTAGCAACAGCCGGCGCCATGAGGCTCGCGGCCCCTGTCGCCACCAAAGCGCCGCCAGCGGCAATGAGGCTGCGGCGGTCGAGCAAGAGTTTTGTCATCGAGCGTCCTCCAAGAAGGGTGAGCCCGGCGCGATCGAAAGGACCGACGCCGACACCCCAAATCTTAGTGTCCTCGACGCAGAATCCCAACCAAGGTGGGGGTGATAGACATTACAATGCATCCACAGTGACGCTTGCCCGGGAGGGTGCGCGGGCTAGAAGCGCACGGCGTCCGGCGTCAGGCGGGGGCGCTTAGACTGCGAGGCGCTGATGCGCAACGCCGTTTGCAGCAGCGATCACGTTGGCCGGGGCTCCCATGGGCACCTCGCCCACGCCGGCCGCTTTGAATACGCCGCCGACGCCAATGAGAAGGGGCGCATCGCCGAGCGTTGCGACAGCGTCGGGAAGGGCTGCCAGAGGGCCGCTCCACGCCTCTTCGTCGGGCCGTGAGATTGCGGTCATCGCCACCGCGGGCGTCCTCGGATCGATCCCCTGTTGGAGGGCGCCCTCTACCCATTCACGGCAGGTGCGCCCGCCCATATAGACAATGGTGGTGCGGCCCTTGTCGAGGAGTTGGCCGAAGGCGATGCCTTCAGGAACGCGGCCATCGCGGGCATGGCCTGTGACAAGGGTGAGCACCTGCGCATGGTCGCGGTGGGTGAGCGAGACTTTGAGCTTTGCGGCCATGGCGGAGGCGCTGGTAATGCCGGGCACCACGTCCACCGGTATGCCCTCATCACGCAGGGCGGCAATCTCTTCGCCCGCGCGGCCGAATACCGAGGGGTCTCCCGCCTTGAGCCGCACGACGCTGCGCCCTGCCTTGGCAAGGCGGATCATGAGATTGGTGATGTCATCCTGCCGGCACGATTCCCGCGCGCCGCGCTTACCCACCGCAATGCGCTTTGCCTCCCGCCGCGCCAGTTCCAAGACTTCTGCTGAGACGAGATCGTCGAACAAGATCACGTCGGAGGCTTGGAGGGCTCTGACGGCGTTGAGGGTGAGGAGGCCAGGATCGCCAGGGCCGGCGCCCACGAGTGTGACTTTGCCGGTGTTGCTGGTGTGGGTGGTCGTGAGAAGGCGCTCGCCATCACCTTGCGCGGGGGCTTGGCCGTCAAACGCGCGGTCGGTCAACCGCTCCCAAAACGCGCGGCGTTCTGCGCCAGGCCGAAACCTCGCCGCGACGCGGGCACGCAACGTGGCGGCAAGCGCGGCCCAGTCCGCCAAGGTGGGGGGTAGCAGCGTGTCGATCCGGCGGCGGATGGCTTGGCCCAAAATGGGGGCAGCACCATCGGTGGAGATGCCCACCACAACGGGTGAGCGGTTCACGATGGAGCCGAACTGGAAGGTGCAGTAGGCGGGCTTGTCGATAACGTTGGCGGGCACGCCAGCCGCTTTGGCGGCGCAGGCAAAGGCGCGGGCCTCGCCGTCCGTCGCCGCATCGCAGATGGCAAGGGTTGCGCTGCCGAGGCAATCGCTTGTCCAGGGTCTTGCCTTGAGGGCGATTGTGCCGGCTGCCGCGCCGCGCTCCAAGAGTGCCGTCATCTCGCCCGAGGCGTCTTCCGCATAGACGTCCACGTGGGCGCCTGCCGCAGCGAGGAGTTCAGCCTTCCAGGCAGCGCCTTCCCCGCCACCGGCGACGACAACGCGCTTGCCTTTGAGGCCAAAGAAGACCGGCAACGATGACAGCGCCGCCATACGGCGCAGACGGGTTTCAGTGGGCTGGCGCATGGATGGGCGTGTCAACGGACGTGGTCTCCGAAGGCGTGTGGCAATGTTTGATGAGGCGCGCAATTTCCGCCCGGCACGAGCCGCAGTTGGTGCCTGCGCTTAAGGCTGACCCGACCGCGTCAACGCTGTCGGCACCAGCCTCAATGGCCGCTTTGATGGTGTTGGCGCCCACCTGGAAGCAGGCGCACACAATGGCGCCGGGGTCGGGCCGGTCGGCGGGGGGACGGCCTGCCAGGATGGCGCGAACATCGGCTGGCTGACCAAGGTGCGCCGCGATGGCGGTGCGGGCCACAGCAACGGGCGACGTTGCCAGGTAGACCGCGCCCGTAAGCCGGCCGTCTTTGATGGCGGCGAACGACCATGTCTGCCGGCCCCGATCCTCCATGGCGGCGAGGCTGCTTTGGCCCAACAAGCGCTCTGCGAAGCGCGTAGGGTTCTGAGGGAGAACCGCTGAGGCAAACTCCGTTGAGGTGCCTTCGGGAAGGGTTGCGACGGCGAAATAGTCGGCCAGCGGCTGATGGGGTTGACCTTTGCGGACCATGTAGCCGTAAAGCGCCATGCCGGCGGGGGCGATGCTCACCTGCGCAAACTTTGAGGCGGGCTGGCCTGAGACAGGGTCCACCACGCCAGGGACCAGCTTATCGACGCGCGCGTTGGCGCTTACCTGATCGGTAAAGTGGATGGGGACGAAGATGCTGCCCTTGCGCTGCCGCTCCGTCACCAGCGCGCGCACCAGAATTGTGCCGTGCTCATTGGAGACCGACACAATATCGGCAGGCGCGATGGCGTTGTTGCGGGCGTCGTCGGGGTGAATTTCTGCAAAGGGTTCGCCGTAGTGGAGGGCGAGGGTGGGGGCGAGACCCGTCCGCGTCATGGTGTGCCACTGGTCGCGGATGCGGCCTGTGTTGAGTGTGAGCCTGTGCTCTCCCGTCCTGCGGGTTGGCGTTTGGTAGGGCGTTGGGATGAAGCGGCCCCGGCGGTCGGGCGTGAAGAAGTTGCCGCCGGCAAAGAAGCGTGTTGTGGGCCGCCCCGTGCGCGGCATTGGCCAGCGGGCGGGCATCAGCCCGTCATAGTCAGCAGCACTGAGGCCGGCGAGACCGCCGATGTCAAAGTCGCGGGTGCCTTGATTGTCAGCCTCGGAAAGCTGCGCGTACTCGTCGAAGATTTCGTGCACGGCGCCGTAGTTGAAGCCGTGGTAGCCCATGCGCCGGGCGACGTCCGACATGATGGCCCAGTCCGGCCGGACCCGGTTGGGCGCGGGCAAGAACGCGCGCTGACGGGAGATCACGCGCTCAGAATTGGTGACTGTGCCGTCCTTCTCCCCCCATGCGGCTGCTGGCAGGGCGACGGTTGCGTGGCGCAAGGTATCGTTGGAGGCGACAACGTCTGACACGGCCAAGAACGGGATCTTGGACAGCGCGCGATCCACCCGCTCAGCCTCTGGCATGGAATCGGCGGGGTTGGTGGCCATCACCCAAAGCGCTTTGATCTTCCCGTCATCGACCGCATCAAAAAGGTCGACTGCTTTGAGGCCGGGCCGATCGGCCACGGTGGGACTGTCCCAATGCCGCTGCACGATGGCGCGATGGGCGGCATTCTCTAGGTCCATGTGGCAGGCCAGCATATTGGCAAGCCCGCCCACTTCGCGCCCCCCCATGGCGTTGGGCTGTCCTGTGACCGAAAACGGCCCCGCACCCTTCACGCCGATGCGGCCCGTCAGGAGATGGGTGTTGATGATGGCGTTGACGGTGTCTGAGCCAAGGTCGGACTGGTTGATGCCCTGGCTGTAGACGGTGACGGTCCGCGCTGTCTTTTCGACGAGGTTGTAAAACCGCCTGATGAGGCTGACAGGGAGCGCGGTCTCCGCGGCCACCTTGTCCGCAGTCCAGGGTTTTGCGGCGCTGAGGGCGTTTTCGGCGCCCGTTGTATGGTCGCGCACATACTCATCCGCTGTGAGGCCGGCCGCGGATAGGTGGGTGAGGAGACCGGCAAAGAGCGGCAGGTCGGACTTTGGGCGGAGCGGCAGATGAAGATCGGCCGCGTCAGTGGTGGCGGTGGCACGCGGATCGATCGCGATGATGGTGAGCTCTGGCCGCGCTTCTTTTGCGGCCATTACCCGCTGGAAGAGGACGGGGTGACACCAGGCAAGGTTTGAACCCACCAAGATGAGAAGATCTGCGCTTTCCAAGTCTTCGTAGGTGCCTGGTACAGTATCGGCGCCGAACGCGCGTTTGTGCCCTGCCACAGAGGAGGCCATGCATAGGCGCGAGTTGGTGTCGATGTTGGCGGTGCCGATGAAGCCCTTCATCAGCTTGTTGGCGACGTAATAGTCTTCCGTCAGGAGCTGGCCTGACACGTAAAAGGCGACACTTTCTGGGCCGTGATCTTGAATGGCGGCAGAAAAGGCGCGGGCGACGCGGGAAAGAGCTGCATCCCACGTGGCGCGGCGGCCTTCGATGCGCGGCACCAGGAGGCGCGTTTTGAGGTCCACCGTTTCGCCAAGCGCGGCGCCTTTGGAGCAGAGCCTGCCGGCGTTGGCGGGGTGTATGGGGTCGCCGGCAATGGTGACAGCCCCGTCCGGCTGAGGTGTCGCCAAAACACCGCATCCCACGCCGCAATAGGGGCAGGTGGTGGCAACTGCGGTGGGGCCGGCGGCATCCATCAGGCGGCTCGGCTTGCTTTGGCGCTGGGCAGCATCTCTGCGGGGAGATCAAGGTGGATGACCCCGGCGCGCACATCAACGGGGATGGTGTCAGTGCGGCCCTCGTCCGGTCCTTCGATTTCGCCCGACGCCAGCGAGATCACCATGTTGTGGAGCGGGCAGGTGACGGATGTGCCGTGGACAATCCCCTCCGACAACGGCCCGCCTTTGTGGGGGCAGTTGTTGATAACGGCGAAGATCTGATCGTCTGCTGCGCGGAACACCCCCACGTCCGGGCCGACGGTTTTGACGCACCGGCCCGACAGCGGCAAAATCTCATCAACGCGGCCGATGGCGATCCACGTCATTGCGCCGCCTCCAAAACGCTGAGGTCGGCCATGGGGCGGTACTCGGCGTATTTGTCGTGGACGGCGCGCGGCTCTTGAAGGGCTGCGGCGCGCTCCGCCCATGGGTCCACCTGGGCGAATTGCTGGCTGTAGACAAAGCGTGCGTAGTAGGCGAGGCGCTTGTCACTGTCCTCGACAATCTGGCGCCGCACCTCATCGTAGCCGATGCGCCGCGCCCACTTATAGATGCGCTCTAAGTAGTGGCCTTGCTCGCGGTACATCTGGGTCAGTGCCATGATGTACTCCATGGCTTCATCTTCTGTTTTGACCAAGCAAAGCACTTCGGTGCCCTTAATGTCGAGCCCGGCGGCGCCGGCGAAGTGGATTTCGTAGCCTGAATCGACGCAGACCACGCCAACGTCTTTGCACGTGGCCTCAGCGCAATTGCGCGGGCAGCCCGAGACCGCCATTTTGACCTTCGCCGGCGTCCAAGACCCCCACATGGCCTTCTCGATCTTCACGCCGAGCCCTGTGGAATCTTGTGTGCCGAAGCGGCACCAATCGGTGCCCACGCAGGTTTTGACCGTGCGCACGCCCTTGGCATAGGCGTGACCGGACACGAAGCCGGCTTTGCCAAGGTCCGCCCAGACGGCGGGAAGGTCTTCTTTCTTGATCCCCAGCATATCGATGCGCTGGCCGCCGGTGACCTTCACGGTGGGGATGTTGAATTTGTCCACCACGTCGGCGATGGCGCGCAATTCTTTGGCAGAGGTTTGGCCGCCCCACATGCGCGGCACCACAGAGTAGGTGCCATCCTTTTGAATGTTGGCGTGGGCCCGCTCGTTGATGAAGCGGGAGCGGTAATCGTCGGCATATTCGTCGGGCCATTCGGCGACGAGGTAGTAGTTGAGCGCCGGGCGGCACTTGGCGCAGCCGTTGGCGGTGGTCCATTCCAGTTCTTGCATCACGGCGGGGATGGACTTGAGGCTTTTGAGGCGGATGAGCCGGCGCACATCGTTGTGGCCTAGGTGGGTGCATGAGCACAAGGCCGGCACGGCGGCAGGGTTATAGCTCTCGCCCAGCTGGAGTTTGAGAAGCTGTTCCACAAGGCCGCTGCACGAGCCGCAGCTTGCGGAGGCTTTTGTGTGGGCGCGCACCGCGTCGATGGTGGTGAGGCCCTTTTCGTCGATGGCTGAGGTGATGGTGCACTTGGAAACGCCGTTGCAGCCGCAGATTTCTGCATCAGCCGGCAAGGCTGCAACGGCCGCCGTAGGGTCCAGCGGACTGGCTCCTGCGTAGGCTTGGCCGAAGATGAGCGTCTCGCGAAGTTCAGCAATGTCGGCGCCATCGCGCAGGAACTGGGTGTACCAGCCACCATCTGAGACATCGCCGAAGAGGACGACGCCGCAGATCTTCCCGCCTTCAAGCACAACGTTTTTGTAAAGCCCCGCCGCAGCATCGCGCAGAACGACACTTTCCCGGCCCTCTTTTTCCTGAAAGTCGCCGGCGGAATAAAGGTCGATCCCCGTCACCTTGAGCTTTGTGGCGGTGACTGAGCCTTCGTAGGTGCGGCTGCCACCGGTGAGCCGATCGGCGATGACGCTGGCCATCTCGTAAAGCGGGGCGACAAGCCCATAACAGGCGCCGCGGTGTTCCACACACTCGCCCACCGCGTAAATGTGGGGGTCAGAGGTGCGCATGGCGTCATCGACCAGGATGCCCCGGCCCACATCAAGCCCGGCCTCCTTGGCGAGCTGCGTGGAGGGGCGGATGCCGACGGCCATCACCACCATTTCGCAGGGAATTTCGGTGCCGTTTTCGAGCGCGATGCCTTCCACCTGATCGGTGCCGAGGATGGCTTTTGTGTTGGCTTCTGTATGGACGGTGATGCCGCGCGCTTTGACGGCTTTTTCCAGAAGATAGCCGGCTGCTTCGTCGAGCTGGCGCTCCATCAAGGTGGGCATCAGGTGCACCACGTCGACGGTCATGCCCTGCTCGCTGAGCCCGGCGGCGGCTTCAAGCCCCAACAGACCGCCGCCGATCACCACAGCGCGCTTGCCGGGGGCGGCTGCGGCAAGCATTGCCTCCACATCGTCAAGATCGCGGTAGGTGAGAACGCCGGGCAGGTTGTGGCCTGGGACAGGGATGACGACGGGGTTGGAGCCTGTGGCCACAAGGAGCGTGTCATAGGGGGCGCTGGTGCCGTCAGCGCTCGTCACGGTCTTGCGCGCTCTGTCAATCTCGGTGACGCGCTGGCCGCGGTGGAGCGTGATCGCTCTTTCATCGTACCAGGCGTCATCGTGGATCACGATGTCTTCGTAGCGCTTTTCGCCCGAGAGCACCGGGGAGAGCATGATCCTGTCGTAGTTCACCCGCGGCTCGGCGTTGAAGATGGTCACCTCATAGGCGTCGGGCGCGGCGTCGAACAAACGCTCCAAGACCCGGCCGGGGGCCATTCCGTTGCCGATTACAACGAGGCGTTTCTTGTCGCTCATGGACGAGCTCCATCGGCTGGGCACCCGCTTGGGTGCCGGCAGAAAAAGACGTGTGTCACGGTAACGCGCGCCGGCAGGGAAGGTGCTGCCGGCGGCCCATGGCCTTGGCTAGGCCGCTTCGGCTGGCGCGTCTTTGCCAGCCTCGTCCGCGT
>JBCDLN010000159.1:0-9515 GCA_038745295.1 Pseudomonadota bacterium | reverse complement strand
GCGCCCTGGCACTTCTTGAATGTCCTGTGCGGCGGGGATGGAGAGCGCGCGGGCCTCGGCAGCGCGCACGACGGCGCGGGAAATGGGGTGTGTGGAGTGGCGGGCGAGTGCAGCGGCCTCTGCCAAAGCAGCGTCTGGGACTGGGGCGCTGGGGTCGAGTTCAGGCGTTGTTAGCGTACCGGTCTTATCGAAGATGGCCGTGTCAAGAGTGCGCAAGCGCTCCAACACCCCCCCATCTTTGATCACAAGGCCGCGCCGGAACAGCCGATCGCACGCCGCCACATGGACTGCGGGGACAGCAAGCCCCAACGCACAAGGGCACGTGATGATGAGCACCGCAATGGCGATGGTGAGGGCATGACCTGCGCTGGCGCCCGTCACCATCCAGCCGATGAAGGTGAGCGCGGCAAGGCCATGGACCAGCGGCGCGTAAAGCTGGGCAGCACGGTCCGCGATCCTGGCGGGACGGGAGCGTGCGCTTTCGGCAGCATGTTGGAGTGCGGCAAGACGGGCGATGAAACTATCCGCCGCTGGCCGTACGGCCTGAACGGTGACAGGACCTGTGAGCGCCAGCGCCCCGGCCAGCACCTCTTCGCCGGCCGCTGCCTCCACCGGCCGGCTTTCGCCTGTCGCCAAAGCAAGGTCAAACGTTGCCGGGGCCTCCAAGATCCCGTCAACGGCAAGGCGTTCGCCTGCGGCAAGGTGGATCCTGTCGCCTTCCACAATTGTGTCGACCGGGACCGGAACGGTCCTTCCGCCGCTGCGAAACAGATGGGCGGTCAGCGGGGTCAAAGTTGCCAGCTGGCGCACTGAGGTGCGCGCCCTCTCCCGTGCCAGGTGGTCAAGATAGCGCCCGGCCAGCAGGAAGAAGGTGAGGGTGATGGCGGCGTCGAAATAGGTTTCGCCTTCACCTGAGATGGTGTGGGCCAGGCTCAGCGCACCCGCCAGCACAATGGCAAGGGAAATGGGCACGTCCATGTTGAGCGTGCGGTTCTTGAGTGCGGTGAGCGCAGAGCGCAGGAAAGGCCGCGCCGCATAGCCAAGCGCTGGGAGGGCCACAAGCGCTGCAAACCAATTGAGGAACGTTGCAGTTGCCCCATCGGCGCCGGCCCAAACAGACACTGACAGCAGCATCACATTCATCGCAGCAAAGCCCGAGACGGCGAGCGCGCGCATCAATTCCCGGCCCTGCGGGTCTGCGCCCGAGGCTTCCCTGGGGATAGGCTCCAAAGTGTAGCCGAGGTTCCGCAGCGCAGAGATCGCCGCAGCAGGGCTTCCCTTTTGCGCGCGCCAGGCGAGCGTGATGGTGCGCCGTGTGAAGTTGACGCGCCCGGTCACCCCATCGCCTTGGGCCGCAACAGCCGCCTCGATTTTGCCAATACAGCCGGCGCAATGGATGCCCGGCACGTGGAGGGTAAGGCTCAGCCGCTCTCCGTTCGCCTCAACAAGGTCAGCAAGGCTTTGGGGGAGCCCATCTGCCGAAGGGGCTGCGACTTGGGCCCGTGCTTCGGCGCAGCAGCTCATCGCGAAACGATGACGGCTGAGCGCCATTCAATAACGTTCGGCCCATCCCCGACCTTAGCCCACAGCACATACCGGCCCGCAGGCAGGCTCTCAGAGGTGCGCAGAGTGTCGCCGTCTGCCGTGAAAGGCAGGGTCATACTGGGACTGCGTTGATCAGCAGCATCCACCGTGACGGTCCCTTCCGTCGGAAGGGGCTGACCGGCACGATCAACGGCATGGAGGTGAACAACACCATCAGGTGCTGTGAGGTCGATCGTCCACCCCCGTTCGCGCGCAGCTTTACGCGCGTTGTCGTTGTGGGCGTAATCGATGGAGGCGACGTAGCCGTTCTTGGCCAAAAGCCCACTCCACGTGCTCGTTGCCAGCATCGCCATGGTGATGTTGACGGCAATCACCACGCCAAAGAAGAGCACCATGATGATGAGCATGTGACGGCCAGTAAACTGGCGGGCCGATTGGGCTGTCATTGCGGCACCTCAAAGCTAGCGCTGGTTTCGGCGCTTTCGCGCCCTCCCATCTCGAAGGTTCGGAAGGAAAACGGTACCCGCGGGCCTTCCAGCCCGTCCATGGGCGCACGCACAAACACACGAAACTCTTTGACCTGGTCGGGCGGAACGGGGACGGCGAACCGGCGCGATGGCTCGTTCACAAAGTCGGGGCTCCACATCTCCCCGGTGGGCAGCCCCACGAGCCCAAAGTCAAACGTGCGCGGGGTCGGCTCCATGTTCATGATCTTGACCGTATAGCCGTTGCGGATGGACCCGTCAGACAGTTGCACAAAGCGCGGATTGCGGTCGTGCGCGATGGAAAGGTCCAGCCTGTCGCGGGTGATCACAGCCACCAGCATGCCGATCCCGATCAAGCTCCACAGGCCGAAGTACATAAAGACCCGTGGGCGCATCACTTCCTTGAAGCCAGGCAGAACCTGTTTGGCACGGGCGGCTTCAAGGCCCTCTGTGGCGGCGCGCGCGCTGTTGGCGGCATAGTCGGACAAGGTGGTGTAGGAGATGAGGCCGCGTGGTCGGCCAATCTTGTCCATCACATCGTCGCACGCGTCGATGCACAGGGCACACGTGATGCAGGGAAGCTGTTGCCCATCGCGAATGTCGATCCCCGTCGGGCAGACGGCGACGCAGGCGTTGCAGTCGATGCAATCGCCGGTCGCAAGGCCTTCCGCAGCGGCGCGCTTTGTGTGGCGTGAGCGCGGTTCGCCCCGCCAATCGTTGTAGGTGACGGTGAGGGAGTGCTCATCCATCATGGCCGCTTGGATCCGCGGCCAGGGGCACATGTAGGTGCACACCTGCTCACGCATCAGGCCGCCGAGGGTGTAGGTGGTAAACGTCAAAATCGCGACCGTGACGTAGGCGGCCATCGGCGCATCGCCCCGCAGGAATTGGGCTGCGAGCGTGGGTGCATCGGCAAAATAGAAGATCCAGGCGCCGCCGGTTGCGACCGCAATGATCAGCCAGATGCCATGGACGCTCACCTTGAGCCGCACCTTCTTGGCACTCCACGGCGAATTGTCGAGCTTGATGCGGGTGTTGCGGTCGCCGATGACCAGGCGCTCCACCCAGATGAAAAGGTCGGTCCACACCGTCTGGGGACAGGCATAGCCGCACCAGGCCCGGCCCACCGCGGATGTGATCAGAAAGAGCCCCACCCCCGCCATGATCAAAAGCCCGGCGACGTAGAAAAACTCCTGAGGCCAGATTTCAATGGGCCCGAAAAAGAAGCGCCGCCCAGCAAGGTCGACAAGCACCGCTTGATCAGGCGCATAGGGGCCGCGATCCCAGCGCAGCCAGGGCGTGATGTAGTAGATGCCCAGGGTGACCGCCATGATCACCCATTTGAGGTTTCGGAACGTGCCGTGAACGCGCCGCGGGTATATGGGCTCACGGCCCTTGTAGAGCTTGGGTTTTTGGACGTGGTTGACTGCCTCCACCTCATACTGGTGGATGGACGCAGCCTCGTCTGGCGGCGCCTCTGGTGCGACGTCATCATTGGGGGACATGTTGTGCGTCGCCATGGCGAGGGTCCTGCACGGAACTAACGGTCGCGATCATACCGAGCGCAGGCGCAAAGCCCTTGATCAAGATCAAATGGACAGCTGGCCCTGATCTGTGCACGCCGATGACCGGTGGTCCCGCATCGCTTTCAAGGGGCTATACGCAAGTGTTCACCCCAGAAACACCGTCACGGTACAGGGATTGAGTGCTCTTGTGCAAGTGTTGGGTGGTTATGTTACTCCGTCATCGAGGGTGTATCGAAATCGACCCAGATGAACTCAAGATAATCTGACCCTGTGTACGTTGAGAGGGGGCGTGTTTCGAGCTTGCCGCCCCCTTGAGGGTCCATCACCATGATCTTGTGGACCGCATCGCAAAAGGAAACACCATAGACAACGTTGGTGTGCGCGACGCCGGGCCGCAGGTTCCACACCACCAGAAGGTGCCCCTTTTGATCAAGGAGTGCGCGCAAAAACTTAGGATCGAGATCGGCAGGGCGATCGGGTGCGCTGTTCTTCACCGAGAAGATCCGTGAGGTGAGCATGAAGCGCAGCTTCAGGAGGTCCCACCCTGGCTTCAGAAGGCCGCCATTGCCATCGGTATAAGGTGGCGTGTTGGGGGGGAACTCGGCCAAGAGTTCAGCTTGTGACTTGTGCGGGCGCATGGAGATCATCGAGAACGAATCGTAGCCGGCCGCCCAGCACCACCACGTGTTGGCTTGGCCGATGATGAAAGGCGCGGGCAAGATCCGCTCACAGGGGCGTGGCTTGGCCGGAAGGGGCGGGTCCGCGGCCAAGGGAATGACCACCACATCCCCCACATAGATCTTGTTCATGTCCGGCCGCTTGCGCCGAAAGTCTGCATTGAGCGGATGATGGTATAGTGCACCCGGAGAAGGCTGTCCGTGGCGTAAGGCTATGCTGCCTAAAGTATCGCCAGCTTTGACCACATAATCAAACGGCATGGTGTCGCCTGCATGACCAGTTGAACACCATGTATCATGTGGGGGCAGAAGATCAGTTTACAACATTTTGTGCTTGCGTCCGTACCGCAGGCAGAAATGTTTGGGGACTATTGGCCGCCGCCGAGGGAGTGAACGTAGATGGCAAGGTTCTTCCGCTCTGCCTCGCTAAGCCGATCGGTCCAAGGGGGCATGACGCCCATGCGCGGGTTGCTGATCTGGGCCACAATCGCGTCGTGCCCGCCGCCGTAAAGCCACAGGGCATCATTGAGGCGGGGTGCGCCTAGGAGGGAGTTGCCCGCGCCGTCCGGAGCGTGGCAGGCAGCGCATTGGGTCATGTAGGTTGTGGTGCCCCGCTCGGCGGCCTCGCTGTCATGATCAACGCCTGACAGCGACAAGACGGTGTGGGCAACGTCAGAAATTTCTTTACCTGTCAGCATGTTGAGGACGCCGTAGGCTGGCATCGCCGAGTTGCGGGCTTGGGGATCGATCCCGTTGCGCACGCCATGGGAGATGGTGTGGTAAAGCGCCTCCTTCGTGCCGCCCCAAAGCCATGCATCGTCGTTGAGGTTGGGGTAGCCCAGTTCTTGGCTACCGGCCGCGCCCGAACCGTGACACTGGACGCACACAAGGCGGAAGGTGGCCGCCCCCGACCGCCGGGCATGATCGGTGAGGGTGTCATCGGCGGCGATCTCTTCAAAGGATAGCATGGCGATTTGATCGTCGAGAACGGCGCGCTGTTCGGCCTGAGCCTTCAGATCATCCTCCACCGCTTGCCGACTGGAGTAGCCGATCACCCCAGGAGTGGCACTGTTGAACAGCGGGATTGCTGGGAACACGATCATGTAGCCGATCGCCCAAATCACCGTCGCGTAGAAGATGTAGAGCCACCATTTTGGGAGCGGGTTGTTGAGCTCCCGGATCCCGTCCCACACGTGGCCTGTGGTCTCGGTGCCGGTCGCTTCGTCGATGGGCTTCTTGTCACTCACGATGGGTCACCCGCGCGGCTTGGACGTGTCGTCCTTGGGGGTCGATGATGGGGTTGAAGGCGCGTCTTTTGCCGGTTCTTCAAGGAACTCTTCGTTGGCGTCCATGGGGATGCGCGCGGCGCGCTCATAGGACTTGGTCGCACCGCGCCGGAACAGCCAGAGCACCAAAATGACGAAGAGCGCGGCCAGGAATACAAGGCCCCAGGTGTCGGCAAAGACGCGTGCCGTTTCGTAGCTCATCGGCCAGGTCCTGACGGGGTGAACGTTGAAAAGTCCACCAGAGTGCCAAGCATCTGCATGTAGGCGATGATGGCATCCATCTCGGTGACGGCACGGGGATTGCCGTCAAAATCGCGGATGTTGACCTTGTCTCCATACCGTTCCAGCAGACCTTCGGACCCCTCGCGCATCCCAGCTTGTACGAGGAGATCGTTGGATGCGTTCTCGATCATGGCGTCGGTGTAGGGAACGCCGACCATTTTGTTGGTGGCCACATCACCAGCAATCATCGCAGCGTCGACCGGGCGGTTCAGCAAGAATTCGTAGCGCGGCATGATGCTTTCAGGCACTACAGAGCGCGGCGCGATGAAGTGCTGGATGTGCCAATCGTCTGAGTATCGCCCTCCGACCCTTGCAAGGTCTGGCCCGGTTCGCTTGGAGCCCCACTGGAACGGATGGTCGTAGATGGACTCAACGGCGAGCGAATAGTGGCCATAGCGATCCGCTTCGTCGCGGAAGGGGCGGATCATCTGGCTGTGGCACACATAGCAGCCCTCGCGGATATAGACGTTGCGTCCTGCCAACTCCAGCGGCGTGTAGGGCCGCATCCCATCCACCTCTTCAATGGTGTTGTTGACGTAGAAAAGCGGAGCGATCTCGACGATCCCGCCGATGGACACGGTGATGAAAGTAAACACCAAAAGGATCGAGACATGGCGTTCGATCCGGCCGTGATCGAAAAGGCGCGGCTTTTTCTTGGCGGTGTCATCAGCGCTCATGGAAGGGCTCCTGTCCCGCAATGGGGCGGGCTTCTGAGGGCTCTTGGGGGGCAGCCAAGGACAACGCCTCTGGCTGCATCGGTGTTGGGCTGGGATCGATGGCTGAGCCCTCAAGCGGACGGTTAGCGCCAGCCTGGCACGTGTGTTTGAGCATCACATCTTACTCGGCTGGTTGGAGCGCGGCTTGGGCGCTCTCTTGTGCCGGTGTGCGGCCGAGGATGGTGAGGGCGATGTTGTAGACGAAGATCAACGACCCGGCGAGGTAGAGGATCCCGCCCAACGCCCGCATGACGTAGTAGGGGAAGAGGGCTGCTACGGTATCGGCGAAGGAGTAAACAAGATAACCTTCAGCGTTATACTCACGCCACATCAGCCCTTGGGTGATGCCTGACACCCACATGGACGCTGCGTAGAGGACGATCCCCAGCGTTGCCAGCCAAAAGTGCCAGTTGACGAGGCGCAGCGAGTAAAGGCCCTGACGGTGCCAGAGGATCGGCGTCAGATAGTAGACGACGCCGAAGGTGATCATGCCATTCCAACCCAGTGCGCCGGAATGCACATGGCCGATGGTCCAGTCGGTATAGTGGCTCAGCGAGTTGACCGCTTTAATGGACAGCATCGGTCCTTCGAAGGTGCTCATCCCGTAGAAGGCGACGGCAAGCACCATCATGCGCAGCACCGGGTCTGTGCGCAGCTTGTCCCACGCACCCGACAGCGTCATCAGGCCGTTGATCATCCCGCCCCAAGACGGCATCCACAGCATGATGGAGAACGTCATCCCCAAGGTCTGCGCCCAGTCCGGAAGGGCCGTATAGTGAAGGTGGTGTGGACCGGCCCAGATGTACAAAAACACCAGCGACCAGAAGTGAACAATAGATAGCCGATAAGAATAGACCGGCCGGTCAGCGCGTTTGGGTATGTAGTAGTACATCATCGCCAAGAACCCGGCGGTGAGGAAAAAGCCCACCGCGTTGTGCGCGTACCACCACTGGGTGAGGGCATCCTGAACACCAGAGAACAACACGTACGACTTCGACCCCAGCAGCGAGACGGGGATGGCCGCATTGTTCACCAAATGAAGCATCGCAATGGTGACGATGAACGCAAGGTAGAACCAGTTCGCCACATAGATGTGCGGCTCTTTGCGCCGGGTGATCGTCCCCACGAACATGACGAGGAAGGCAACCCACACAACCGTCAGCCAAAGGTCCACATACCACTCTGGCTCAGCATATTCCTTGGACTGGGTGACCCCCATCAGGTAGCCGGTGGCGGCCAGCACGATGAAGAGCTGGTATCCCCAGAAAATGAACCACGCGAGCGTCTCACCACCAAACAATCTGGCGTGGCAGGTGCGCTGCACCACATGCATTGCTGTGGCGATGAGGATCGAACCGCCAAAGGCAAAGATCACCGCGGATGTGTGAAGGGGCCGCAGCCGGCCAAAGTTGAGCCAGGGCTGGATGTTGAGGTCGGGAAACGCCAGCTGGAGGGCGATGTAGACGCCCGCTGCAAACCCGGCGACACCCCAAAAGACTGTGGCGATGACACCCGCGCGGATGGGTCCATCCACATAACCCGACGTGTCTTTCACCGGAAGGACGAGGGTACCATCGGCATTCCAGTGGAGCCGCCGCGCGTTCAACAGCACCACAGCGATCGAGAGGGCCGCCACGAGCCACATATGGGTGGCGAACTGCGGATCTCGCGCCATGGCTGCCGCGATAATGGCAAGCAGCGTGACAAAGCCGAAGATGGGGATAAGGGCGGGGTGACCCATAAGTGTGCCTCACGTCTGCAGCCGCCGGCGCATCGTATGGCGCTGATCCGGCAGGTGGCGTTGGCCACGCAGCGCACACCTCACGAATCTCGCTCGCCGAAGCGTTCAAATTCAACTTTGTAAAGAGCTAGGCGGGGCGGTGGTGACGGTCTTTGACCAAGATCAAAGATGGTGGGGGGAGTGCAACGAGCACGGTCTCTTTTCCCCCAGGAGGCGGCCTGTGTGACGACATCGCGGCGTCCAGCCGCGTCCTGCCGGCGACTGTTGCTGCACGGGCTCCTCGCAGGGTCTGCCTGTCAACCCGTCCGAAGGATGCTGGCCGTCTTGTCACCGCAAGCGATCAGCTTCGCCAAGCTGACCCTCAGTCCTGCGGTGTGCTCAGGCCCAAAGGCCCGCTTTCAAATAATAGCGGGCTAAGGGGCGCGTTTTGTGGGTCGGTCGTTCGGCGATCCCTCGGGCAGCCGGTTCGGTTCCGCTTTACCCCCAACTCAGTGGCACTAGGTGTACAAGCCTTGGAGGTTGTTCACTCTAAGCTCCAACAAGACTCAGAAGTGCCGCCGAAGAACCCTTCATATGTTCCTTTGGTGGGACACCAAACAGCGACGTTCCTCCGGAGCCGACACTGTCATAACCCCGCGGTGGGCCTGATGGGTCAACCCCGAAGAGCGAAGCGTGGGTTGATGCATCAGGGCCACCGCGGGACAATTGACCCTAGGCGGGAGCAGTGAGGTACGGGCCCCCTACGGCGGTTCCGCAGTGAATAACGTTGATGGTACGACAGTTAGAGCACGTTTTTATCCGTTCAGTTTGAGCCAAACCGAGCGGAAGAAAAACGTGCTAGCCGCTTAAGGCCTCGCATGTTTTCCTCGCTCGATTTGGACCGGATCGAGCAAGCCATGCGTTAGCGACAATCTGCGTCCATGAGCCTGCCAGCTGTTCGTTGGAGTGCAGGCACATCAAGGAGCGTGATGGAACGGCTCGATTGTAGCGCAATCAGCTTAGCGTCTCTGAGGGCGGTGAGACGCCGGCTTACCGTTTCGATGGTCAGGCCCAAATAGGCGGCGATTTGGGCACGGGTAATGGGGACATCTATGGTTGTGCCATTGGCAACCGATCCATGAGCCCGCTTAGCGCAACCTGTGTCCGCTTGTCGTTCTGCCATCCGCAGCAGGAAGGTCGCGACTCGTTCCTCGGCCGACTTTTGCCCCAGGAGCAGCATCCAGTCCCGCGCTTGGGCGAGGGAATCCATGGCGTGCT
>JBCDLN010000158.1:0-9520 GCA_038745295.1 Pseudomonadota bacterium | reverse complement strand
TGTTCGCCGACAACTGTAATCTCGCCAGCGTCATACTTCGGCTGCATCACTTCTTGATAAGCGCCGAACATTTGGTGCGTGTTAGGGTCCCCATCGTCACCTTTGATGATGGCGTACTTGCCTTCCGGCGCGACGGCGAGCATGCCGTTGGCAAGCTCTTGGCCCACCGAGCGCGCATCAAAAGAGACGTAAAATGTACCGGGCACTTCAATCAGCTGATCGTAGGCCACCACGGGGATGCCCTCAGCCAAAGCGGCATTGACGCTGGGGCCGATGGCATCGGCCACGCCTGACATAATGATGAGGACGTCTGCCCCACGGGTGATCAGGTTTTCCACATCTGCGACGGATTTCTCAGGGGAAAAGTTCGCGTCCGCCGAGATGTAGGTGGCGCCCGCTTCATCGAGCACGGACTTGATGCCCGCCTCATCGATAACCCAACGTTCGTCAGCAAACTTAAACCAGCTTACGCCCACAGTGATGTCATCGGCAGCAGAGGCGGGACCTGCCATCATCGCCAGCGCTACAAAGCTGCTAGCAAGCAGCCCGATGCGTTTTTTTGCTCTCATGTCTTCCTCCCGAGCCATCTCATGTGATCAAAACTTGACACTTCTTGCAACCGCTTGCAATACCTTTTTAATAACGGGGCGGGACAAGACGCATCGGCCAGCACGGGGGAAACATGGTTCAAATAGAACGGCGGCCCAACGACGGCATAGCACACAAGCTTAAAGGACTAGCGACGACATCGCAAGTAGACACGCGCCTGTTGGCCATGATCGGTGCCGTGATTGGCATTTGGCTGTTCTTTCACTTTGCCAGTGGTGGCATCTTTCTCTCACCCCGTAATATTTATAATCTTGCGGTTCAGACAAGTGTTACTGCCATTCTCGCCACAGGGATGGTTCTGATTATTGTTTCCCGTAATATTGATTTGTCCATTGGTTCTTTGTTGGCATTTCTTGGGATACTGGGTGGTTTTGTTCAGACAGAGCTGTTGCCGCTAGAGGGACCGAACAGCTGGTGGATCTCCATGGTCGTGATGGTGATCGCAGGGTGTATTGCCGGCGGGGCGCAGGGCTGGCTGATCGCGCGATTTGCAATCCCCGCCTTTGTGGTGACTTTGGGCGGGCTGATGTTTTGGCGCGGCGCAGGCTGGCTGTTCACCAAGGGCCGCACGGTGACCCCGCTCGATTCCACCTACAGCGTGGTTGGTGGCGGTTCCATTGGTGAAACTTGGAGTTGGATTGTCGGGCTTGTTGGATTTGTCGCGATTGTCTTCATTATACTGTGGAATAGGCGGCGGCGGCGGGCGTTAGACTTCGACGTCAAGCCCTTGGCGATCGATATCGCGATCATCGCCCTGGCCGCATTGTTAATTTACGCATTCATCTGGACGATGAATTCGTACAACTTCCCCAGAAGTGAAGATGGGCGTGGTATTCCCGTGCCGGTGCTCATCCTTATTGTTGTCTCTTGCCTGATGATATACGTGGCCAACATGACGCGTTTTGGCCGTTACGTGTACGGGTATGGCGGAAACCCTGAAGCGGCCCAGTTGGCGGGCGTGAATACGCGCCGGGTCGTGATCATCAGCTTTGCGCTGATTGGTGCACTGACAGCGCTGGGAGCGATGATTTCAACAGCGCGACTTAACGCAGCGCCCTTAAGCATCGGCCAACTGCTTGAGCTTCAGGTGATTGCGGCGGCGGTGATTGGCGGAACGTCGCTGTCAGGCGGTGTGGGGACCATCACCGGCGCGCTCATCGGGGCGGTGCTGATGCAAAGCCTTCAAAACGGAATGGTACTTCTTGGTGTCCAAAGTGCCCCCCAACAGATGATCATGGCCGGCGTGTTGATCTTCGCCGTCTGGTTCGATGTGATCTACCAAAGACGCCGCAAGTAGAGGGAGCGTGACCATGCAGCCCATTGTGGAAATGAAACACATCTTCAAGCGCTTTGGCGGGATCCATGCCGTTGAAGATATGAGCCTTGATCTTTATCCGGGTGAGGTTGTTGGTTTGCTGGGCCACAATGGTGCGGGCAAATCCACGTTCATCAAGATGCTGTCTGGCGCTTACGAGCTCGATAGCGGTCAAATCAGGGTGGACGGAAAAGATGTGCGCATCGCCAACCCGTCAGCGGCCAAGGAACTGGGGATTGAAACGATTTATCAAACCCTTGCTTTGGCCGATAACCTCGACACTGCAGCCAATATCTTTTTTGGCAGGGAAATCCTAACCCGGCTGGGCGCTTTGGACGAGCCGGCGATGGAGCATGCAGCCATCAAGGTGATGGGCCGGCTCAACCCACAGTTTCGCAAGTTTAAGGACCCCGTGGTGAACCTGTCCGGTGGGCAGCGACAATCGGTGGCCATTGCGCGGGCGCTGCAGTTTAACGCCCGCATCATCATCATGGACGAGCCCACAGCGGCACTTGGCCCCCACGAGACACAAATGGTGTCGGACCTTATCCGCGCACTCAAGCGGGAAGGCATTGCCATTGTGATGATCAGTCATGATCTGCACGACGTTTTTGATCTGTCCGACCGCATCTCGGTGATGAAGAATGGCCGGCATGTGTGGACAGGCTCAACGTCCGACACCAACAAGGATGAAGTGCTCCAGATGGTGATCTTGGGCAAACTGCCGGATGGGAGCTATGCGCCAGGGATCGTGTCGACCGAAGAGGCTTAGGGCAGCCCTTTCAACGCTCCTCTTGGCTCTGTGGCCGGCGCACGCCTTGAGCGATGGATTGGCGTTCCAAGACCTCAGCGATACGCTGCCGGTTGAACACATTTATTCGGGAGACTGGGCGTTTTTTGTGGGCGGCGGCGTCGCGGTCTTTGACTGTAATGGCGATGGCTATCCCGACCTTTATGCGGCAGGCGGTGCGGGGCCAGCCCGCTTGTTCATCAACACAACCGGCGAAGCGGGCGCACAGCTTCGGTTTGCGCCCGCTGATGATCCGCATGCGGCGCTGAGCGATGTGTTGGGGGCCTATCCCATCGATATCGACGGCGATGGGGTTTTGGACCTTTTCGTCCTAAGGTCAGGCCCTAACGTCGTGCTGCGGGGTGTGGGCCCTTGCCAGTTTGAGCCTGCCCATGAGGCATGGCGCATTGATCCGGGTTACCAATGGACAACGGCGTTTTCTGCTGCCTGGGGACCGGGGGATGATTGGCCGACGCTGGCCGTGGGCAACTATGTGGACCGGTCCGACCCTGAGGGTCCCTTTGGAACCTGCGACACCCACGCCATCTTGAGGCCCGATGGCCGCCGCTACGCGGACGCTGAAATCCTGTCCCCCGGGTACTGCACGCTCTCGATGCTGTTTACGGACTGGCAGGGGTCTGGGCAGGCAGATCTTTGGATCAGCAATGACCGCCATTACTATGTGCACAATGGGCAAGAACAGCTTTTTCGCGTCTGGCCGAAGCTTTCGCCCTATGACGAAGCGGACGGGTGGGCAACGTCCAAGCTTTGGGGGATGGGGATTGCGAGCCGCGACATCACCGGTGACGACAGGCCCGAAATCGCCGTGACCAGCATGGCGGACCAAAAACTCTTTCAGCTTCAGGGAGATGGTACGGCGCCCTCGTTCAAGTCCATCGCCTACGCCAGGGGCACTACCGCGCATGTGCCTTACATGGGCGATGAGGGACGGCCAAGCACAGGCTGGCATGTGGCCTTTGGCGACGTGAACAACGACGGCCTCGATGATCTCTTCATCGCCAAAGGCAATGTGAACCAAATGCCGGATGCGGCCACCCGCGACCCCGACAATCTGCTCCTGCAGCAGGACGGCGGCACGTTCCGCGAGGTGGGCGATGTCGCGGGGGTGGGATCGATGGCGCGGGGGCGCGGCGGCGCGCTGGTAGATTTGAACCGTGACGGGTTGTTGGATCTGGTGGTGGTTCAACGCCGTGCGGGAATGAAGCTTTATCAAAACGTGACGGCCGGTCCGGGACGTTGGCTGAAGCTGCGGCTGGAGCAGTATGGCGGCAATCGCTTTGCGGTTGGCGCAAAGATTGAGCTTGAAGCGGACGGCCGCCGGCAGATGCGTGAGGTTCAGGTGGGCGGCGGGCATGCGGGCGGGCATGCGGGTTATGAGCACTTTGGCTTGGGCGATGCTGACGGGGTTCGCCTCAGGGTGCGATGGCCTGATGGCAGTGTCGGGCCTTGGCACACAGCGCGCGCCGACCAGCACTACACGCTCAAGAAAGGCGCGGCGCTGAAGCCGAGCCCGACACCGGCCCAGGTGCCCAACAAGCGCGAAAGGATCCATGACTGACCGTGCTCACGCTCTGGGCAGCCGATGGTGCCAGCGAGCGGTCGTGTAGCGCCCAGAGGTCTGGTTTGACAGTGGTCTCGCTTGTGCACAGACAACCCCCCCGTAACCCCCGTCGCCCGCTCAATCGGTCTGGATGTCTCGCTCGCTAACCCTCACGTGTATATCCTTGATGGATGGGGCCAAGTGGTGATCCCAGCGCGTACTGCATCCGACCTCGATGCCGTCGCTACTTGCCTGGCGTACCTTGGCTCAGACGCTGAGCGGATCAGCTTGGAGGCGGCGCAACGGCGAATTGGCTATGCGCGAGCTAAAGCAGCAGCGTCTACCGGTCGTTTGATTGTGCGCCCGTCATGCCCATCGCGCTTTTTCAATGCTCTACCATCAAGACCGGCCGCAACTATGCACGCGGTATCGCCGAACTGATGCGACTGGGCCAGGGGTTCTAGCAGAGATACCTGGGTCGATTACCACCACAGATGCACTTGAGCGGATGTCTGAACTATCCGCCTCGGACGGAAGATTTCCGATGCGATTATCGACCTTGGCGATGCTGTTGTCTGCTGTGACCCTTTCGCGGATAACTTTCCTGGCCCATTGCAGGTTAGATTAATCTGTAGGAGCGCAAGCGACTTGTTGCATTTCTAGAGTAAAGTTCGCCGGTAGCTCATCAAGTTGGCAAAAATCTGAACGTGCACGGGCTAATGACAGAGCTTTGCGAAGATCTGATCGCGCATACTGCTCATTGCCGAGATGTATGTACATCCGGCCGCGCTCTATGTACTCATAGACGTAACGATACTCATTGTCTAGATAAGATCCGATGAAAGTCGTTGCCGAACAGAATAATATTCTCCCCTGCAAGGGAAGCCAACTGCCCAAGCAAATGGAACTTAATATTATTAGAAGTGCAAACAAAAGGACAAAGGAAAAAAACACCACGGAGAATAACAATGGGCGAGATATCGTTTTTTAGAGCTTGAAGTCATTTACGATCTTACCGTAGCGTCTATTAGAAAGAAAGTACCTGGAGATTGGTAACGGTCACAAGATCAAGATAGCCAATCTCATGCTGGCCTTCGAGTGTCACGGCGGATGTGGGTCTTGCTTATCGAGTGGGCCACCAATGCAAACGTCCTTGACATCCCCGCCCGCTGTCAAGGAACGATCATTGGCCCGATGGGCCGGGTGTGACGGTTAACGAGGGGGCCGCCAATGACCGCGCTTGATTTATCGAATTTGCGGCGGCCTGTGCTGAAGCGGCGGCTGCGGCTTGGTATGGTGGGGGGCGGCCGCGGCGGACTTGTGGGTGAGTGGCATGCGGCCGGGGCGCGCTTGTCCGCGCAGTGGGATCTGGTGGCGGGGGCGTTGTCATCCGATCCTCAAAACGCGGCGACCTCGGCGCGCGATTGGGCGATTTCTCCTGATCGCAGCTATTCGGACTGGCGGCAGATGGCGCTGGCTGAAGCCGCCCGCGACGATGGCGTAGAGGCGGTGGCCATTTGTACGCCCAACCATGTGCACTACGAGATGGCCGCGCACTTCCTGCGGTCGGGGATTGATGTCATCTGCGATAAGCCGATGACGACGACGCGTGAGGACGCCGACAGCTTGGTGGACATCCAGCGCGAAACAGGCGTGCACTTGCTGGTGAGCTATCCCTACACACACCATGCGATGGCGCGGCAAGCTGCTCATATGATCCGGGGTGGCGCCATTGGTCCAATCCGTCAGGTCCACACAGAGTACCTTCAGGAATGGGCAACAGGCCCCGCCGACCCCGACAGGAAGGGCCAAAAGTGGCGCATGGACCCGGCGATCGCTGGCCGCTCGTCAGCTGTTGGCGACATTGGCACGCATGCCTTCCACCTGATGGAGTACGTGACGGGGCTGACGGTCCAGGAGCTGAGGGCGGACTTTCATGTGTGTGGGGCGGCCAAGGCACTGGAGGATACAGCCTTTATCAACCTGCGTTTTGGTGATGGTGTCCCGGGAATTTTGCACATTACGCAAGCAGCACCGGGGCAGTATTGCGGCCTGCGGTTTCGGATCTGGGGCGAAGCGGGTGGGCTTTCCTGGGATCAGGAGTTTCCCGAGCAGCTGCGCTACAGCCCGCTGGGCGAGCCGGACCAGATCATTCATCGCGGGCAAGGCAGCGGTGTTCTTCCTGAAGCGCAACGATTGACGCATCTGCCGCGCGGATTGGGGGAATCACTGACTGATGCCTGGGGCAATCTTTATTCAGAAATGGCCATCGTGATTGCGGCACGGCGACAGGGTGATGCGCTGCCCGATGGTCTTTTGCAGGTGTGGGGCGTCGATGATGGCGCGCGCGGCGTTCATTTTGTGGAGGCGAGCGTGGACAGCCATGAAAAGGGCGGGGTGTGGCTGGCCCTTTAAGCCTGCCTGAGCGCGTTGCGACCGCTGGTTGGTTCAGCGGTATCAAGCCGTATGGCTGGCTGGTGGCATCTCGGCCCGCGGCTTTGGCTGACGGCTTGAGATGACGACTTTGGATGGCGGTTACGCCGCTCGCCGATCGATTATGCCGCTGATGAGGCGCCTGATGACAGCTTCGGCGCCATGGCGTGGTGCGGGCCGGCAGCTACTTTTTGATGAAGAGCTTTTGGCGACGCTGCTTTTCGCTCAGGCCAAACTTTTCAGCGGCCTTCTGTGCGCGAGCCAGCCGGTCTTTTTGAGCCTGCGAGGCGCCGTTTTGCGCAATGGAGGACTTGTTCGCTGTTGCTACCTTTTGGAACTCAGCGGTCATTTTAATGTCCATTCAGCCTCCTCCTGGGGCGCGCCTGCAAGAGGCCCCTCAGCTTCGCTCCGCAAGAGCCCATATATATATTCGATTGTATCGGTGAGGAAATGATAAATATCTTCCCTCTCATCAGCCGAGATTCGGAGTTTGCCTGCCCCGTCGACCACGAATACCACTTTTTCCGGTTTGCGATCACCTTGGTCAATGGGTTCGGGAACAGCCGCGCCAAAGCTCCACGCCACATCCGGCCCGATCAGGCGCAGATCGCGCATGGCAATGGGATCGCCAGCATCGGCAAGCTTTTCGAGCTCCTTGCGGTAGTTTGGGTGGAAGCTGACAGCGACGGCAACCACCGGCTCTAGGTTCGGATCGTCTGTCGTGTTCTCGAACACGTTGGGGGGGCCAAGCAGAGACAGCCACGCCTCACGCGCTGGGCTTGGCACGTCCGTCCCATCCTCCGCCGCGAGGCTGATGCGGTGGATGCCACTGAGCGGGCGATCTCCTGTCACAAGAAATGGCCGCAAAATGGACCGCGCTCCAGTCACGTTGAATGGCTCGCTCCGGATGCCAAACACGATGCACCGGGGCTCGTTGCCCTTGAGCTGTGCGGCAAACCGGTCCCGAAACTCTTCGACCAACTCATGGGCGGTGAAGGTGAGCACTTCATCGAGCAGGCGGCGGCGGTAGATGTTTTCGTTCACGATGTCTTGCCCTTCGGCGATGAGCGCGACGGCACGCTCATGCGAGAGACGAAAGTCGAGCATATCGTGGCTGGTTTTGAGGCTATGCAGCCTGAGGTTTGCGATGCCGCGGAAGTTTTGCGAGTGCGAGCCGAAGATGGCTGTCCTGATGGCGCTGACCACCATGTCGCCGCTCTTGTGCTTGCCGGGGCTGTTATCAATGTCGAGGGCGTGCAGCTCGCTTTCGGGCTGAAAGGCGCGCTCCTCATCGAACGACCATGCCGGCAGGTTGGAGACGAGGCCCCCGTCGAGGAAATGGCAGAGCTGACCTTGAGCGGCTGGGTTCTCGGTGAGGAGTTCGCTGGGGATGTTCATGGGGCGGAACACCACGGGGATCGCCATCGATGCGGCAAGCGCGTCCACAATGGGCACATCGGGTGTCGTTTCGGCGCTGAAGAGTTGGAGTTTGCGCAAGGTGATATTGGTGGCCACCACCTTGAGGGGGCGCAGCGGCCGATCCGGTGCATTTTGAGCGGCCGCCGCGAGCTCTTTGAACGTGATGTCCTCGGTAAGGCCCGCTCTCTCCACCAGTTTGGCGTAGGAATTGCGCATGGCATCAATGTCGTAAAGGCCGTTCGTCATCCAGCGGTAGATGGCAAAAATCGCCGCGGCGAGCGTTAAAAGGTGCACAAGGAGAGACACCGCATCGAGCGTTAAGTGATTGGCCTCCACCCAGTGCGGTTGGATAATGGTTTGGACAACCGCAGCGCAGATGAACAAACCCACCACCCCGAAGGCGACCATCCGCGACACGTCCTTCAGAAAGGGCACAGTTTCAAAGCATCGGGCGGTGATGAGGGCCAGCAGGTGAATGAGGTTCGCCACCAGCACATGCCCCGCAACAATGAGCACCGCGGTGGCCCCGGTGCCAAGGATGATTGCCCCTAACAAACACACCGCCGCCACCGCGAAAACGGCAAGGGACGCAGCCGCGTAGCACGAGAAAAAGAGTAAAGTCGCCAGCCAAACTGGCCGCTTAAAGCCATCTAGCAGGTCGTAGTCGTGCTTGATGAAAAGGGCGCTGCCGGGTGGATCCCCGTGCCCTTCAGCCGGCGAGACGCGGGCGCCGCCAAACTTCTTCAAGAGCCGCCCTAATGCGAAACTGGTGGTGGCGAGCGCCTTTGCGCTGAACCGGATGATGTTAACCGCGAGCCCTCCTGGGAACACCGGCCGAAGCTTGAAAATTGCATCAAGCGAGCGCACGCCAAGGGCATTCATAATAGGCTGTTCACCGACGTCGGTTTTGTCGGGACTGTAAATCTCATCAGGCTGATATCCGAGGGCAACGAGTGCTGCCATAAGGGCGCCGGCTGACGTGCCGCAAGCACCCGAAATCTTGAGATCACGGGCCGATGCGAGCGCGTACCAGGCCCCCAGATGAATGACACCGGCAGCACCGCCCCCGCTAAAGCTCAAAAAAGCGCTCCGCTCCATCAAACAACTCCAAGTAGATCTGCGAAATATACGAAACTGTTATGTGAGCCGGAGTCCCTGTCAAGGGACGGGTCCTCAGGGGGGACGACCCATAGCAGCCTGGCCTTTACGCGTGACAATGGCGTTGCTGGGGCCTGGTGTCTGCGGTTGGGCTCAAAGTAGAGATACCGCCGAGCACTGCGGTGTGGCGGCGCGCGTGAACGGGCACATTCCCCCGCACAACTGGCCTTATGTGACGATCGCATTTGGAGATGGCGAGACCTTGTGAGCTTCGGTGTGGTCCTGCCGCGAGCGC
>JBCDLN010000157.1:0-9543 GCA_038745295.1 Pseudomonadota bacterium | reverse complement strand
TGCCTCAACGAGGATGCGCCATCCACACTGCCCCTCGCCCCGCCGCCGGATAAAGGCGACGATCTCACGGTGATGGGCTATGGCCGCCCCAAGGTGCATCTCGCCCACGAGACCTCATGCAAAAGCCTTGGCCGCCGAGGCGCGGGGCTGATGCTCGACTGCCCGCTCAGGCAAGGCGCCTCCGGTGCGCCCGTCATCGACCCTTCAGGCGGGGTGGTTGGGATCGTGTCCCGCAGCGGCCCATCGGGCACCCTCGCAACGCTCGTCCCAGCCGATGCGGCTAAGGTATGCGAAGCCCCCGCACCGTCCTGACAGCGGGGCGCCAGCTAGTCGTCCCGCACTTGGGCCTTGTAGGCGGGGCGGGCGCGGCACTTGGCGTGCCAAGCGTCAATTTGGGGCCACCGCTCAAAATCCCGTTCCATGAACCGCCAGCGGTCCATGGTGATCGCAAGCGGCATGTCGGCGATGGTGAAGGCCGGCCCGGCAACGTATGTCCGCCCGCCAAGCAGCATCTCCAACCGATCAAGGTAGGGCTCCGTCGCCTTGAGCCCGTCCACCACGGCTTGATCGGTCCGCTTCCCCCCATCAAAGGCCACCATCCGGAACGGCGGTCTCAGAACATTCCAGATTTCGTTGCTGTTCCAGTCGATCATCATATCGGCGCGCAGTGCTTCGAGAGGATCGGTGGGGAAGAGCTTGGCCTCCGGATGGGTTCGCGCGTAGTGCCTTAAAATCGCGTTGGATTCCCAAATGACGAGGTCGCCATCCACCATAGTGGGGATGACCCCGTTGGGGTTGAGGGCAAGGTAGGCCGGGTCATCAAGACCGCCGAACGGGCCGCCCTTATCGATGCGCTCAAACGGCAGTCCAAGTTCAGCCAGCACCCACAAGGCCTTTTGAACGTTGGTGGAGGTGTTGCGGCCGTAGACTGTAATCATGGAAGCTCCTTCTGCCGGGATGCCTTGCGGGACAGCCGACGCTGACCATGCCTCACCTTCCCCCGAGATCAAATGCCAAGCGCCGGAGTGTTGAGCTTGGGTCAGCTCTCTCGTTTTGCCCCCGCCAAACGCTCAAGGTCATGGCGATGTCGAGTTTGCTACGGGGCGACGGATAGCGCATCCATTGACGCCGCGAGTTTAAACAAGTTTGCCGCATAAAAGCCTGCTGCGTTGATGCAGTTTGTTTCCAAGAGACGAAGTCCATCATCGGTGCGGCAAACATCGATGACGTAGGCTGGCGCAAACGCTGGGTTCAAGGCCACCAATCTTCGGGTGAACTCTAGCACGTCCGTGTCGACATCGGCTTTGTAGATAACCCGTGTCCCCTCTTTGTAGAGCGAGTAGGTCACCACTTCATCTGCCACGATCCAGAGCCGCCACTCTTTATAGATGGTCGCAGGTGGAGTGAGCATGAGCCGGGTGTCGTGCCGAAGTGAGCCGGGCGGTGTCTCTTGTTCTCCAAGCGACAAGACACTCTGAGCGACGTCGCGGATCTGTGCGACCGATGAGACGCGGCCAGGATGTTCTTTGTTATCCGAGACCGGCCGGACGAACCAAGAACCATCGCCATGTAAGCGTTCGGGGATCTCGGAAACTTTGAGGAACACAGCGTTCGGCCCGTTTAGCATGAACGGTTGCCATGGCTCTTCGAACACAAAAGGCCTTAGCGTGAACACACCCGGGCGAAGTCCGTTTGCCTGCGCATACCGCCACATTGCATACGATCCAATCAGCATGACCTTGTTGGGGTCGTCGACTTTCGGGCGTGGTATCAAGTCTCCCACGAACGGAACCACCGTGTGCAGCGAATATGGGATTTGAAGTCTCTCCAACGCCGCAGCCAGTTTCTCCGTGTCTTCGAAATTTTGAAGGATCCACTGCATAGGTTCCATCGTATTGACGTGCGCTCAAAGTTTTTAGCGATTTCTCGGAAAATGAGCGCAGGCACTTCTTCCTTCGAGCGTGTTGCACCCGCTGGCCAAGGGCAACGCCTGAGCTGCTTTCCGGCGGAAATGCCGGATTTCGTTTGTCGAAGCGAGATCGAGGCGACGACCGGACTGGCGCCAAGGCGATGAACCTGGAAGACCCGTGGCTGCGGGCGAGCAACCGAGTTGGCGCGCAACAGTTGACACCCGTCCGTCAATGCACAGCATGGCGGGATGACCGACCCCGCGCCACATCCCGCCGTCCCCTCGCTGCCCCAGCCCATGAACGCGCGGCTTTCCGCCCTCTTCGGGCTTCACGGCAAGGTGGCTCTGGTCACCGGCAGCTCCGGCGGCCTCGGCGCTCACTTCGCCGCCACCCTTGCCGAGGCGGGGGCCCACGTCTTCCTGGCGGGGCGGCGGGTGGCAAAACTCCGTGAGGTGGCGGGCGCCATTGCCGCTCAAGGCGGGTCCGCTGACCCGTTGGAGATGGATGTCACCCGAAAGGACAGCATCGAGGCGGCCATCGCGGCCGTCGAAGCAAAGACCGGCCATCTCGACATTTTGGTGAACAACTCCGGCGTTGCCGTCACAGCCTCGGCAGCAAGCATGGCAGAGCGCGACTGGGATAAGGTCATCGACACCAACCTCAAAGGCGCCTGGAGCGTCAGCCGTGCCGCCTTGCCCCTCTTAGAAACGAGCTGCGGCACAATCATCAATATCGCCTCTATTTTGGGGCTCAGTGTTCTCAAAGGGCTATCGGCCTACGCCGTCTCCAAGGCGGGGCTCATCCAGCTCACACGCGCCATGGCGCTGGAGCTTGCGCGCGTTGGGGTGCGGGTGAACGCCATCGCCCCCGGCTACATCAAGACCGACATTAACCGCGCCTTCTTTGAGAGCGATGCCGGAGCGCAGCTCATCAAAGGGATACCCATGCGCAGACTGGCAGATGCGGGTGAGCTTGATGGTGCGCTTCTTCTTCTGTCGAGCGGGGCAGGCAGCTTTATGACGGGCACCACCGTCGTGGTCGATGGCGGCCACACCCTCGCGCTGAGCTAACGATCCCCATGGATTTTTCTCTCAGCCCCGACATTGACGATGTCCGCCGCCGCATCGCCGCCTTCGTGGAAGACAAACTCCTCCCGCTGGAGGCTGACCCCGCCAGCTACGACCAGCACGAAAATATCGCCGAAACAAAGCTTCAAGCACTGCGCGCAGAGGCAAAGGCGCAAGGGTTATGGGCCATCTCAAGCCCAACAAGCCGCGGCGGGCTTGGCTTTTCCCGGGTCGGCATGGCCGCCTGCTATGAGGCGATGAACCGCTCCATCTTCGGCCCTGTCGTGTTCAACGCCGCCGCGCCCGACGATGGCAACATGTTCGTCCTCAACCGCCTCGCGCGCGAAGACCAGAAGGACAAATGGCTCCAGCCCATCATCGACGGGAAAGTGCGCTCAGCCCTTGCCATGACCGAGCCCGCGCCCGGCGGCGGCTCCGACCCTGCCGGGATGATGGCAACCACCGCCACCCATAAAGGCGACCGATGGGTGATTAACGGCCGCAAATGGTTCATCACCGGCGCAGGCGTTGCGCATCATTTCATTGTTGTGGCCCGCACATCCGATGATCCACGCCGTGGGTTGACGACGTTTTTGTTCCACAAGGATCAGCCCGGCTGGCACATTGTGCGGCGCATTCCCATCATGGGGCCCGAAGAGCACGGCGGGCACTGCGAACTGGTGTTCGATGGGCTCGAGATTCCCGATGAGGATCGGCTCGGTGAGGTGGGGCGCGGTCTCAAGGTGGTGCAGGTGCGCCTTGGCACCGCCCGACTCACCCACTGTATGCGCTGGCTGGGCCTTGCCAAACGGTGCCTCGAAATCGCCCAAGCCTACATCGATCGCCGCAACGCATTCGGCAGCAGCCTTGCGGAGCGCGAAAGCATCCAACTGATGATGGGCGATGCCGCACGGCGCATTGCCTCCGGCCGGCTTTTGACAATGCACGCCGCCTGGCTCCTCGACCAGGATGACTTTGCCAAAGCCGCCGTCTCAGCGGCAAAAATTGAAGTGGCTGATACCCTCAACCATGCCGCCGACACAGCCATCCAATTGTGCGGGGCAAAGGGCTACTCCAAGGACACTGTGCTGGAGTGGATCTACCGCTACGCGCGCCAAGCCAAGCTGGTGGATGGGGCATCGGAAGTCCACAAAATGGTCATCGCCAAAGCTTTTCGCGATGAGGGCATGGACCATTTTCGCTGGGGCGTGTGACAGGTGGAGGCGGAGCGCAGCGCCCGTGTGGCCAAGTGGCTCTCCAACACCTGGGGTGCCCAAAGCGTCGACCTGAGCGGGTGGCGCAAGCTGTCAGGCGGCGCCATCCAGGAAAATTGGGCCGTGGACATTACCGTCGCGGGCGGCGCCCATGACGGCCGTTATGGCGCCGTTTTGCGCACAGATGCCCCCACACCCGTGGGCGTCAGCCACAGCCGGCCTGATGAGTTTCGCCTTCTCACCGCTGCGGCCGACGCGGGGATGACCGTGCCGCAGCCTCTGGCGCTGTGTGAGGCTCGTGATGTCATCGGTGCGCCGTTTTTTGTGTGCACCCGGGTCGATGGAACCGCTGAAGGGCGCAAAATCACGCGTGACCCAAACCTTGCACACTTTGGCCCTGCGCTCGCGCAGCAACTTGGTGCTGAACTCGCCCGGCTCCACACCATTGTCCCGCCCCGGGCAGATCTTCCATTTCTGCGCGAGCCGCCGCACAACGTCGCCCTGTCGCGGGTGGCGTGGTACCGCGCTGAGCTTGACCGGATCGGCGCCAGCGAACCCGCCTTGGAGTGGGGCCTCAGGTGGCTGGAGCGCAACGCGCCGGAGCCGGCCGGCATCGTCCTCAGCCATATGGATTACCGCACGGGCAACTACATGGTGGCAGAGGGTGCGCTGAGCGCGATCCTTGATTGGGAGTTTGCCGCTTGGGGGGATCCGCGGGAGGATGTGAGCTGGTTCTGCGCCAAGTGTTGGCGCTTTGGCGCGATTGAGCGGGAGGCTGGCGGCATCGCCCAAAGGGACGATTTTTTGCGCGGCTACAACGGGGCGGCGGCCCGCCCCGTCGCACCTTCTGAAATGCTTTACTGGGAGGTGATGGCCACAGTGCGCTGGGCGGTGATTGCCCTTGACCAGGGCCGGCGCTTTTACGATCACGGCGAGCCGAGCTTAGAGCTTGCCCTCACCGCCACCCTCGTCCCAGGCCTTTCTTACGACGTGTTAACCTATCTTGGTGAGCCGGCAGGTCATGGCGCAAACCTTTGATGAGCTGTCCAATCTGCTGGCCCTTGCCCACAGGCGCCAGCTTGAGGCGATTGTCCCTCACGTGGGCCCGGGCCAAAAGTATGACGCGCTGATGATCGCCAACGCGCTCGCGATTGCGTCCCGGCTGTTGAAGGATGGCGCTGCCGCGCAGCACAGTGAGGCAGCGCGCTACCGCACCGCCCTCAACAAAGACGGCACCCTTCTTGAGTTAAAAGCGCTCATGGCCCAATCGATCCGCGCCGGCGCCTTCGACGATGACGAGGCCATTTTCGCCCTGTTGCAGACAAACGCGCGCGCAGCGCTCGGCCTCACCAACCCAAAGGCATTGGACGAGGCGGACGCGACGCGCAACAAAACGCAAAACGGATAACCGGAACGCTGGAGGGGGATATGGGACAGACTGTGGTGGTGAGCTCTGGGGTGAGGACGGCCATCGGCGATTTTGGTGGTGCGCTGGCAGGCGTTGCGCCCACTGCGCTGGCAGCTGACGTGGCGCGCGAGGCCATCGGGCGTGCTCAGATCGCGGCCGATGCTGTGGAGATGTCGGTGTTTGGCAACGTCATCCACACCGAACCCAAAGACATGTACTTATCGCGCGTTGCCGCCATCACCGCAGGGGTGCCAGACACCTCCCCGGCGCTTACCTTGAACCGCTTGTGCGGCAGTGGGCTCCAAGCGTTCGTGTCGGCAAGCGAATCCATCCTCTTGGGCAACGCTGAGGTGGCCCTTGCCGGCGGTGCGGAAAGCATGAGCCGGTCAGGTCACCTCAACACCATCGGCCGCTTTGGGGCCAAAATGGGCGATGTGAAGGTGGCCGACATGATGCTCGGCGCCCTCAATGATCCGTTCGGCAACGGCCACATGGGCATCACGGCCGAAAACGTTGCCGACCGCTACCAACTCACCCGCGATGAGCAAGACAGCTTCGCCCTCTCCTCCCACGAAAGGGCAAGCCACGCCATCGATGCGGGCTATTTCAAGGACCAAATCCTCCCGCTCACAGTGCGCAAAGGGCGCAACGAGATCACCTTTGACACCGACGAGCATGTCCGGCGCGGGTTGACAGGCGCCGACCTTGAAAAGCTGCGCCCCGCCTTTCGCAAAGACGGACGCGTCACAGCCGGCAACGCCTCTGGGATCAACGATGGCGCGGCCGCGCTCGTCTTGATGAGTGAGGCGCGGGCTGCGCGCGATGGTGCGCCGGTCCTGGCAACGCTCAAAGCCTATGGGCTTGGCGGCGTTGCGCCCGATGTGATGGGCCTTGGCCCCATTCCAGCGGTGCGCCAAGCGATGGAACGAGCCGGGCTCTCTGTGGCGGATATGGCGGTCATTGAATCCAACGAAGCCTTTGCCGCCCAGGCTTGCGCGGTGGCCAAGGAACTGGGGTTTGATGAGGCCCGCACCAACCCCAACGGCGGCGCCATCGCGCTCGGCCACCCCATTGGCGCAACCGGCGCCATCATCCTCATCAAGCTCATTTATGAGTTGCGCCGGATTGGCGGACGGTACGGCCTTGCCACCATGTGCATCGGCGGTGGTCAGGGCATTGCCGTGATCGTTGAAAACCCTGAGGCATCTTAACACGCCGAGCCGAGTGCACCCTGACGCAATCGTTTCCGCGCTTTGAGAGTGCCGTTCTGCTGCTGCGGGCGCGACATTACCCCAAAGTGCCCGCAGAGTGGCCCAGCTCGCGCGCTACATCGTGCCAGCGGGGTCCACTGTCGCGGTCGCCGACATGTCGGCGATCACCTGCTCGCCCGGAGAATCGATCAAAATCGACGTATAGCGCGGTGCCTTTTCGCCAAAGATCTCCCGCATATATGCAGTAAATTCTTCGATATGATCAGTTGAATTTGAGTATACCGTCACTTCCACCAAGTTTTGCGGCGTACACGCTTCCTGTAGGAGCAAGTTTTCAACGTCCCGGAAGGCCGCACGAAGTGGGTTTTCAACATCCTGAGAGCCAGGCGAGGTCACTTGGATCGCATTTGAACTGGCGGCTATGTGGATAACATTACCAACTCTCACGGCGCGTGCATGGTTTCCTCTGTAGGGGAGAGGCTGACGCGATGCGTTAAACCGATCTGAAGTATCCATTGTCGCACCACGCCCTCATCGCGACCGTTGCACGCAAGCGCTCCCGGTATAGCAAAATGCTCAACTCAGTTTACCGATACCTCTTATGCAACGTAATGCGACCCTTTAGAGTTCCAATTTTACTAAATTGAATTATTGATTAGTAATATCTGTATTTGCATTCTGATAAACCACAGCAGCACAAAACCGTGTCATGCCAGCAGGAGATTTCTAAGAATATGATCCTGTGAGCATTGGCGTACGAACAGGTTTAGCCTTCGAACACGTCGGAGGTCGCGCGGGTTGACGGCACGGTTCGGCATGGACTTTCGAGCCCACTCAAGGGAAAGACTGTCGTTCCACAACCGATGAGGGACGCCGGCATGGATGATGCTGCACCGGGGCATAGGGCCCACGCGTTGGGTGGTGAAGCGGATGCCCAGCGCGCACACGGCCCCCTTGCGGGCATTACGATCCTCGATCTGACAAGCGTCGTCTCAGGGCCCCTCGCCACCATGACCCTCGCCGACCAGGGCGCCGATGTCATCAAGGTGGAAAACCCCAACGGGGGTGACTTCACCCGCCAAGTCTCCAACCGCCGCGGCGGCTATTCGGCAAACTTCCTCAACAACAATCGGTCCAAGCGGTCGATCTCGGTCAATTTGAAAGACCCGCGGGGCATCGACCTCATCAAAACCCTCGCCCGCGATGTTGACGGATTTGCCCAAAACTTCCGCCCCGGCGTGGTGGAGAGGATGGGCCTTGGCTACGAGGACCTTGCCGTCGTCAATGAGGGCCTCGTCTACCTGTCCATCAGCGGCTTTGGCGAACAGGGCCCCTACGCGCAAAAGCCGGTCTATGACCCCCTCGTCCAAGCCTTGTCGGGCCTCACCACGGTTCAAGCCGGGTCTGACGCAGACCGCCCGCGGCTGGTGCGCACCATTGTCCCCGACAAGGTGTCCGGCCTCATGGCCGCGCAAGCCTTTACCGCCGCCCTTTTATGCCGAGAACGGACAGGGCTTGGCCAGCACGTCAAAGTCTCAATGCTCGACGCCGTCATCGACTTTTTGTGGCACTCGGACATGACGAGCCAAACCTTTGTGTGTGAAGAAATACCGCAGCAATCGGCCCAGTCGTTCATCGACCTCATCTACGAAGTCGACGATGGCTACATCACCGTTTCAGCCATGACAGACCGGCAGTGGCATGGGCTGACAGCTGCGCTCGACCAACCGCAGCTGCGCGATGATCCGCGTTTTGAAACCGCCTCCCTCAGACAAGAAAACATCAATGCCCGCCTTGATGAGACGCAAAAAGCTTTGCGAGGCTTGACCGCCGCGGACGCCTTGGCGCGGCTTGAAGCCCATGATGTGCCGTGCGCACCTGTGCTCACCCGCTGGCAAATGATCGATCACCCCCAGGTGCGCGCCAACGATATTGTCCAAACGCTCAATCACCCTGACGCCGGGCCGTTGCGGCAAGCCCGCCCCGCTGCCCGCTTTTCAAAGACAGGGCTTGATTTGTCCCGCGGGGGGCCTGCGCTGGGCGGCGATACGGACACGGTTCTCAAAGAGGCCGGCTTCAGCGCAAACACCATTGACGGTCTGCGCGCCGACGGCGTCATCGGGCCACACAAAAGCGAGGCGGACGCGTGAGCATCGACTTTTACTATTGGCCCACACCCAATGGCTGGAAGGTGGCGATCCTGCTCGAAGAACTTGGGATCGATTACAACATGATCCCCGTCAATATTCGCCAAGGGGACCAGTTTGCGGAAGAATTTTTGGCCATAAGCCCCAACGGGCGCATGCCAGCCATCCTTGATCACGATGTTGAGGGGGCGCCCATCCCTGTCTTCGAGTCAGGCGCCATACTGTGGTACCTCGCCACAAAGCTGGGGCGGTTCATATCCGCCGACCCACTGCTGCGCAAAGAAACGCTGGAGTGGCTCTTTTGGCAGACAGGCAACCAAGGGCCGATGGCAGGCCAGCTCAGCCACTTCGTGAACTATGCTGAGGGCGAGCACACCTATTCGCTCGAGCGCTACCGCCGCGAATATGACCGCTGCGTGGGCGTGCTGGAGGCACGGCTTGAGGGGCGAGAGTGGCTGGTGGGCGATGAATACTCCATCGCCGATATAATTGCCTGGCCCTGGGTGTTGATCGCCAAACCCTTGGGGCGGGACCTCAGCCAATCGCCCAACGTGGCAAGGTGGCGCCAAAGCGTCAAAGCACGGCC
>JBCDLN010000156.1:0-9555 GCA_038745295.1 Pseudomonadota bacterium | reverse complement strand
GGCCCAGTGCCTCGACGAGCTCAACTCACTCATCGCCCCCGGGATCACCACCAAAGCCATCGACGATTATGTGATGGATTTTGCCGAGCAGCACGATGTGTTGCCCGCAACGCTCTACTATCGCGGCTATCGCCATGCCTCGTGCACGTCCATCAACCACGTGGTGTGTCACGGCATTCCAGGGCCCAAAGTGCTGCGCGAAGGCGACATAGTGAACGTGGACGTTACGTTCATTCGCGACGGATGGCATGGGGATTCGTCGCGCATGTACCGCGTTGGCCAGGTGCGCCGGGCCGCTGAGCGTCTCCTCCAGGTGACGTTGCGCGCCCTTGAGATTGGGATTGAAACCGTGAAGCCCGGCGCCACCACGGGCGACATCGGTGCCGCTATCCAAAAGTATGTGGAGGGCGAGCGCTGCTCTGTGGTGCGCGAGTTCTGCGGTCACGGTGTCGGGCGCCTTTTCCACGACATGCCCAATATTTTGCACTATGGCCGACCCGGCGATGGCGTCCGTCTCCAGCCGGGGATGATTTTCACCATCGAGCCCATGGTGAATGTGGGCCGGCCCCACGTAAAAGTGCTTTCTGACGGTTGGACTGCCGTGACGCGCGATCGGTCCTTGTCCGCGCAGTATGAGCATACCGTGGGTGTCACCCATGATGGGCACGAGGTGTTTACGGCCTCCGACCAGCTGTGAGAATTTCAACCTAAAACACCGGATCATTGAATGTCATCTTTAGGTTGATATTCATGTGCCCTGGCGCTAAGGTCAGCTGTCTCGTGGAGCATGACCGATGGCCAACGACGCTCAGGTGCTGACCAAACTGCAAAGCGCAGTGGACAGCGCTGCGCACGATCATCAAAGCCACCGGCGAGGCAACCGCAGCGCGCAAACTCCCAACGCCCAGCAAGGTCAAAGCGCTCATCAAGCCTATCAACCTCACCAAAGGGTTGCCCCACACCTCACCGCCCTCAGTCCTTTGCAGGACCCAGAAAGGGCGGCGGCGCCTCCCCCGGTCGCAGACCTTGTACACGCACGCGAGAGTAAGGGGACGGTTCAAGACGCCCCATCGGTGCTGCAGGACTGCCTGTTTGATAATGGGCGCGTCGGTGCAAATGGCGCCGCAAAGGCCGGCAAAGCCCCTCGTGGCGGCACACCCATACCGCACAAGCAAAGCCTCAAGTCTTTGGACACCACACAAGGTCATCGGGCACGGCTTCGCAAACGGTTTGACCGTGGCGACCGGCTTGAGGACTATGAGCTTTTGGAGCTGGTGCTTTTCGGACCCATCCCCCGCCGCGATACCAAGCCCATCGCCAAAGCGATGATGGCCCGTTTCGGCTCATTCGCCAGCGCCATTGGCGCACCGGCCGACCAGCTTCGCGATATTGACGGTGTCGGCGATCGGGTCATTTCGGACTTTCGCCTCCTGCGCGCCGCCACCGAACGGTTTGCCCAGGCCGATCTCAAAAAGCGCAACACACTGACGTCGACGGCGGACGTGGCGGCCTACTACATGGCGCAGCTCGCCACGGCCCAGAAGGAGGAGTTTCACATCCTCTTTTTGGACAAGAAGAACCAGTTTCTCGCGAGTGAATGCGCCGGTGTTGGGACGGTGGACCACACCCCCGTCTATCCCCGCGAGGTGCTGACCCGCGCCCTCACCCACGGCGCTACGGGGCTCGTTCTGGTGCACAATCACCCCTCTGGCGATCCGACGCCCTCACGGGCTGATGTTGCAGTCACCCAGCAGATCATCAATGCCACTAACCCTGTGGGCATTTCCGTGCATGATCACATCATCATTGCAGGATCGCAGTACTTGTCCTTGCGCGGCGAAGGTCTGATTTAGCGAGCGCTTGTGCGTGATGATGCAGCCGGCCCTCCGCAGCGATGCTATGGCGCACCGTGACTCGATTGTCGGGGCTTGATGATGTGCGGCTGAAAGGGTGCGGCTGGGATGCGCGGAACATCAAGAGATTTTTTATATGGTCATTCGCACGTCACACCTTCCAAAGTGATGACAAAAATCCCGCAGCAATTGCCTTGAAGAATGCATACGGCGCGTCCAAGTTGAGGACATAATAGCGCAGGTCGAATTCCGCTGAAGCTGCGCTCAAAACTTCTGGGATTGGAGCGCGCCATGGCATTTTCTTCTGTTCATTTTGGGTTCAACGATCGATTGCTGGGCGCACAGAAAAACGCCCCACCCTTGAAGAGGGGTGACTTCGGCCATCCTGTGCGGCTGGTTCAACAGGCGCTCGTGGACCTTGGGTACCGCAACAAGCTGCCAGTGACGCTCGCCAAATATAACTCGCCCGATGGCATCTACGGCAATGAGACCAAAGAAGCGGTCCGCAAGTTTCAAAGCGACCAAAAGCTTGGCAAGAAAGATGGGATCGTCGGCGAAAACACTATCACCCGCCTTGATCAAGAGTTGGTGTCTCAGAACATTCAGTTTCGCCCTTTGCCACCACTCCCTACCAATGCCAAGGGCGGTGAGAAAGATGACGAAGCCAATGTGCGGCGGGTCATCCTTGATACGCTTGGCGCGTCCAATCCACTGCGCTCGATGACGTGGATGCTCAAGTGGCACCAATTGTCGACCGATACTGTCCACCGCGCCTACATGTCAGGGCACCTTTATGACAAGATCGGCGAAGGGGTTTACAATCAAGCCATCGGTATTGTGGTCGACCCGACAATCACGTCTGCCGCTTATTATGTGCCTAGCGCCGGGATGGTCGGGATCGATCCGAGCGTCAAAGCTAATACCTTTGTGGTCTCAAGGCCATTGCGTGCTACGCTCAATGATCGCTCGTTGGTCATTCACGAGTCCACACATGCTGTTTGCGATTACTTAGGCAAAAGCATGAATGCGTTCTTTTCAGAAATCCTCGCATTCGTTGCTGAGGCCATATTCATGCATAAAGTCACTGGCCAGCCTAAATCACCGCAGGCTGTCTATCGAATTGCTGATGAGATCGCCCAACAAATCATCGCCAACAAAGAACCGGACAATAAACTCATCGATGATTTGTCGTTGAACTTGCGCGCCCACCACACCTATGGGGTCTATACGCACGGCACGGTGCAATATGACGGGATCCCCATCTAGGTTTTTCTCAAGGGGCCCCAATCACTGAGGATGCCTGACGCACCAGGCACGCAGCGGCTACCGGACCAACCGGCGCAACGCGGTGTTGAGAAGGTCAAGCACTGTCCCAGCCCCCACCACCCCGCATGAGGCAATCTTATATTCGATGGCCGCCTGGAGTTCGTTGTCCAGCTGCACATCGTGCACCCCACCGGCGGACGCCGCCTCCACCGCCATCATATCCGACTGGCCAAAGGGGGCGTCGCAAGGTTTTTGCGACGATGTCTTATCGCGCTCAAGCATCGGTCGTATCCACCTACGTTTCTCAACCATAGATAACATAAGTGTTGTGTGAGCCCCAACACTTTTCCGCCGCAATTGCCCCCGAGTGCGACAAAAATCCCATCGCCGTCAGAAAACCACCCAGGATCGTAGGCTTATTCGCCTAGATAAACCCAAGCCATCAGCTCGGGTGCAGCGTCGTGTTCGTGCCGCGAACGCGCAGGAAAATCCGACTGATCTCATCATGAGATACAAAGAGATCTGTCCGGTACGCGAGGGGTGGTGTGGCCCCGCCCGATAGGGCCATCATAAGTCTAGGACTAGCTTCCCGTATAGGCCAGGAGAATATGCCGGACGCGGCCCCGGTCACGATGCTCCACCAAATAGAGCGATTGCCAGGTGCCCAGTGACAGCCCGCCATCGCACGGCATCGTCACGCTCGCACCACACACCATGGCTTTGATGTGGCCCGGCATATCGTCAAGCCCTTCCTCGCAATGGCGATAAGGCGCATCTGTTGGCGCAAGGCGATCAAGGGCATCGATGAGATCAAACCGCACGTCGGGATCGGCGTTTTCTTGGATGGTGAGAGAGGCGGTGGTGTGCTGGACGAATGCGCAGACCTGGCCACGGCCTGCCCCGATGGCAGCCAGCCACTCTTTGATCTCACCGGTCACATCGGTGAGGCCCTGCCCCCGCGTTGCCACAGTAAGCCTGCCGCGGACGTGGCGGGAGACGGGGCCGTCGGACAGCGTCTCAACGGTCATGGACGGAGGGCTGCTTTCGGCACCGCCGTTTTCTCATACACCCGGCGCATCGAACGTCCGCCACCCACCCGCGCGCCTTAGTCGCCGATGCGCAAGGCTGTGAAGCGCAAGTCCCCTGACGGATTGGATAGGGTCAGGATTGCCATTTTGCGACCCTCTTCTTTGAGCCGCGCAATCTGGGTTTCCACGTCCTGGGGAGAGGCCACTTCACGCTGGCTCACCTCCAAGATGACATCACCTGGAACGATGCGCTTTTCAGCAGCAAGGCCATCGTCCTCCACGGAGGCGACCAAAACGCCGGAGACATCGCCACCAATGTCAAAATTCGTCCGGCGGTCGGCGGTGAGAATTTTCAGCTCCATGCCCAGAACTTTCACGCCCACGTCATCTTCAGCAGGGCTCACCTCTTCGGGGTCGAGAGCAGCCACAGCACGGGCTTGGCTCTCTTCCAGCTCGCCCACGTCGACAGAAAGCTCCACCTCTTCCCCGTCGCGTAGCACCACCACAGCAACCCGCTTGCCGATGGCGGTCTCAGCCACAATGCGAGGCAGCTCGCGCATGGTATCCACCTCGCGCCCGTCAAAGGTCATCACCACATCACCGGACTGGAGGCCGCCCTTTTCGGCGGGCCCATCTTCGGTCACCCCTGCCACAAGCGCGCCTTGGGGCTCTTCCATACCGAACTGCTCGGCCAGATCCTCGCTCACCTCTTGGATACGAACGCCAAGCCAACCCCGGCGCGTTTCGCCATACTCCAGGAGCTGATTGATGACATTGGTGGCAATTTCAGACGGGATGGCGAAGCCGATGCCGATGGAGCCGCCCGTGGGTGAGATGATGGCGGTATTGATGCCCACCACGTTGCCAGCCATGTCGAACAAGGGGCCGCCGGAGTTGCCCCGGTTAATGGCGGCGTCGGTCTGGAGGTAGTTGTCGTAGGGGCCTGAATCGAGGTTTCGGTTGCGCGCGGAGATGATCCCCACCGTCACCGTGCCGCCAAGGCCGAATGGGTTGCCGATGGCCATCACCCAGTCACCAACGCGCAGCTGCTCCGATGGGGCGAATTCCAACGGTTTGAGCGGCACCTCAGGGGTAACGCGCAGCACGGCAATGTCGGTCTTCGGATCGCGCCCAACAATTTCAGCGGTGAGCTTCTCACCATCGGCGAAGTTCACGATCACCTCGTCGGCATCCTTGATGACGTGATTATTGGTGATCACCACGCCATCGGCCGACATCACAAAGCCCGACCCGAGGGACTGCACGCGCCGGGGGTCGGGCGTGCCGTCTTCACGGTCAAAGAACTCGTCGAAATATTCCTGGAACGGGACGTCTTCGTCCGACTCGGGGGCGGGGGTGGGTCTGCGACCTTCAACGCGCTGTGAGGTGGAGATGTTCACCACCGAATTGAGCAGCGTCTCAGCAAGGTCAGCCACTGACCGCGGGCCAACCTCTTGTGCACTCCCCTGACCCGCCGAAACAAGTGATAGGCCGAACGCGGCCAGAAGCGCCGCCATCAATCGAACGGGTCGTCTCATATCGTCCCCTTGCCCTCGTTTGGGTCAGCGTACGACGTTTGGCCAGAATGTGACCTTACGATCATGTCATGGAGTGTGAGGAAGGTTAGGCCCCCCGCACAAGCCACACAATGCCAACGCCAACCGCCACCGCAACAACGCCGCCCATACGCAAGGTGTCGGGCGGCGTATCCATCATTTTGCGCATCATATCCCGCATGGACTGCGGCATAAGCGCGTAGAGCGAGCCTTCAATGGCGAGGACTAACCCGATCGCCACAAGGAAATCGCTCACTGAACACTCTGTTCAGGCCGTATAATTGTGACGGTCCCCGCATCGGACTGACCCACGATCGGGGTCGCAACGTCAACACTTGCCTCAGTGCCAGCCTCCGCGAGCGTGGTATCGGAGGCGGCCGCACGGGCCTCCTCGTCAAGCGCTTCAGGTGTATCGGACGCGGCCGCGTCAGCGTCGTCAGGTAAGGCATCTTCGACGTCGTCGAGCAGCTCAGCATCCGTCAAGGCACCCAGCGCCGCTTCGACCGGCGCAGTCAACGACGCCGCCTCTGCCGCCTGTTCGCTGAGACCTGAGGGGGCGAGGCTGGAAACATCGCCGCCCACGCCGGCCCCGTTTTCAGACGAGACGGCGGGGGTAACACCTCCCAAACCGCCACCATCAGATGACGCAGATGGCGCTGCTAGGCCCTGAGGGTCGTTGAAATAGCGGAAGAAGTCCGCCCCTGGTGACAAGACAAGGCGCGTGTCGTTGGCAGCAAGGGACGATTCGTAGGCTTGCATTGCCCGGTAGAACGCAAAGAACTGCGGATCAGCCGAATAGGCCTGCGCAAAGATGGCGTTCGCCTGACCATCCCCTTGACCGCGGATTTGCTGGCCTTCCCGCTGCGCTTCGGCGCGCAAAACCGTTGCCGTCCGGTCAGCGGCGGCGCGGACCCTTTGGGCCGCCTCGCGGCCTTGGGCGCGGATCTCAGTCGCCTCTTGGATCCGTTCGGTCTGCATCCGCGCGAAGATCGCCTCGGAGTTGGCTTCCGGCAGATCCGCCCGGCGGATCTTCACGTCCACCACGTCAACGCCGATCCCGCGCGCGTTTCGCGCAACATCCTGGCTGATGCGGCGCATCAGTTCGGGCCGGTCATCTCGGACGATATCTTGGAAGGTGGCGTCGGCCAGAACGGCACGCAAAGACGAGGTGGCGAAGGTCGACAGCCTGGTGGACCCTTCGCGGACGTTGTTCACTGTTTGATAGAAGAGCACCGGGTTGGAGATCCGGTAGCGCATGAACGCGTCCACCACCAACCGCTTCTGGTCAGCAGCGATGATTTCCTGCGCCGGCACGTTGAGGTCCAGCACCCGGCGGTCCAGGTAATGCACGTCTTGGACGAAAGGGATCTTCGCCTGCAAGCCCGGCTCGGTGACGGCGTTTTTCACCTCACCAAACTGCAGGACGAGCGCCTGCTGGGTTGGGTTTACAATGAAGAACGAGTTGAGGGCCGCCACCACCAAAAGGACGACGGCAACGACAATTGCTATAAGCCCGGCGCGCACTATCGAGCTCCTTGCGACTGGCTGGATCCGGTTGCGAGCCTATCAAGCGGGAGATAGGGCACCACGCCGGAGCCACCTTGCTGATCGATGATGATTTTGTCGGTGCCCGCAAACACCCTTTCCAACGTCTCCAGATAGATCCGCTGGCGCACAATGTCGGGCGCCTTTTCGTACTCTTCATAGACCGACAAGAATCGGTCGGCCCGACCGGTGGCTTCCGCAATCACCTGATCGCGATAGGCGGTGGCGGTCTCGACGATCCGAGCCGCTTCACCACGTGCCTCTGGGACCACCTGGTTGGCGTAGGCGTCGGCTTCGTTCTGGAAGCGCTCTTGGTCCGCGCGGGCGGCCTGAACGTCGCGGAAGGCATCAATCACCTGCGCGGGCGGGTCCACCTTCTGCATCTGCACCTGGCTCACCAGAACGCCGGCACCATACTCATCGAGCGTGGTTTGCATCAGCGTTTGAACATCCTGTTCGATCTGTTGGCGCTCTTGCGTCAGGATGGGCTGGATGTTTTTGGTGCCCACCACTTCACGCATGGCGCTTTCGGCCACCTGCTTCACGGTGCCTTCAGGGTCTTCGATGTTGAAGAGGAAGTTGGCGGGGTCGGAGATGCGCCACTGAACCCGAAAATCGACGTCAACGATATTTTCATCGCCCGTCAACATGAGGCTTTCTTCGGATACATCTTGGCCGCGACCATCGCTGCGCGTGCCAATGTTCACTTCCCTGATGCGCAATACGTCAGGCGTGAAGACTTCGCCGAAAGGATACGGCCAGTTGTAGTTAAGGCCCGGCATGGTGGTGCCGGCATATTTGCCCAGCACTAGCTCCACACCGTTTTCGCCTGGCCCCACCCGGTAGAGGCCCGTGAGGCCATAAAGCACCAGCACCACCACGGCCGCCAGCGCAATTCCGCGTCCGCCGAGCCCGGTGATCGAGGGGCCACCACCCTGGTTGCCGCCGCCGCCGGACTTGGGGAAGACACGCTTCAGCTTGTCCTGGCTCCGGCGCAAGATCTCTTCAAGATCGGGCGGGTTTTGCGGATCCTGACCGCGCTGAGGCCCCTGGCCCCATGGGTTTGGCCGATTGGGCCCGCCGCCACTGCCATTGCCGTTGCCGCCGCCCCACGGCCCTTCGCCGCCGCCCCAAGGGCCGCCGCCTCTGCCGCCCGACTGGTTGTTCCAGGGCATCCACGCTCCCCTTACCGATTCATACGGAGTTCTTGGCGCTCCCCGCGTGTGCGAGCATGACCCCGCCACAGGCACCACGCCATGCATACCCACATAGGCGCAATTTTGGAGTCGCAAGGGCGGCCAAATGTGCCAGCGTTATAGGCTGAGACGGACAGCCCTTTCAATCCAAAGCAGCGCGCCGCCGATAAATCTCGAATGTGAAGGGATGATCATCGCGCGGCCCCTGCTCGCCAGCCTGCCGCCAGACGCACTCAAAGGCCTCAGCGTCGAGGGCGGGGAAGCGCGTATCCCCCGCTGGACTGGCGTGAACGCGGGTCAGAAAAATCGTGTCCGCCACCTCAAGGCCAGCCTCATAGATGCGCGATCCGCCTGCCAAAAAGACAGGCCGCCCTGCAAGAGCAAGCGCATCACAAAGGCTTTTCACCGTCTCAACGCCTTCGATGGTGCTTTGCGTGACCACGATGGTCCGCCGGCCCGGCAATGGCCGACCAATCGACTGATAGGTGAGACGGCCCATCACAACGCTTTGGCCCACCGTCCGCGCTTTAAAATATTTCAGATCACTCGACAGGTGCCAGGGAATGGTCCCGTCCGCACCGATCACCCCATTTTCAGCAGCACCCACAATGATGGCGACGCGTGCTGGAACCTCAAACAGCAATGGGTGCTCTGATGGCTGGGTGGGGGTCGTAGCCCTCAATCACGATGTGTTCAGCACCGATGGCGAAGAGGTCCTGCGGCGCGCCATTCAGCGACAGGGTGGGCAGCGGCCGCGGCTCCCGGGTCAGCTGCAGCTTCGCTTGCTCCAGGTGGTTGAGGTAAAGATGCGTGTCGCCCAGCGTGTGGACAAGATCGCCGACTTCAAGACCCGTGGCGTGGGCCATCATGTGGGTGAGGATGGCATAGGACGCGATGTTGAAGGGCACGCCCAGGAAAATATCGGCAGACCGCTGGTAGACCTGACAGGAGAGCCGCCCCCCCGCCACATGAAACTGGAAAAGGAGATGGCAGGGCGGCAAGGCCATCTTGTCGAGATCGCCCACATTCCAGGCCGAAACAATGTGCCGGCGGGAGGCGGGATCGCTTTTGATGCTGTCCACCACCCGCGCCAGTTGATCCACCGGACCGT
>JBCDLN010000155.1:0-9575 GCA_038745295.1 Pseudomonadota bacterium | reverse complement strand
TGGTTTCTCGGGTGGCATCGGGCGCGTTGTTGAGCGCTTCCATTTGCGCCAGGTGGGGATCGTCGGCGGTGTATTTGCGCACCAAGGTGAGACAGCGGTGGGCAAACGTGTAGTCAGGTTTTTCGGCAATCGCCAACCTCAGCGCTGCCTCTGACTCTTCCGCCCGGCCAAGTTCCAAAAGCGTTGTGCCCAAATTGAGCCGCGCCTTGTAGCTGTCCTCCAGCTCGATGATCCGCTCAAAGCAGGACAGCGCCTCCTCGTGCTGGTTCAGCTCACGCAACGATGTGCCCAGGTTGTTCAGTGCCTCCACATCAAGCGGTGACAGGGATAGCGACTGATTGAGCGCCCGCACCGCCTGGTGGTGGCGATTGGTTTTGGCAAGCGCGGTCCCAAACCCTGTCCATGCGCGGGCAAAGGTTGGGGCTTGGCGGATCACCAACTCAAAAATGGGGAGGGCTTCTGCCGGCTTTTCACTGGCGACGTAGGCCGCTGCCAACAGCGTCATCACAATGGGGTCGCCCGGATGAAGCTCTAGAAGCTGGCTGGCCAGCTTAATGGCCGCCCTGTGCTCGCCCTGCCGGCATAGGATGCCAAGATGCTTGACCTTCTCATCAAGCCCGCCGGGGCGCGGGCCCACCTTCGGCATATCGAGAAGCACGAGCGCTTTGCGCAGTTTTTTGTTTTGAGGAAAGCGCTTGGCTGCATCGATCAAAAGGTCGCGCGCTGCGTCTTGGTTGCCGCGCTTGGCGAGGGATCGTGCGCGAACCACCACACGGTCCGGCGGGAGAGTTTGCATGATGTCCGCCCCGAAAAGAGCCATCTTGTGGGCGCGACAAAGACGTGCGCCACCGTTCGGGGGGTGTCGCCCAAGAGACTTGTGCGGGGCTGTTTAGCCGTCAGCAGCGCGGCGGCGTGGGTTGGGAACCGGCACAGGATCGGTGACCACAAACCGCAAGAAAAGCGTGCGCTGTAAGAAGCTATGGTTGTTGTCGGAGGCGAGGGTGAGGACAATTTTACCATCGACCACATCGGCAGCAATGGCTTCCATATTGTCGATCTGGGCGGAGAAGTCAGCTTCCAGGAGGACTGGCCCATCGGCCTGTCCCCCTTTGGTGAAGGCATCGGCGCCGATGCGCCGCACCCGCATCGCCACATCGAAGCCGCCGCCATAGCGCCGCTCGATGATGACGACGTCGCCGCCTGGCAAAACATCGGCACCGGTGATGGCAAACCCGTTGCGCCGCGCCACGTTGAACCGGCGTTTGCCCAGGATGAAACCGGGTGTGCGGCGACTTTCCCCGTCGCGGCCTTCAGCAATCAAAATGAGGCTGCCATCGCCAAGGCGAGCCATGGCTTCCATCCCGCGCCCGCCCACGCGCCGCTCTTCAACACTGAGAAGGACCTCCCGAGGGATAGCATCAGGGTCGACGGCAAGGCCGGTTGCGGGGTAGGCGAGGAGTGTCCGCGCCGCTTCCACGTAAACAAATATCTCGCCGTTGCCGCGGGCCAGCGCCTCAGCATCACCCACGCGCTTGGCGGATGCGAAATTGCCGTCAGCTCCGCGACGGGGGGTAATGGTCACATCCTCAAGGGCGACGAGCATGCCCTGATCAAGCGCAAAGCGGCCGCTGAGAAAGTGGCCTGTGTCGGTGGCTGCCAAGAACACAAGCCCCTCAGTGAGAAGGGCTGATATGGCCCCCGCTGCCCGTGGCCCGCGCAACACAAGACCGCCGCGGAAGGCAAGCCGCGCCGCATCGTGGGGGCCAAAGTCGGTTATGGTGCGCCAGGTGACCGGGCTTGCCGCGGCCGGCCCAACGGTGACCAGCACGCACAAGAGGGCAGCGAGGGTGCGCACCAGGGCGCCTAGAGCGGGTCACAGCCGGATGGAATCATCCGGCGTCCGGTGCACCCGCGACCGACACGTGAAGCCTGAGCGTGGCGCGCTTCCATGGTGGCGTGACGCGCTCTAGGCCGCTCTGCGCAGCCGTCGGCGTTGTCGCGGTGAGGCCTCAGCCTCATCGTCAAACAGGTCTGCCAGCTGGTTCACCATTGCACCCGCCAGCTCCTCCGCATCAACGATGGTGACCGCACGGCGATAGTAGCGCGTCACGTCGTGACCGATCCCGATGGCGATCAGCTCCACATTGGAGCGCTCCTCGATTTCGGCAATCACTGACCGCAGATGCTTTTCAAGGTAGTTGCCGGCGTTCACTGAAAGGGTCGAATCGTCGACCGGCGCGCCGTCAGAAATCATCATCAGGATGCGCCGCTGCTCGGGCCGGCCCAAGAGCCGCTCGTGCGCCCACTCCAGAGCCTCCCCGTCAATGTTCTCCTTCAACAGACCTTCGCGCATCATCAGGCCGAGATTGCGTCTTGCCCGGCGCCATGGCGCGTCAGCGGCCTTATAAATGATGTGCCTTAGGTCATTGAGGCGACCTGGTGCATGGGCCTTGCCGTGCTGGAGCCAGTGATCGCGCGCCGATCCGCCCTTCCAGGCCCGGGTGGTGAAGCCCAAAATCTCCACTTTCACGTGGCAGCGCTCCAGCGTCCTTGCCAAAATGTCGGCGCAGGTGGCGGCGACCGAAATGGGCCTGCCGCGCATGGAGCCTGAGTTATCCAACAAAAGCGTGACGATGGTGTCGCGAAAGTCTGATTCGCGCTCCATCTTGAAGGCGAGCGGCTGCATGGGGTCGATCACCACGCGCGGCAGGCGCGCCGTGTCGAGCACCCCCTCTTCTTGATCAAACTCCCAGGCCCGGTTTTGCTGGGCCATCAGCCGGCGCTGGAGACGGTTGGCTAGCCGGGCCACCGCGCCTTGAAGGTGGGTAAGCTGGCGGTCGAGCGTCGCGCGCAACCGGTCGAGTTCAGCGGTATCGCACAGCTCTTCAGCGGTGACGATTTCGTCGAACTGGCGCGTATAGACTTTATAGCCTGTGCCGGTTTGCGTGCGGGACTCGGTGTCATCCACCTGCATGCCGTCCATGGCCTCTTCCGCATCGCCCATGTCGTCTTCGCGCATGTCTTCGGCGGTGAACTCAGCGTCCTCCACCTCTTCAGCGCCGTCATCATCGCCTGAGCGTTCCGTGTCTTGGGGCGCAGCATCCTCGCCCACCTCGTCCTCGCCCACGTCCGCTTCAGCCTCGTCGGGGCTGTCCACCTGGCTCTCGCCGTCCTCGCTGTCGGCCTCTTCCCCGGTGTCATCACTCAACTCTTCAGCCATCTCGAGGGCGGCCAGAATGTCGCGCATCGCCGAGGCAAAGCCCTTCTGGTCGGCGATCTGCTCCGGCAGGCACTCCAGATTGTCGCCGCATCGGTCTTCGAGCCAAGGCCGCCAGAGGTCGACCATCTTTTGTGCGCTTTCAGGTGGGGCAGCGCCGGTTAGCTTCTCGCGCACCAAAAGCGAAAGCGCTTCAGACAGTGGAGCATCCGCTTTGTCGGTGATTTCGTGGTAGTTGCCGCGGAAGTATTTGTCTTCGAGCATTGCGGCAAGGTTTGTGGCGACGCCCGCCATGGCTTTGGCGCCCAAAGCATCGCACCTTGCCGATTCGACCGCATCAAAGACCGCCCGCGCGTCGGCACCGTCTGGCGCATACTTTTGGTGGAGGCCAGGGTCGTGGGCCGCCAGCTTCAGCGCCATGGTATCGCCAAGCCCGCGTGTGACAGCCACATCCCGCTGCGTGAGGCGGCGGGAGGGTTCGGGGAGCCTGGCTTTATCGCCCACCAGAGCGGGCTTATCGGATGAGTAGGTGACTTCAAGGTCGGGATTGCCGGAAATGGCGCGCATCGTGCCGGCTATCGCTGTACGGAAGGTATCGTGGCGCGCATCGTGAGGCGCACCTTTTCGAGAATTGTCACCAACTGGCATTGTCGTCGTCCAATTGCATCAAAGCGGCATGGTGTTGGGGCGGATCGCTCAAAACCGCCTGCGGGGACTTGTGCCCAGGATCGAAGGGCACCTTGTCAGAGCCCTGTTGATCGTTTGCCTCACCCGCCAGGGGCGTGACAGCGCGGACATATTCATTCAGCAAGCTCTCCACCCCGCTGAGATGGCGCGAGGGGGGGTGATGGCCGGCCTCGTCTTCGCTCAAGGCGATGGCAACGCTCATCTCAAGGCTGAAGTTCAGTTCCTTCAAGCGCGCGGCAATCACGGCCGGGGCACTTTTGATATGGTGCGCAATCACCTCAAGAGCGAATTGAAGATCCGCAAAGCCAATGGCGCCTTCGCGAAACTGGTGAATATTATAAAGGGCGCAGCGGGCAAGCCACGCGTCGGTGATCTGTTCCGGTATCTCCGGCCGCAGCATCCGCCCGCCTGCTTAGTGCATGAGGCTTGGCGCAGCCGCGGCCAGCTCTTTGCCGAAAGCGCGCTGATAAAACTCCGCCACGATCGCCCGCTCCGTCTCATCACACTTATTGAGGAACGTGACCTCGAAGGCGAAGCCGATATCGTCAAAGATGTCCGCGTTTTCGGCCCAGGTGATCACCGTGCGCGGGCTCATCACTGTGGACAGATCCCCATTGATGAAGGCGTTTCGGGTCATCTCGGCCACCTTCACCATTTTGGAGACAATGGCCTTGCCTTCTTCGTGGCGGTAGTGCTCGGCCTTTGACAAGATGATGTCCACCTCCACGTCGAGCGGCAGGTAGTTCAAGGTGGTCACAATGGACCAACGGTCCATCTGGCCTTGGTTGATTTGCTGGGTGCCGTGATAGAGCCCAGAGGTATCACCAAGGCCCACCGTATTGGCGGTGGCAAAGAGGCGGAAGCCCTGGTGAGGCCGAATGACGCGGTTCTGGTCAAGCAGCGTCAGCCGGCCCGACACTTCGAGCACCCTTTGGATCACAAACATCACATCGGGACGGCCGGCGTCGTACTCGTCAAACACCAGCGCGGTGTTGGTCTGAAGTGCCCAGGGTAGGATGCCGTCGCGAAACTCGGTGACCTGCATGCCTTCGCGCACCACGATGGCGTCTTTGCCCACAAGGTCGATCCGGCTGATGTGGCTATCCAGATTAACCCGCACACAAGGCCAGTTGAGCCGCGCCGCCACCTGCTCAATGTGTGTGGATTTGCCCGTCCCGTGATAGCCCGCAATCATCACACGACGATTGTGCTTGAAGCCCGCCAGGATTGCCTTTGTGGTCGGTGGGTCAAACACATAGGACGGGTCGATATCGGGGACATGCTCAGACCCTTCGGCGAATGCAGGCACCTGCATGTCACTTTCGATACCGAAGGTCTGGGCGGCGGACACGGTAATGTCCGGCAAGCGTTGCGACGCGGCATGCGTCTCGGACATAAAACTTCCTCGAACGTTAAAGGCGAACGGCGGCGCGTGGGCAAACAGTGCCCGACTAACAATACCCTGCGCGCCGGAGCACGTTATAGGCGTTGATGACGCTGCGCAGCCGATCCTCGGAGCTTCGGTCGCCTTGATTTGCGTCAGGATGGTGACGTTTTACAAGGGTTTTATACCGCGCCTTAATCGCCTCCTTCGAGGCTGTCTCCTCAAGGCCCATAATTTCAAAGGCATTGCGCTGGGGTCCGCTCACGGTCCGACCCTTGGGCTCGGGCTGCGGCGCACCGTCACCATCGCCCCCGAACAGACCGAATGGGTCGTCGTAGACGCCACTCCAGCCGGGCTTGGGACGCCGTCCCTTCTCGCCACGCACACCAATAGGCCGGGTGGGGCGATGACCCGTTAACGCATCGCGCTGATAGGCCATGACGTCATCGTCCGTCATACCGTCGAAGTAGTTATAGCGCTTGTTATATTCGCGAACGTGCTCCAAGCAGAAAATGTAGAACTGGCCTTCTTTGCCCCGTCCCTTAGGCGCACGATACTCGCCCGGTTCTTTGCAGCCTTTAACGCAGCATTCGCGCGTCATCGTGGCCTGGTCGGCGCCTCCGCCGGACCCACCGCGCCCGCTGCCTCGCCTGCGGGAGGCTCTGATCCTGTCGTAGTCTTTCGACGAGAAGTCCATGGGGCGGATTATGGGCAGCGCAAATTTCTGGAACAAGGACTTGACTTCTCTCACCCACCACTCCGGGGGGCCAGAGCGCGTCGCGACCACGCAGATCAGCATTTCGCATTCGATGGGTTGACGGGATTTCGGCCCATCAGAGGAGCGCAGCGAGATCAAATGTTGCGCAAACGAGTACCATAATTGCGGCACCGGCGCAGATGGCGCACGGGTTTGCTCATTGGCCTAACCCGTTACCACATCGTCTTCTGTGCGCGCTCGGCCCAGGCGCCGTCGTAGGTGGATGCATCAATATCGCGGTGGCTCAGGGCCTCAAGGATTTCGCCAGGCGTTGGCAGGGCTGCTGGATCAGCAAAGCCGCCTTCCCAAAAACGCGCCCGCATCAAGGCGCGTTTACACTGAAAGTAAACCTCGCCGACCGTCACGAAAACCACCGATCGCGGTGCATGGCCCTCCTTGGCAAAGCGTGCACACACGTCTTCGTCGGCCGTTATTTTTGCAATGCCATTCACCCGGATGACCGTGTTGGATCCGGGGATGAGAAACATCAGCGACACGCGCGGGTCGCGCACGATGTTGCGCAGCGTGTCGATCCGGTCATTGCCGCGCCGATCGGGAAGGGCAAGGGTGGTTTCGTCCACAACGCTCGCCACCGCCCCATCGTCGCCGCGCGGCGAGCAATCGAGCCCTTCTGGCCCAATACTGGCCAGCGCACAAAACGGCGCGGCCTCGATGTAGGCGCGGTACTGCGGGGTGATCACGGTTGCAACCTTCACCGTCGAAGCGCGCTTGGGCGCACCGTAGTGGGTGGCAAGCGCTGCCTCAGAGGTAATCCACGTGGTCATAGTGCGCTCCCCCCCCCCCTGGCGGATCATGGTCCGCGGCGCGTTCAGTTTTATGTCCATCATCGCGCCGCCCCCCTCGCCATGGCCTCAAAGAGGGACTAAGCGGATGCTTAATCCCATTGTCCTCGCGCACTGACATGGGCCCTGGCCCGGAGGCTCCTGATGACGAAACCCGCCCGTTTCACGCCTGTTGACGTGTCTGAGGCGCAAAAAATGAGCGCTGAACAGGCGATCCAATACCATTACGACAATGACACGCGCTTTTTCGCCCTCTGGCTCGACCCCACCATGTCCTACTCCTGCGCCCGCTGGCGCGACGGGTTTGGTACTGAGGTTGCCACAGACCTTCATGGGGCGCAGCGTGAAAAGATCCGCCACCACCTTGATGCAGCGCGCCTGCCCGAAGGCGGGCGGCTCATCGACATCGGCTGCGGGTGGGGCGGGCTGCTGGAAGCAGCCGTCACCCGCGATCCGGCGGCAACGGCCCATGGCCTCACGTTAAGCCGCGACCAGCACGACCACATCACCGCCCGCGGCCTTAAGGGCGCAAGCGCTGAGCTCAAGGATGTCTTTGCCTTTGAAACAGACGTCCCCTTCGACGCCGCCATCTCCATCGGTGCGTTTGAGCACTTTGCGCGGCCGCAGATGGATCGCAGTCAAAAAATAGCTGTCTACCGCGCGTTTTTTGAACGGATCGCGGCCCTCCTCAATAAGGGAGGCCGGTTCTCGCTCCAAACCATTGTGTGGGGCGCCGTCGGATTTGACGAATCAAAGAAGCTGTTGCCCGAGACAGTGTTCCCGCAGTCCGATATCCCCTTCATTGAGGAAATCGTCGCTGCCTCATCGGACACCTTCCATCTGGTCTACTTGGAAAACGATCCTGATGAATATGCGATGACGCTGACGGCGTGGATCAACAACTTGAAATCGGTTAAAGCCACTGTGCTCACCGATTGGGACGAGGAAAAGTACATCTTCTTCTCAAATTACCTGCGTCGGTCCCGCCTTGCGTTTAAGCAGCGCTACAACTCTTTGGCCCGTTTCGTCCTTGTGCGCCGCTAACCCAGCAGAGGAAAGCGCCGCGGCGCGCCACCCATATGTTCCTTTGGTGGGACATCAAAAAGCGACGTTCCTTCGGAGCCGACGCTTCCAGACTCCCGCGCAGCGCCTGACGGGTCAAGGCTGAAAAGGCGAAGCCGTGCCTTGAGGCGTCAGGCGCTGCGCAGGATACTGACTACGCGAGGGAGCGATCACCCCGCCTCGCCGACACTGAGGGCCGGATCGATTTAAACCTCAGAAAGAGGCCCCATCACGGCCCCACCCCCCGCGGCTTGGCGCTCCCTTGATGAACGCCCACCGCCATGCCACACCGCGAGCGCTTACCGGACGAGACACTTATGAAAGACGCGCCCTCAAAGATTGTGCTCGCCTACTCAGGCGGCCTCGACACCTCGATCATCCTAAAATGGCTCCAGCAGACGTACGGCGCCGAAGTGGTGACGTTCACCGCTGACCTTGGCCAGGGCGAGGAGCTGGAGCCGGCCCGCCAAAAGGCGGAAATGCTTGGCTGCCGGGAGATCTTCGTTGAAGACCTGCGCGAGACCTTCGTCAAAGACTACGTCTTTCCGATGATGCGGGCGAACGCGCTTTACGAGGGCGTTTATCTTCTGGGCACCTCCATCGCGCGGCCCTTGATTGCGAAGCGGCAGATTGAGATCGCCCAACAAACCGGGGCGGATGCTGTGGCCCACGGTGCCACCGGCAAAGGCAACGATCAGGTGCGCTTCGAGCTTGGCTATGCCGCCATCGACCCGAAGATCAAAGTGATTGCGCCGTGGCGTGATTGGGATTTCAAGTCCCGCACCGACCTCATTGAGTTTGCGCGCCTTCATCAAATACCCGTGGCAAAGGATAAAGAGGGCGACGCGCCCTTTTCGGTCGATGCCAACCTTTTGCACTCGTCCTCTGAAGGAAAGGTGCTGGAAGACCCTGACATTGCCCCGCCCAGCATTGTCTTCCAACGCACCGTGTCGCCTGAGGAAGCGCCCGACACGGCAACGATCATCGAGATTGGCTTTCAGGCGGGCGACGCTGTTTCCATCGATGGCGAAGCGTTGTCCCCGGCCACACTTCTCACCAAGCTTAACGCGCTGGGGCGTGATAACGGGATCGGCCGGCTCGATCTGGTCGAAAACCGGTTCGTGGGCATGAAATCGCGCGGGATTTATGAAACGCCTGGCGGTACGATTTTGCACACCGCACACCGCGCCATGGAGTCCCTCACCCTTGACCGGGGCGCCGCTCACCTCAAGGACGAGTTGATGCCGCGCTATGCAGAGCTCATTTACAATGGCTTCTGGTTCTCGCCCGAACGGGAGATGCTGCAAGCGGCCATCGATCACTCCCAACGGGATGTGGAGGGAACGGTGCGACTCAAGCTCTATAAGGGCAATGTGATTGTCATGGGTCGGGCAAGCCCACGTTCACTTTACAGGGAAGACATCGTTACGTTTGAAGACGATGCAGGCGCCTATGACCAGGCAGACGCGGCGGGCTTTATTCGTCTCAGCGCGCTGCGGCTCAAAATCCTGGCTGGCCGCACCTAGGTGTCATTTCCATCAACGTTGTTCACTGCGGAACCGCCGTAGGGGCCGTGCCTCACTGCTCCCGCCTATGGGCAATTGTCCCGCGGTGGGCCTGATGCATCAACCCACGGCTTCGCCTCTTCGGGGTTGACCCATCAGG
>JBCDLN010000154.1:0-9585 GCA_038745295.1 Pseudomonadota bacterium | reverse complement strand
GGCGAGGACATGGACGCCATCAACAAGCTGTTCACGCCCGAGTTCCGCAACCGGCTGGATGCCATTGTGCCCTTCAGCCCGCTGCCGGCGGACGTTGTCCACCGCGTTGTGGAAAAGTTCGTCATGCAGCTGGAAGCCCAGCTTGCGGACCGCAACGTCACCTTCGAGCTCTCAGAAGACGCCATCGAGTGGCTGGCGGGCGAAGGTTACGACGAGAAGATGGGCGCGCGGCCGCTCGGCAGGGTGATCCAAGAGCACATCAAACGGCCTCTTGCCGATCAGGTGCTCTTCGGCGATCTGAAAAAGGGTGGGACCGTAAAAGTCACCGTTGCCACCGATGAAGATGGCAAAACCACCCTCGCCCTTGAGGCGATTGCGGATAGCGGTCCAAACCGCTCCGCTGTGGATGGTGACGAGAGTAGCGACGACGATCCTGATGATGGTGGTCCCAACCCATCGGATGAATCGGGCGGCGGCGGCTCGTCGATGGTGCCAAAGGTGCCGCTGTCCAGCTGATGGGATTGGGCTTTGTGGGCGCCCACCCAAGGGGCGGGCGACGCATAGCTGTGTTACACCGATGAGGCGCGCGGCGCCTCGCCTCGAGGAAGAAACGACCCGCCCCTATGAGGGCGGGTCGTTGTTTTACAGCTGTTTCGCTACGCCTTAAGCAGGCGGATGTCTCAGCGGAGTCACCTTTCCGCACGGGCTGTCCCCCGGGCGGGTTCCAGCGGTTGCAACGCAAGGATCAGTCCGCTGCGTGACAGGTTGCGGCGCCTCAGTTGCGCTCGACGACAGATGAGTTCTTTTGACGTCGCTGCCATCCGCACCAGCATAATTTGGTCCGACCGGTGCACTTGATCGACCGCGGTTGCCTGGTTGCATTTTTGCGAACGCGTGTTTGTGGTCGACATGTCTCGCGTGCGGGCGTGTCACTTGGGCATTGCCAAAAGAATTGCCACAGCCGGACAAGGCTGAGCCTTAGCCAGACTTCGTGTGCCTCTCACCACCGAACCACCCTCCCGAGCCAGGGCACATTGGGGGTAGACACATCGTTCTGGGAGGCCGATCACCAATGTCGCAGCGGGCAACAAGCCTGTTCGCTGGCGGAGGGGGGGCTTTGGGCAACATGGAGGTGACTGGGGCGCATGCGCCATTTCTGGCAGGCTTTGCTCGGCGCGCTCCCGCCATCTTGGCGTCCAAGGCCCCATGGGCAGCCGGTGATGGGGCAAGGCAACGGTCTATGAGGATGCTGCGTCACCACCAGGATGGGGGAGCATCACCTGCGCACACAGTGCGGGTTTCGCTGATGTCACGTCTGGGCTTCTGCGGGTGAAAAAACGTGTGTTGAACCGGTCCCCAGGCTCGCCACTCGTTTGGGTGGCCCGGGGCGCATCCCATGCCCTTGATTTACCGGCTCTTGTTCTGATGGCGGCACAAGTGGGTTTTGCCGCGCTGGCGCGAGAGGTGGGGTTTTCGCTTCTTGAGACCCTCGCACTCACGTTTTTTGTCTGGGCGCTCCCAAGCCAGGTGGTGTTTGTGGGGCTTGTGGGCGCGGGCGCGTCCGCGGCGGCAACGGCCCTTGCGGTCACTTTGTCAGCGATGCGGTTTATGCCGATGGTTATGTCCTGGATGCCGATGGTGCGCACGCCATCAACGCCGCGGTGGGCGCTTTATCTCTCATCCTGGTTCGTGGCCATCACCGCTTGGATTTTTGCCATGGCGCATTTGCCCGCGCTTGAGCGCTCGGTGCGCCTGCCCTTTTTCATGGGGTTTGCCGTTACCCTCAGCCTTCTCAACGCGCTGATTGTTGTCATCGCCTACGAAGCAATCGGCGCAATGCCGGATCTTATGGCCGCCGTTCTGGTCTTTCTGACGCCGGTTTACTTCTTACTGGCGCTCTACCGAGCCGGCCGTGATGTGACCGACAAGTTGGCCATTGGGGCAGGGCTCGTCCTTGGAGCGACGTTCTCCGTCCTGGTCCCTGAGGCTGACCTTCTTCTTGCCGGGCTCGTGGGCGGCGTTTTCGCCTATGGGGTGGGCCGGGCTCTCAGCCAGCGTGGAGCCGACCTTGGCTAGCGACGGGCTGTTATGGGGGCTGTCCCCGATCCTGGCGATCCTTTTGGTGGCGGCGCTGCCCACCCATGTGTGGCGGTGGTTGGGGGTGGCGTTCTCCCAAAGGCTTCTCAACGAGCAATCCGAAGTCTTTGTCCTGGTGAAGGCTGTGGCCACCGCCCTGGTCTCAGCGCTGATTGCTGAGCTTGTTCTCTTCCCTTCAGCGCCATTGGCAACGGTGCCCACCACGGTGCGGGTGGGTGCGGTGATTGTGGGGTTTGCGGCGTTTTTGGTGTTCGGGCGACGTTTGGGCGCTGGGATTGTTGCCGCAGAGCTTTGTCTCATCGCCGCGTGGTTCAGCTTGACGTGAGACTCACACGTGGCGTGCCCGCAAAGGCAGGCGCCAAGCGCGCGCCATCAGCCCCTTTTTCACCGTGACGGCGCAATGACCCCATAGCCATTTCAGGATGGGTCCCGGCGGTCATCCTGAGGCAAATTGCAAGTCGATCATCAGAGCAAGCGATCTTCGGCGACCTTAAGGCGTTCTCGTCACGTTAGAACGGCTTTGGATCGTTGCCTGCCGCATGCGGCGCGCGGAGGGGGGTCGCCTACTTTCTGACGGGCCGTCTTCCCCAGTCAAACGCTTCAATTTGGCCGAGAACCAACCTAGAGCGCGTCACGCCCCGATGGAAGCGCGCTGCGCTCAGGTTTCACTTTTCGGTCGCGGGTGCACAGGACGCCGGATCATTCCATCCGGCTACGACCCGCTCTAGCCGGACTTGAGGGCGCTTCTGAGTTTTTCAGCGGCTGCGCTGATCGCCTCACGGGGGGCAACCTCGCTGCTGTGGGGCTTGAGGGCGACCCCTTCATAGCGAGGAATGACGTGGAAGTGGGTGTGAAACACCATCTGCCCGCCGGCAGACTCGCAAAAATGATTGATGGTCACACCGTCGGCATCAAAGGCTTTCATGGCGGCTTTGGCGACCTTTTGTGCCGTCACCGCCACTGCGGCCAAGTCTGTTGGCGCCACGTCGGCGATGTTGCGCGAGGGGGCTTTGGGCAGCACCAGAGCATGACCTTCGCCGCGGGGCATGATGTCCATGATCACCCGCGTTTTGTTGTCTTCATAGACGGTTTCGGACGGCAACTCGCCGCGCATGATTTTGGCGAAGATATTGTCGTTATCGTAGGCCGGGGGGACGCTCATCGACGTAATCCTTTAGTGCTTCACCCTTTGACGTCTGCCTAACGTCATAGGGTGAAAAACGATCTGCGCCCACCGATCGCTTGGCCTAATTGTCGTTGGCCTTTTTGAATGGTGCATAGGTGTTGAGGACCGTGTTTTGTCGTTCCACGGCGCGGCGTTCCCCCTCCAGATAGTTGGCGACCGCGTCGTGAAGGCCGGCGTGACGTAAAAAATGGGCCGATCGTGTGGGCGTTGCCTCATATCCTCTAGCAAGCTTGTGCTCGCCTTGCGCACCCGCTTCCACACGGCTCAGCCCGTGGGCGATGGCAAAATCAATGGCTTGGTAGTAGCACACCTCAAAGTGGAGGAACGGGTGATCTTCCATACAGCCCCAATAGCGGCCGAACAGCGTTTCCGATCCTATGAGGTTGAGCGCCCCGGCAACGGGCCGGCCGCCGCGATCGGCCATGAAGAGGCAAACTGAATCGCCCAGCTGCTCCCCCAGCAAGGAGAAGAACTCCCTGTTGAGGTAAGGCCGCCCCCATTTTCGGGCGCCGGTGTCCATATAAAAGCTGTAGAACGCATCCCAATCCGCTTCGCTCAGATCTTTGCCACGCACCCAGCGAATGGAGATGTCGTTGGCAAGCGCTTCGCGCCGTTCGCGCTTAATTTGCTTGCGTTTGCGCGAGGCGAGGGCGGCCAAAAAGTCCTCAGTGGTGGTGTAGCCGCGGTTGAGGAAGTGAAACTGTGTGTCGTTGCGGGCGAGGTATCCGGCCCCCAGGAGCGCGTCGAAATCCGCCTCCTCGGTGAAGGTCACGTGGACGGATGATGCATTGGACTCTTCGGCAAGTGCCACAAGGCTGCGCGCGAGGAGCTGGCGGCGTGCGGTCTGGTCGGTATCGCCCACCAAAAGGCGCGGGCCTTGGGCCGGGGTGAAGGGGACCGAGGTCTGCACCTTGGGATAGTAGCGTCCGCCCGCTCGCTCAAACGCGTCCGCCCAGCCATAGTCGAACACATATTCGCCCTGGCTGTGGGACTTGAGGTAGGCGGGGGCTGCTGCAATGGGGGTGCCGCCGTCATCGCGTACCAACAGATGGCGCGGTGACCAACCTGTGCGCCGGCTCACACAGCCCGAATCTTCAAGCGCCTTTAGAAACTGGTGGGTGACGAACGGGTTATAGGCCCCCGCATCTTCGTTAATTTTGGTGGCCGTGCCGCCTTCGCCCACCGACCAGCCCGGGTTTGCGAGCCCGTTCCAAACGGCCTCGGGAATGGTGTCCAAACTGCTGACAGCTTCAATACTGACTGTATCCATAGGCACACCCTCCAGGCGCATCCCGTCAACCTAGCGCAGTCGCTGGGCAGCTGACACAAAACGCCCGCGACACGGGCGCGCGTCTGATGCGCACAAGTCGCCAGCGCCGTGAGGCCCGCGTTGCGGCGCCGAAGATGAGCCGGCCTAGCCTTGCGCGCGGCAGCGACCCGCACCAACCCGCACCAACTTGGCCGAACCCGCACCAACCGTCTCCAACGCCCGCCAACCCGGACTAAGGCGCGAAGTGTTCAAAGATGATCTGATCGACGTAGGGGGCAAGACGGTTTGCTTCGGCTGCTGAACGCACCGTCCAGGCCAGCACCGGGCGTTTGCGGCGCCGCAGGCTCACCGCCGGGTGGGGGAGGGCGGTGGCGTAGTAGCCAATAAAATCGGGCTTGGTGACCGGGCTGTGGAGCATCGCATCGCGGCCAAACCGGCTCACCAACGAGGGGCCGCGCCCCTCCCCACCCGCCAGTATGCCAAGGGGGGTATCCGGCAAAGCCTTGCGCAAAAGACTGAGAAGCTCTGGATCAAACGTCATCACCGCCGCTGCACCCCCATAGCCTGCGAGGGCTTTGGTGATGGCAGCCGCCATGATGGCTTTGGCCGGATGGGGGACGGGCGACTTCAGCTCAAGGAACAGCGGCGCCCGCCCGCTGGTGAGGGCCAACAGATCGGTGATTGACGACAGCGTCCCATCAGCGCCGCGCAGGCGTGTCGCCCGCAGCGCATCAAGGGACTGGGCGGCCACCGGGCCGGTGCCCAGCGTGGTGCGATCGAGGGTGCGATCGTGGATCATCACCAGCGCCCCGTCTGCGCTGAGTTGAAGGTCCACCTCAACGGCGTAATCCCGCTCAATGGCGGCCTCGACCGCCAGGAGCGAGTTTTCCGGCAAACTTTCGCTGAAAAAACCGCGATGGGCGACGGGGCGCGCCGTCAGCCAGGCTGGCGTGATCCCCGTTATGGTGTGATCTCCACAACCGCTTCCACCTCCACCGACGCGCCAAAGGGAAGGTTCGCCACCCCCACGGCAGCGCGGGCATGGCGACCTTTATCGCCGAAGAGCTCAAGCATGAGGTCGGATGCGCCGTTGATCACTTTGGGATGGTCGCCAAAGTCTTGTGTGGAGTTCACAAAACCGGTGAGCTTGACGATGCGAGCCACCTTCTCGAGGCTCCCGGCGCTCGCCTTCACCTGCGCTAAGATGTTGACCGCGCACAGCCCGGCTGCGGCCTGGGCGTCTTCGAGGCTGATGGTGTCACCGCAGCGCCCCTTATACTGAAGCCCGTCCGGCCCCATGGGAAGCTGGCCGGACACAAAAAGCAGCGCGCCTGTGGCAACGACGGGCACGTAAGAGCCGGCAGGTGTGGCGGGCTCTGGCAAGGCGATGCCCTTTTGCGCAAGGATTGCCTCGATGGATTGGGACATGTGATCAGCCTCCCTTAGAGAGCCGTTCTGACCTGACTGGACCCCAGTCAGCTCGCAGAAGACGGCTCGCTCTCACGATCGACGAGCACTGGCTTCAGGATGACCGTCCACAGTCATTCTCAAAATGCTCTCGCTTGGCGCTGTCTAGGCGCACATGTCTTTGCCTTCAATCCCCAAGGTCCCAGCTCGCCATCTTCCTCGCCTTGGCCTTGACGGCTAGGTTGCGTGGTGGCTTAAGCCCGCAGGCAAGCAAGCGTTCCCGAAAGATGCTGCCGCGGAGCGGGTCTTGCAGGCGAATGGGGCCGGCAGCTCATCGGAAGGACAGTGCGCAATGGCTGATCTTAGCGCTCGCGGTGTGTGGCGTGTCGGCGCGGCTTGGGGCCTTGCGTGTTGGGCTGGCTTAAGCGCCGGTGCCGCCATGGCCGCCGAGCCGCTGGCGCCCCACCGCGCCATCTACGATCTTGGCCTTTCTGACGTCGCGCCCAGCACAAGCCTTGTTGCAGCCTCTGGGCGGTTGGTGTTCGAACTCACCGGGTCGGTGTGCGAGGGTTTCACGGTCGATTTTCGGAACGTCACGCGGGTGACCGATCGGGAAGGGACCCGGCGCGTCACGGACTTGCGCTCCACCACGCTGGAGACCATTGCCCCGCCCACCCTGTCGTTCCAGCACCAGACCTATGTGGATGATGAGCTGGCGAGCGAAATTGACGGGATGGCGAGCGCGCGGGCGGGCGGCACGTCGGTTGAGATCACTGTTCCGAAAGGAACCCAAGTGGGCCTTGGCCGGGCCATCTTCCCCACCGCCCACACCCGTCTCATCATTGAGGCGGCGCTGGCGGGCGAAACCATCTTAGAGGCCCCTGTTTATGACGGCGGTGATGAGGCGGACGTGGTCTATGAGACCGCCACTGTCATCGGCCCCGGCGGGACGGACCTGCCACGGGCATCTGATGCAGAGCGCGAGGTTTTGATGGCGATCCCGGGGGTTGCGGAGATGACCGCGTGGCGCCTGGTGGTCAGCTATTTCCAAGGGGGCGCTGCGGAAGGCGAAAGGGTGCCTGAGTACGAGCTGACGTTTATGCTCTTGGAAAACGGCGTCAGCTACGATGTCACCTTCAACTACGGCGCCTTCTCCCTCGCCGGCCAGCTCACCGCGCTTGAGGTCTCGCCCGCACCGCCATGCGATGGGTAACTGCGCCCAGTGTTAGCCTTCTCGGGTAAACGTCAGCAGCGTGATGAGACCCATCGGAGGAAGCGCTTCGCGCGAAGAGAGTGTGAGCCCGTCAATCTGAAGCAGCGGCTCCACCGGCATCGATGGGTTCCAGCCGAGCCGCTTGGCAAACGGGCTCATCACCTTGTCGGTGACCCACCAAGGGCCAGAGCGGGCTTCGAAGTGGCTTGCCACCATCACCGTTCCGCCAGGGCGGGTGACGCGGGCGAACTCACCCAGCACCTGCACTGGGTCGGGCACGGCTGTGATCGTAAACATGCAAACCACGCCATCAAACGCACCGTCAGCGAAGGCCAGCGACATCAAGTCCATCTCAAGGACCGCGTCCACCGTTGGGAGGGTGCCGGCCCGCTCCCTCGCGATCTTCAGCATGTCGTGGGAGAGGTCGACCCCCACAAGCTTCACCCCGTCCGTATAAAGGGGAAGGGCCGAGCCTGAGCCAACGCCCGCTTCCAGGAAGCGCCCACCCACCGCGTTGACCCTTTTTGCGGCTATCTTGCGGGCCGGGACGGTGGGTGCTGCGATGAACTCATAGATGGGCGCCCAGCGCGCATAGGCTGCCTTCACGTCCTGTCCGTCGACGGCGCTTTTGGTGGGCTTCACAGGTGGTGGTGTCCGCGGTGGCTTTCGGAAAGGTCAGGCGAGGGCGAGAGCGTGCGGCTGAGCCGTCCGCTCGATGAAGCCGCCGCCGAGGATTTCAGCGCCAGGCCCGTCTGAATCGTAAAGGACACAGGCTTGCCCGGGCGCCACGCCCTCTTCGCCGCCCGCCAAGGTAACCGTCATCGTGCCGCCAGCCATGGTGACGGTGCCTGCCCGCGGAGGCCGAGTGGAGCGCACCCGCGCGTACACCTGGCGGGCCTCCCCATCCCCCAGCGCGTCCCCCAGCCAGTTGGGGTCTCTGAGGGTCACATCATGGGTCAGGAGTGCTTCGCGCGGTCCCACCACAAGCCGGCTTTCCTGCGCGTCGATGGCGATCACAAACAAAGGTTCGCCCACGGCAAGCTTCAGCCCCCGCCGCTGGCCAACGGTGTAATTGATCACCCCGTCGTGCTGGCCAAGAATGCGGCCGTCCACATGGACAATGTCGCCTGGCATTCCCGCCCGCGGCCGAAGCGCCTTCACCACTTTGGCGTACCGCCCGTCCGGCACGAAGCAAATGTCCTGGCTATCAGGCTTATCGGCCACAAGAAGGCCCATGTCAGTGGCAAGCGCGCGCACGTTTTCCTTCGGCATGTCGCCGAGCGGAAAGCGCACAAAGTCGAGTTGCTCTTGGGTGGTGGCGAACAAGAAGTAGCTTTGGTCGCGCCGTTCATCGTGCGGACTGAAGAGGCGCCTGCGGCCGTCCACCGCGCGGCTTGCCACATAATGGCCTGTCGCAAGGGCGGATGCGCCAAGGGTGCGAGCGGCATCCAAAAGGTCCGTGAATTTAACGGTTTGATTGCACGATATGCAAGGGACAGGGGTCTCGCCGCGGGCATAGCTGTCGGCAAACGCTTCGATCACGCCTTGGTGAAAGCGCGATTCATAATCCAGCACGTAGTGCGCGATCCCCAGACGCTCTGCCACGAGGCGGGCATCGTGAATGTCGCTTCCCGCGCAGCATGTGCCTTTTTTGCCAGTGGCGGCGCCATGGTCGTAGAGCTGAAGCGTCATCCCGACGACTTCAAAGCCCTCACGCGCCAAAAGGCCCGCAACCACTGACGAATCGACCCCGCCCGACATGGCCACCACCACACGGTGGTCTTCAGGCCGGCCAGGCAGATCCAAACTATTGGTCACAACATTCCCCATAGGGCCTTAGCTATGTCCATTCGCCGCTCACGGCAACGGTTGAGATTAGGAGGCTGTTAAGCCGCCGCGCGCTTTAACGGTGGCGTCAAGTTCCGTCGCCCCATGAAGTGCCCCATGCCAGACTATCCACAACCCCGCTACCGCTATGTCATCGGCCCGGATGGCACACCCCTGACGCTTGCTGACCTTCCGCCGCCTGAAACCAAGCGCTGGGTCATCCGGCGCAAGGCTGAGGTTGTGGCCGCCGTGAGGGGCGGACTGTTGTCCATTGATGAGGCGTGCGAGCGATACACCCTCACCGTTGAGGAGTTTTTGAACTGGAACGCTTTGATCGATCGGCACGGTCTTGCTGGTCTCAGAGCCACGAAGGTGCAGCACTACCGGGGCTAGGCTTCATTTGCATCAAAGTTGTTTATTGCGGAACCGCCGTAAGGGGGCCGTGCCTCACTGCTCCCGCCTAGGGTTAATTCTCCCGCGGTGGGCCTGATGCATCAACCCACGCTTCGCTCAGCCGGCATAGTTGCCGGCCTCAGACGTTGCCGAAACGCGCAAGCGCGTTTCGGTGGGGTTGACCCATCAGGC
>JBCDLN010000153.1:0-9663 GCA_038745295.1 Pseudomonadota bacterium | reverse complement strand
GCGCTCGCAGCGTCGAGCTTCACGATCCCAAAAGGGTCCGACGAGCCCTCAAAGAGCGCTTCAATGGCGGCGGCGACTTCGCTCACCCGGCCTCGATCGGGCCCAAACACCACCACAACAGGGGGCAACTGATCGACTGATTTGAAGCGGCGCGCCACATCGCTCGCCCGCACAGCGGTCATGAATCGCGCCGGGCTGCAAAATAGGCTGCGATGCGGGTGCCGATATTTTGCGCCATCGACCGGGCCGCGCGCGTCCCAGCATCGCGCTCAGCGCGCACGTTTGCAAAGCGTTGGGATGAAAAGTCGTAGGAGGCCGTTGTGGTGGCAGAGCCGGTTAGAAGCGTCCGCTCTGTCCCCAGTTCCGACAAGATGAACGTTCCCGTCATGGTCAGCATGATGGCCGAGGGAAGGTCCTCTTCCAATTCCACCGCAAGAGGATCTGTGGAGAGGCTCGAAATGAGGCGCAAACGGTAAAGCTGCTGGTCGGACGGTCCGCCATCCCCCCTGAACAGGAAGAGAAGTTCGTTGCGCAGGACCTGTGCTGTGCGGTTTTCCTCAAAGCGGCGCGGTTCGTTGGCCGGCACGTCGATGATGATGGCGCGCAGGTCCGTGGTGGGCGAAAGGGTTTGACCGTCCGGGCCGGTCGCAGAGTAGTAGACCGGCCGCACCTGGCAGGCCGCCAGCAGGAGCACAAGCGCAAGGACAGGGGCGTTACGCCACCACATTGACGATTCGCTGCGGAACGATGATGACTTTTCTGGGTGTTTTCCCATCCAAAAACCGCTTCACTTCATCAAGCGCCAACACTGCGCGCTCAATATCATCGTTTGCAGCATCTTTAGGGACCGTAACTTCGGCGCGTTTCTTTCCATTGACCTGCACAGGAAGGGTGACCGTGGTCTCCACCAAGAGCGCCGGGTCATAGTCAGGCCAAGCCGCCGCCGCTGCAAACCCTTGATTGCCGATGGCCTCCCAGCACTCTTCAGCAAGATGGGGCATCATGGGCGCAAACGCACGGATCATCTGATCAAGGGCTTCGCGCAGCACCGCGCCAGGCGTTTGGGGCGCGGCAATGGCTTTCTGGATGGCATGGCTCCACTCATAAAGCCGGGCCACCGCGCGGTTGAACGCAAGGCTTTCAATGTCGTTGGTGATATCGCGGATGTGGGCGTGGCTCGCTTTGCGCAGCTCCAACCCATCGCCTGTTCCAGGCTCGCCAAAGCGCGGGACAGCCTCACCCACCAGCCGCCAAACGCGCTGCACAAACCTGTGCGCAGCATCAACGCCAGCATCAGTCCACTCAATATCGCGCTCGGGCGGGGTGTCCGACAGCATGAAAAAGCGTGCCGTATCAGCCCCGTAGGTGCTGATAATATCGTCAGGGTCGACCACATTCTTGCTGGTTTTCGACATCTTTTCGATGGCACCCACAATCACAGGCGCGCCGGTTTTGGCGTGCACAGCCTTACCCTCGCGCAGCTCCACCTCGTCGGGGAAGAGCCACTGGCCTGCTTCATTCTTATAGGTCTCGTGGGTCACCATCCCCTGCGTAAAGAGGCCCGCGAACGGTTCGTGACACTTGCCGAACCCGGCACGATCAACAGCGCGCATGAAAAAGCGCGAATAAAGAAGGTGGAGGATCGCATGCTCCACCCCGCCGATATACTGGTCGACGGGCAGCCAGGCTTCCATCGCTTCGGTGTTGATGGGTGTGTCCGCCTCTGGCGCGGTGAAGCGGGCAAAGTACCATGAGCTATCCACAAAGGTGTCCATGGTGTCGGTCTCGCGCCGCGCGTCCGCGCCACAGCGCGGGCAAGCAACCTTGGAAAATGTGGGATGATGGTCAAGCGGGTTGCCTGGCGTATCAAACGTCACATCGTCGGGCAGTTTGACCGGAAGGTCAGCCTCAGGCACCGGCACAATCCCGCACGCGGGGCAGTGGACCACCGGGATGGGACAGCCCCAATAGCGCTGGCGTGAAATCCCCCAATCACGCAGACGGAAATTCACCTCACGCCGGCCTTGAGGCGCACCGTCAATCTCACGCGCCTCCATCTTGTCCGCCACCGCAGCTTTCGCCTGTTCAATCGACATCCCATCGAGGAAGCGAGAGTTGAAAAGACGGCCGACACCTGTGAAGGCCTCATTGCCCACCGCGAACGTGTCATCAGCATCGCTCGGCCGCACCACGGCGGTCACGGGAAGATCGTACTTGCGGGCAAAATCAAGGTCCCGCTGGTCGTGCGCGGGACATCCAAAAATGGCGCCGGTGCCGTAGTCCATCAAAATAAAGTTGGCGACGTAGACAGGCAGCGTCTTCGTCTCATCAAAGGGATGCGCGACCCTGAGGTTCAGCGGCACACCCTTTTTCTCAGCCTTTTCGATCTCCACCGCAGAGGTGCCCATCCGCTCGCACTCGGCAATGAATTCGGCAATATCCGGATTGGCCTCAGCGGCCGCTTTGGCGAGCGGATGCCCTGGCGAGACGGCCATGAAACTTGCCCCGAAGATCGTGTCGGGACGGGTGGTGAACACATCAAGCGTTGTCTGCCCGTCAGGGGAGGGCGTTGTGTATTTAAAACGCAGGAAAAGGCCCTCTGAACGGCCAATCCAGTTGCGCTGCATGAGGCGCACTTTGTCGGGCCAGCGCTCGAGCGTCCCGAGCGCTTCCAAAAGGTCCTCAGCAAAGTCGGTGATCTTGAAGAACCACTGGGACAGCTCGCGCTGCTCCACCAGCGCGCCCGAACGCCAGCCCCTGCCGTCAATCACCTGCTCGTTGGCAAGGACGGTCATATCTTCAGGGTCCCAGTTGACGCGCGATGTTTTGCGCGTGACCAGCCCCGCTTCCAGTAACGCCAGAAAGAGCCGCTGCTGCTGATGGTAGTAGGCCACATCACAGGTGGCGAACTCGCGGCTCCAATCGATGGAAAGGCCCATCGATTTCAGCTGCGCCCGCATGGCGGCAATGTTGTCATAGGTCCACTGGGCGGGATGGATCTTGGTGCGCATGGCCGCGTTTTCCGCCGGCATCCCAAACGCATCCCAGCCCATCGGGTGGAGCACATTGTAGCCGCGCGCCCGGCGGTAGCGGGCCACCACGTCGCCCATGGTATAATTGCGCACATGGCCCATGTGGAGCCGGCCCGAAGGGTACGGGAACATCTCCAAAACGTAGTATTTGGGGCGCGGGTCGTCGTTGTGCGTGCGGTAAAGGTCCGCTTCGTCCCAGTGGGAGCGCCACTTGGCTTCGACGACGGGCGCGTTGTAACGCTCAGGAGGGCTCATGGAGTTCGGCCAGCGGTGATTGGATCGCGGCGGACCATGGGTGAGGTTTTGCCAAGGGTCAACTAGCCATGAGCGAGCAAACGGTCCTCAAAAGTGTCGCGAGCCAGCTTGGGACGGTCCGCGCCTCCATTGATGCTGCCCGCGTAGCGTGCGGGCGCACCGATGAGGTGACGCTGGTCGCCGTCACCAAAACATTCGGCGCTGACCATATTCGCCCCGCCCTCGAAGCGGGGCAAAAGGTGGTGGGTGAAAACCGCGTTCAGGAGGCGGCGGGCAAGTGGCCTGCACTCAAAGAGGCCTTTCCCGAAATCGAGCTCCACCTTTTAGGCCCGCTCCAATCCAACAAGGTGAAAGACGCTGTTGCCCTTTTTGATGTGATTGAGAGTGTGGACCGGCCAAAGATTGCGAGCGCCATCGCCCGCGCGGCTGAGGAGCTGGGGCGGGTTCCCCGGGTGATGGTCCAGGTCAACATTGGCCGCGAGCCCCAAAAGGCCGGTGTCTTACCCGAAGACACCGCCGCGTTGGTGAGCCTTTGCCGCGAACGCGCGCTCCCCGTGATCGGCCTGATGGCGATCCCGCCGCTCAACGACCCACCCGGCCCCCACTTCAAAGCACTGGCGCAGATGGCTGCCCAGTGTGATGTGCCCGCCACATCCATGGGCATGTCGGGCGACTATGAGGAAGCGATTCGCCACGGAGCGCGCTGGGTGCGTGTGGGGTCTGCCATATTTGGCGCAAGGCGCCCCCCGGCTGAAACGCCTCAGCCTTAAACCACCCAAAGCCGCGATGTTCATGGATCATCGGTTCGCGGGCGGCCAATTAGGACATTTTTCTTATATCCTATATTCTTATGGAATGATAAACAGCCAAGGTTGCGTGCATCGATCCTCTCAACCCATTCATGTCAGGTCAAATAAGATATTATTCCTGCTGTCACAATTTCCTATGTCGCGGGAATAGTTTGCAAATCCTCGAAAAATCTCGCTCTTTTTTAGATCCAAACCAGTTACAAAGGGACATTGTCCCAAATCGTTCCTTGACACTTGAACAAAGCAGAAATGAAAATCATTGCGGTACTTAGGTTTTCGGTGGAGACTACCTACGTCAACATGAAGGTGCTTTGCAGGACCTTGTAGGCTGAGCTGTGGAACATTTACGCCAAATTACGTTCATAAGTGAGGCGGAAACGTGGTGGCCGTAAGCTACGTGACTGCTGGGCTGAAGGCGTTGAAAGCCGGCCGAGCGCCTTGGGCGCCGCTCCCTGCAATGCGCGTGGGCGGGCGCAGGAACGCTCATACTCGCCAGAACGTAAACACGATGGCCCCAACAGCTCTGCAGCCTACGCATACGACCATCCCATCCACAGACATTGATAATTGTCCTATGCGCCACCACCTAGGCGCGGGGATCGTGGGTGCAGTGATTCGAGCCAAGACGCGCGCAAGCCGCCAAGATCACAAGGGCATGGCGCGCCGTTGGGGACCAAGCGCATTCGCCTTTGCCAGCGTGCAAATGGCACACGGCACACGCGTCATCGTTGGGAGACATGACTATGGCTGATAGGCTCACCGCAGCAGAAAGGGTGGACGCTGCCCTTTCTCCCAACGCCCCCGCCGCGGCGAGCGCCGCCGCCATCGCAGCAGGCGAAGCTGCCGTAACGCCACTTGTGGAACGCCTTGATGCAGCCCGGCCCGCGGAGCGAGACACCATCATCGCCATCCTCGATGGAATTGGGAGCCCCACCGCCGTAGACCCGCTGCTGCCTTTGTTGGCAAGCGGTCAGTCGGGCGCCCGCAGCCGGGCCGCGCGGGTGATCCTGGGCATCGTCCTCACCCATGGCCGTCCCGAGAGTGAGGCTTTTGACCGCGCCGTGCTCAAGGCGCTCTGTGCGGGAGCCGACGCGGCCGTGCTCCTTCTGGCAGGCCTAGTCCCAGCCGCTGCCGCAGCCCTCAACAGCTATCGTGATTCCACCGTCGAAGTGCAGCGCAGTGACTTTGGCCCCAGCGTCTATGGCCGCATCCCTGCCAACATCGCGCTCGCCCGCCTCGGCGATGCGGACGCCCGCGTCTCCGTTCTCACCGAAATCGCCTCAGCCCGCGGGAGCCGGTTGCGCTTTTATCTTTCTGTGCTGCCCCTCATCGAAGATCGTACGGTGTTGTCGATGCTGGCGGAAAACACGCTGCACAACCTCAAACCCCAACCCGACAGCCGTCCCTCTGGGGCCGGTGCCCCGCGCAGAATTGCTGATATCGCGGTGGATGCGTTTGCCGCGCGCCTCGCCCTGGACACAGGTTTTCCCATCGATCGGATCCGCCGCTATACCGACAAGGAACGCGACCGTGTGCACGCCCTGGTGCGCAACGCGCTTCCCGCGCACTAAGGAGTTGGGGGGGCGCGGGCCGCACCACCCCGTCCTCAGCGCCACACGATCGATCCGCCGCACTACCCACCACTCGACACGGTCACCTGGGCCGCGCCATCACCCGACCCGCGCCATCAAAAACATCAGTTTAGTTGGCTTTACGCCCGTTCTGTGCCGGAGCGGCCGCTATCGCGCGCCAAACTGGTCGTCAAATGAATAGCCTGCACCACGGACTGTTCGAATAGGGTCTTTGACCCGGCCCCGGTTGATGGCTTTGCGGAGCCTTCCAATGTGAACGTCGACAGTCCGCTCATCCACGTAAACATCCCGTCCCCACACCCCATCAAGGAGTTGCTCACGGGTGAACACCCGGCCGGGCGACTGCATCAAAAACTCCAACAGGCGGAACTCCGTCGGCCCCAAATGCACCTCCCGGGTCGCACGGCGCACCCGGTGTGTCGTCCGATCGAGTTCAATGTCCCCCGCACGCAGCATGGTGGACACCACTTCGGGCTTGCTCCTGCGCAAGATCGCTTTGATGCGCGCAAGCAACTCAGGCGTTGAGAAGGGCTTCGTCACATAGTCGTCCGCGCCGGTGGACAAGCCCCTGATCCGCTCCGTCTCCTCGCCCCGCGCCGTCAGCATCACAATGGGCAAATGCTCCGACTGCGGCCTTGAGCGGATCCTACGACACAGCTCAATGCCGGACAGCCCCGGCAACATCCAATCCAAAATCAAAAGGTCCGGCAGCTGCTCCAAAAGGCGCAACTCCGCCTCGTCGCCGCGGGAGCAGCTTTCCACCTCATACCCGTCCGCTTCCAGATTGTAGCGAAGGAGGAGCACCAGCGGCTGCTCGTCCTCCACAATCATCACGCGTGGCACGGTGGTCGACCTTGGTTTGCCAAAGCCGCGCGCTGCAGGTGGGCGAGGCTGTTCGGTGTCCATGGCAGGCATGTGCAAACGTCCCTCCCTCTGCCGCGTCCCAGCATCTCCGGTCAGCCCTCAGCACCATCGCGGCCAAAGTCTACCGACAGATAAGATGAAGTGTCCGACTTGGTCCGCGCCTCCACAGGCTGCTCGCCGGTCACCAAATAGTAGATACTTTCGGCAATGTTCGTTGCGTGATCACCAATCCGCTCAATGTTCTTGGCGCAAAACAGTAAGTGCGTGCAGAAGGTGATGTTGTCAGGCGTATCCATCATGTAGGTGAGCAGCTCACGGAAGATGGATGTATAGATGGCGTCGATCTCATCATCGCGGTTGCGCACGTCAACCGCGGTGCTGATATCCTGGCTGGTGAATGCATCGAGGACTGCCTTCAGCTGCTCAAGAGCAATGTCCGACATATGCTCAATGCCCAGCGCCACCCCGGGAGGATAATCGCACCCCTCAATCGCCAAAACGCGCTTGGCGTTGTTCTTGGCAAGGTCGCCCACCCGCTCAAGGTCTGCGGAGATCCGCAAAGCCGCCACAAGCTCGCGCAACGGCTTTTCTGTGGGCCGATGGGCAGCAATCAGCAGAACAGCGTGCTGCTCCACGTGCCGCTGCATCGCATCGAGCCGCTCATCATCAGTAATGACTTTGCGGGCACGGTGCGGGTCAATCCGCGTCAGCGCCGTGACACTTTCCATGACGAGGCGTTCGGCAAGACCACCCATTTCGGCAATCTCACCGGCGAGCAGCCTCAGCTCCATTTGCCTGTCGCGAACAGACACCGTCACACTCTTCTCCTCCAACGCCCGCCTCAAAAAGCCATAGGCCTCGCCCCATCAGAGCGAAGGCGGCGCGTTACACGTTCTGCCCAAAAAGGCGCCTGCGTTAACGCGGAGGCACCTGCAACATGGGCCCGCAACACGGTTCACCCGGCGCGGCCGATGCCTTGTTGCAGCGCGCCGTGCGCCGCACGCGAATCAGCCAAACACACCTGTAATGTACTGTTTGGTGCGTTTTTCTTGCGGGTCCTTAAAGATCGTCTCCGTCGGCCCCTCTTCCACAAGATAGCCCAGGTGGAAGTAGCAGGTTTTCTGGCTCACCCGTTCCGCTTGCGCCATGGAGTGGGTGACAATGACGATCGTATAATTCTCACGCAGCTCGTGGATAAGCTCTTCCACCGTCGCCGTTGCAATCGGGTCGAGCGCCGAACAAGGCTCATCCATCAAGATCACCTCGGGGCTTACAGCAATGGCCCGCGCGATGCAAAGCCGCTGCTGCTGACCACCCGACAGACCTGTCCCCGGCTCGTTGAGGCGGTCCTTGACTTCGTTCCAAAGCCCCGCACGCTGAAGGCTCTTTTCCACGATCTCAGCAAGATCTTTTTTGTTGGCCGCAACACCGTGGATCTTTGGACCATAGGCCACATTGTCAAAGATCGACTTGGGGAACGGGTTCGGCTTCTGAAACACCATGCCAACCCGCGCCCGCAACAACACAACATCGCGGGACTGATCGTTGAGATCTTGCCCATCCATGTCGATCACGCCCGTCACCGAGCAGTTCTCGATGGTGTCGTTCATCCGGTTGACGCAACGCAAAAACGTTGACTTCCCGCACCCTGAGGGGCCGATAAACGCCGTCACCGCACGGTGCGGAATGTTCACCGACACATGGTGGATAGCCCGCTTGGACCCATAGTCGACGCACACATCCTTGGCGGCAATTTTAGTTACCATCTCCTGCGCGAACGGGCGGCGGATAGTTTCAAAGTCGACATCGTTGGTTTCGCCGCGATGGGCTTTTTCTTGCGCCTCGATCTCGTCGACCGAATGCGCCACCGGATGGTGGGTCGCAGCTTCTGTGTGTTGAACGTCAGTGCTCATGATTGATGTCCCTATAAGGCTGCGAGCGAACTACCAGCGGCGCTCAAAGCGGCGACGCAAGATGATGGCAATGATGTTCATCGTCATCAGGAAGAGGAGAAGGATGATGATCCCGCCCCAAGCGCGCTCGTAAAAGGCGGGGTCGGCACGCTTTGCCCACTCATAGATTTGCGCAGGCATCGCCGAGTTGGGGTCAAGGAAGCCAGCGGCCACACCATCCGGATAGTTGGAGGCGATAAAACCCACCATCCCGATCAGAAGGAGCGGTGCCGTTTCCCCCAAAGCCTGCGCCAACCCGATAATGGTGCCTGTCAAAATCCCAGGCAACGCCAGCGGCAACACGTGGTGAAACACCGCCTGCATCTTCGAGGCGCCAACTCCCAGCGCCGCGTCCCGGATCGATGGTGGAACAGCCTTCAACGACGCGCGGGTGGAGATGATGATCGTCGGCAGCGTCATCAACGTGAGCACCAAGCCGCCCACAAGCGGTGCCGACTGCGGCAGATGCATGAACTGGATGAACACCGCAAGGCCCAAGATCCCAAACACAATCGACGGCACAGCCGCAAGGTTTGAGATATTCACCTCGATGAGATCGGTTAGTTTGTTCTTTGGAGCAAACTCTTCCAAATAAATCGAGGCGGCCACACCGATCGGAAGCGACAAGATCAACACCGTCAGCATCATGAAGAGCGAGCCGAGCATGGCAACGCCCATCCCCGCCTGCTCTGGACGACTGTCGGACGCGTCAGTCCCCGTGATAAAGTTCCAGTTGAACTGCGAGAACACGATGCCGGCCGATACCAGCTGGTCCACAAGGTCAAGCGCTTGCGGCGACAAGTTCCTGTCCTCTGCAAGCGACTCGCGCGATACGCGCCCCTTCAAGTAACCATCCACACGAGAGGCTGTGCGGAACTCAAACGTGATCGTCTGCCCCACATCTTGAGGGTTGGCGAGCACGAACTCCCGAAGTGTTGCCGGCGCACCTGAGGACAGGATCTGCCGCAGCTCGTCAGGCTCATCAAGCTCCGTTTCGAAGCCGCCTTTCTGGACCTCCGCGGCAAGCGCATTGGTGATGATCTCGCGGTAGCGCGAGGTCTTCACAAACGAGGCTTCGGCCGCATCCACCTCGTCCTGGTTCAGCGTGATGGGAATGTTGATGTACGTTTGCGTAAACGCACTCATCCCATTGCCGATG
>JBCDLN010000152.1:0-9675 GCA_038745295.1 Pseudomonadota bacterium | reverse complement strand
CCTATGACGATCGAAGCCGCCCCTCACACCGCATCACCGCCAGAGAGTGGGGGCGGGGTTGAGGCCATCACCGCGCCAAGCCTTTGTGTGGAGGGGGTGAGACACGGTTTCTTCACCCGCCAGGGCGGCTCTTCGGCGGGGATCTATGCCTCACTCAACGCGGGCCGCGGCTCGAACGATAATCCCCAGCATGTGGGTCAGAACAGGGCAGTTATTGCGGCCCACCTGCGCCTGAGCGCGGACCGTCTTGTCTCGATGCACCAAACCCACTCAGCTGATGTTCTGGTACTCGATGCGCCCACACAGGACCGGCCGCGGGTGGACGGCTTAGTGACGGACCGGCCCGGCATTGCCCTTGGTGTCCTTCATGCGGACTGCGCCCCCGTCCTCTTCCTGGACGCTGATGCTGGTGTGATTGGCGGGGCTCATGCGGGCTGGCGCGGTGCTGCTGGTGGCGTTTTGGAAGCGACGCTGGCAGCGATGGGCGAGCGCGGGGCCGAGCGTGACCGCATCCGCGTTGCCATCGGCCCCACCATCGGCCCCAACTCCTACGAAGTGGGCCCAGAGTTTAAAGACCCCATCGTGAGGGAGATGGCCGAGGCGGAAGCGTGTTTCCGGCCTTCGCAAAGGGCGGGGCACGCTTATTTCGACCTTCCTGCTTATATCGTTTTGCGGCTGAAGTCGGCGGGCGTTGGCACCATTGAAGACCTTGCCCTTGACACATACCCCGATGAAGCGCGCTTTTTCTCCTATCGGCGCACCACCCACAGGGGGGAGGCCGACTATGGCCGGCTCCTGTCGGCGATTGCGCTGGAGGGCTAAGGGATGGCACTTCATTTTTCCCGCGACGAGTTTGCGGAGCGGATGGACCGGCTGAAGGCGGGTATGGCTGAGCGAAAGCTCGACGCCATGCTCATCTTTTCCCAGGAAAGCATGTACTGGCTGACGGGCTACGACACCTTCGGCTTTGTGTTCTTCCAATGCCTGGTGGTCACCAAAGACGGTCAGCTTTCGCTCATCACCCGCTCGCCTGATCTGCGGCAAGCGCGTCACACCTCCATCATCGAGAACATCCTCATTTGGGCCGATCGCGCCGGCACAGATCCAACGCGCGTTCTGAAAGAGCACCTTTTTTCGCTGGATCTTCTGGGCTCAGACATTGGGATTGAGACTGACACGCACGGCCTCACCGCCAAAAACGGGCGCTTGTTGGAGCATCAGCTGCGCAGTTTTGCGCAGCTTCACGATGCATCCGGCCTCATCCCGGCGCTGAGGGCGGTGAAATCCCACGCCGAGATCGCCCATGTGCGCCAAGCCGCCCGCCTTGCCGATGAAGCCTGGCACGCAGGGGTGAGCGCTGCCCGCCCCGGGGTGAACGAGGGGACGATCCTTGCGGCGATGCAGGGCGCCATCTTTGCCGGCGGTGGCGACTATCCTGGCAACGAGTTCATCATTGGCTCGGGCGAAGATGCCCTCCTTTGCCGGCACAAATCAGGCCGCAGGGTGCTTGATGAGACCGATCAGCTCACGCTCGAGTTTGCTGGCACATGGCGCCACTACCACGCCGCGATGATGGATACCGTCATCATCGGCCGCCCGCGCGAGCGCCATCTTGAGCTTTATGCGGCTGCAGAGGCGGCGCTTGCTGCAGTGGTTAAAGCGATGCGTCCGGGCAACACCTTCGGCGAAGTGTTTGATGCCCACGCCCAAGAACTCAACGATCGTGGTATGCAGTCCCACAAGCTCAACGCGTGCGGCTACTCGTTGGGCGCAACGTTTGCTCCGTCGTGGATGGATCCGCCCATGTTTTACCACGACAATCAGGAGCCCATCGTGGCGGACATGGTGCTGTTTGCGCATATGATCTTGATGGATTCTGAAACCCAAACGGCGATGACTGTGGGCCGCACCTACCTCACCACCGATGGGGACGCAGAGCCTTTGTCTGCCATCCCGCCGGCGCTTGTGACGCGATGATCCGCGCGCTCCTCATCGCGCTTGTTGTGCTGGCGGTGGGTGCGTGCGAATCGCCGCGCCTTTCGGGCATTGCAGCCGATGTAGGGATTGACCTTGAGCCGCCCACCCCCGCCCCCGTCGACCCCAGCGTGGCCACCTTTGCGTTCCTCCCAATCCCAGGCATCCCAGGTGATGCGGCCGATGAAATGCTCCGCCGTCTGTGGACCCGGGCCGAGCGAGAAGGCCTCAATGTCGTCAAACGCCCCGGCGGTCGGGCGCTTTTCACCGTGGAAGGCACCCTCACAGCGGTTGCTGACGACACCAACGCGCTCGTCTTTTTCGTGTTTGATGTCAAGGATGTGGAGGGTAAGCGCCTCCACAGGATCTCCGGACAGCAAACGTCTGAAGAGAGCGAGAACGACCCCTGGGCGAGTGTCGAAGAGCGCGATATTGATCTCATCGCGCGTCGGGTGACGGCGCTGTTGCGCGCTTGGCTTTACGCGCGGGCATAAAGGACGCCTTGGGGATCGCGGCCGCGCCGCTTAAGCCGTTGCCCAAATGTCGCAGACCAGCGCCCCGCCAAGGCCCACCCACAAGACGATGGGGAGCGCGCCTTGTGACACTCCCGCGATTTGCTACCAGTCGATCACGAAGCGATATCGTTCAGTGCGCAGGGGCTCTTCATGAAGCTTGTCGCCGGCAATTCCAACCGCGCGCTGGCGGAGGCCATCTCCAGCTACCTTGACCTGCCGCTCACCGCCTGCGCGGTGCGCCGGTTTGCCGACCAGGAAGTGTTTGTCGAGATCAAGGAAAACGTCCGGGGTGCGGATGTTTTCGTGATCCAATCGACGTCGTATCCGGCCAACGACAACCTGATGGAGCTTTTGATCATCATCGATGCGCTTCTGAGAGCCTCGGCCCGGCGCATCACCGCGGTGATCCCTTACTTCGGCTACGCGCGGCAGGACCGGAAAATGGGTGGTCGAACCCCCATTTCGGCCAAGCTGGTGGCCAATATGATCACCCGTGCGGGTGCCGACAGGGTGCTGACCCTCGACCTCCATGCGGGGCAGATCCAAGGCTTTTTCGATATTCCCACCGACAACCTTTACGTTGCCCCCGTCATGAGCCGTGACATCAAAGAGCGCTATCGGCTCGATAATTTGATGGTGGTCTCACCGGATGTTGGCGGTGTGGTGCGGGCGCGCGATTTGGCAAAGCGGATCGATGCCCCGCTCGCCATTGTGGATAAGCGACGTGAGCGGCCGGGCGAATCGGAGGTGATGAACATCATCGGCGACGTGGAGGGGCGCGACTGCCTGCTCTACGATGACATCGTGGATTCTGGCGGCACGCTGTGCAATGCGGCCGAGGCGCTCCTTGCAGCAAAAGCTAACAGAGTGGCTGCCTACATCACCCATGGCGTCTTGTCGGGTGGGGCGGTTGCGCGGATCGAAGCCTCGGTGCTGGATGAGTTAGTGATCTCCGACTCCATCGAGCCCACCGAAACGGTGCGCTCTTCGGACAAGATCAGGGTTGTGTCCATCGCCACACTGCTGGGCGAAGCTATCAGCCGGACGGTGCTTGATAAGTCCGTCTCCAGCCTCTTTTTCTAGATGGGCGACCGCCGCTCAGGCGGCCGCCGTTTGGACCTTGCGCATGGTGGCGGCGGTGTCGATGACCAACTCGCCGGCGTTGTTGAGTGCGCTGAAAAACCCATCGATCTCGCTCAGGCTTTCCAGCGCATTCGTGCGCCGCTCCACCAGGTCGTCAATGGTGTTGGTGAGGTTCGACCGCCGCTCGCGGGCCGCCCGCGCCACCGTCGAATAGGCAAAGTTGGCTGGATCAGAGACGCCCGTCCGGCGCTCTTCGGCATCGATTTGCTTTCCAAGCTCGGTGCGGATGACCTCAAGATCCCCAATCATCCGATCAAACTGGGACAGCTGCCGCTTGAGCGCAGCTGCCTGAAACTCCTTCGCTTGGATCGTGCTTTCGCGCGGCTTCATGACAAACCCTCCAAGAACTCGACGAACCCTAGGGTATCGCCTGAGCGTTGCGAATTGGTTCGCAAGACAGCAGCAAAGTGGAAATCGCCATTAACGGCTTCGCAGAGTCCCTTTCGGCGAAATAACGAGAATCTCAACGAGCGACACGGATCAATTAAGAATGTCTTTACCGCTCTCGCTCATGATTCGGGGCGTTGGCAATTCCAATTCCATGAGGATTGCGGTCGAGACGCAGCCCTTTCGGGTCTTCGATTTGGTATCACTGGATAAGCGTTTGATTCGGTGTTGGCGGGGTGACCCGCAAGTCGAGGAAATGAATGCGGCGATGCGCCGGCTACATAGCGTGAGAGGAACCGCATGCGCGTTCTATTGATCGAAGACGATAATGCGACCGCGCAAAGCATCGAGCTCATGCTGAACTCCGAGCGGTTCAATGTCTACACCACCAGCTTCGGTGAAGAAGGCATCGACCTCGGCAAGCTCTATGACTACGACATCATCCTGCTCGACATTAATCTGCCGGATATGTCGGGCTACGAGGTGCTGCGCACGTTAAGAGTGTCAAAGATTGATACGCCCATTTTGATCCTGTCAGGCCTTGGCAACATTGAAGACAAAGTCCGCGGCCTCGGCTTTGGCGCGGACGACTACCTCACCAAGCCCTTCCATAAGGATGAGCTGGTGGCCAGGATTAACGCCATCGTCCGTCGCTCCAAGGGGCATGCTGAAAGCGTCATCCGCACCGGTGAACTGGCGGTCAACCTCGACACCAAAACGGTCGACGTCGACGGGCAGCGGGTGCACCTCACCGGCAAAGAGTACCAGATGCTGGAGCTTCTTTCGCTGCGCAAAGGCACAACGCTCACCAAGGAGATGTTCCTCAACCATCTTTATGGCGGGATGGATGAGCCTGAACTGAAGATCATCGACGTGTTCATCTGCAAGCTGCGCAAGAAGCTGTCATCAGCAACAGGTGGCCGCAACTATATCGAGACGGTTTGGGGGCGAGGCTATGTGCTGCGTGAGCCGGAGCCTGAACGTCACCACGAGCCCGCCTAGAGCGCGCGGCAAGGCCGCTCGATTGGGCAACGCGCCCGCTGAGGCTGTGCTTGAGGTTGAGTGGGGCGGTGTGCCGTTGGTGCGCCGCTCAGCTCTTTGTTGTGCGCGCCACGAAAGCGCTGTCATCCGCCTCAACCACAATCGTTGCGCCGGACGCTGCGGCAAGGCGAGCCATCAGCATGGCCTGAACGGCACGGGGGTCGGTCGCCTCCCCACCCATCGTCATCAAGTCAGTAAAGGGCGGGACGCGGGCAGGGTTTCCCGAAGCGCGCACGCTGATGCATCCGGTGTCATCATGCTCGACAGTGATATCGCCGCCGCGCGGGACCGCTGCAAGCGCAAACGTTGCCATCAGCATCGCAAGCTTCACGGTGTTGCGGTCGGTGGGCGGTCCGGCAAAGCGCCAGTCCAGCGTCGCCCGCTCGCCGGAAAACATGCCTTCGGTCAACCGTCCCGCCTCGCCAGGATCAAGGACGTCCGCTCCGCCCGCCGCCCCATAGGCCATCCGCGCATACTGGAGCTTCGCCGTTGCCTGCGCAGCGCTCTTTTTGATGAGGTCCATCGCCATCTCGGCCATGGAGTCATCTTCGGCAATGAGTTCGAGCCCGTTTTGGATCGCGCCGACGGGCCCCACAACATCATGACACAGGCGCGACGCGAGAAGGCTCGCAAGATCCAAGTCGCTCGTCATCACTCATCCATATCCCGGCGCCCTCAATGGAGGGACCGTTGCACGCGCCCGCCGGGATGGGAAGGCGCATTGTAAAGGTGTCCCATGCTGCGTTTCGTTCAAGCCGCTGCCCTTGCGGTTAGTCTCTCTTTCGCGGCGCCCGCCGCCAACAGCCTCAGCGGTGAGCTGACGCCTGCCCAGCCGGGCAGCGGTTACACCACCGAAGAGCTGCTCGAAACAGGCCACGCCTTTTTCGGCAACACGTCGGCCGGGCTTGCGAGCGTTCTCCAACAAGCCTTTTCCGTCTTTGGTCAGCCCAATGGCTATATCCTTGGGGAAGAAGGGGCGGGTGCGCTCTTTGGGGGTCTGCGCTATGGCGAAGGTGTCCTCCAAATTGCCGGGCAGAACCCGGAACCTGTGTTTTGGCAGGGGCCATCCTTCGGTTGGGACTTTGGCGGTTCCGGCAGCCGGGTGATGATGCTGGTCTATAACGTCCCCTCATCCGCAACTTTGATGCAAAGGTTCACCGGGGTGGACGGTTCGGCCTATATCGTGGGCGGGGTCTCCATGACGATGATGGCAGCGCACGAGTCGTATCTTGTGCCTGTGCGCACTGGCGTCGGTGCCCGCCTCGGCGTGAGCCTTGGCTATTTGAAGTTTACGCCCGAGCCCACCTGGAACCCGTTTTAAAGGCTTTGCCCCAAGCCGCGGTCGGGGCGCGAGGCTCGATGGCAGTGTCTCGCCATCTACCCCAGCGCTAAGACGCTCACTTTCCAGCGGGGGAAGTCCACTTTGCCGGCGCACCGGGCGTGACAGCACGGTGAGTGGTTGGCTAAGGACACCGCGGGAGGGCGCCATCGGCCCGCCTGATGGAACCGCGTAAAGTCTCATCGGGCTCACATCGGGCATAACGGCTTCTTTCCCTGTCGCGCGGGCGCCCCTCTCCAGGACGCCCGAAGAAAGTGCTACTGGGGTTCCACGACCTCCTCTTTTGCCGATGGGAAAATCAGACGGATGACGCTGCCAGAATCTGTCAATTTGCCCACCGTGGTCATTGGCCTTGCGGTGGTTTTTGTTCTCCTTCTTGTGCTGGCGACCCGTTCGGGGAAGTCAAAACCCAGTCGGCGGACGCCTGAAGTCTCTGTGGAGACAGTCGAGGCCGAGCGGGATGTGCTGCGGGCCACCCATGCCGTTGAGGTTGCAGCGCTGGAAGAAAAGCTCAGCGACGCCCAAGCTGAAGTCCAGCGACAGCTTGAGGGGGCGCTCCGCCTCAAGGAGGCTGAGCGCGCACTGGATATCGCCACGCAAAAGCTCAAAGCCCTGGAAGACGGCGCGGCCGAGGCTGGCGAGCAATCTGCTGTCGCACCCGATGAGCTTGACGCGCTTCGCGCCGATGCTGCCCGCGTCGACACGCTTGAGGCAGAGCTTGATGATTTGCGCCAAGAGCTGAGACAAACATCGGCCGAAGCCGCTGCGCTTGCCACCGCGGCCGGTGAGGCAAAGGAGGGTGCCGGGAGCACCCGCGAGGCGATGGAAAGGCTTGCTTCAGAACGCGATACTGCCCGTGCGGCCGTGGAGGCGGAGCGGGCAAAAAGCGCAACCCTTGCCGACAAGGTGGCGCAGCTTGAAGCCAATGTGACGAACCTGTCCGCCACTGCCGAACGGATGGGTGGGGTGGAGGCTGTTCTGTCGCAAAGTCAAAGCAGCATTGACGCGCTCACCGCATCCCTTTCTGAGCGTGACAGCACCATCCAGTCTTTGAAAAGCCAGCTCGCGTCGGCGGCTGATCAAGGCACGACCGTTGAGGCAGCCCAAACCCGAGAGACTGCCGCCAATGAGGCGCTGTCCAAGCTGGCCTACGAAGCGGACGCCATGAAGGGGCGCACAGCCGCGGCCGAACGGCGCGAGCAAGATGCCCGGGTCGCTTTGGAAAAGGCGGAGGCGCTGCTTGAGTTGCGCAACCAGGCACTTTTGAAGAGCGAGGAAGAATTGAAGCTGCGCAGCGCCCAGCTCAAGAAGGTGCTGGCGCGGGCACAAGCTGCGGAAGCCAAACTCGATGGGGGCGCTGACCCCCAGTCTGGCGAAACGGCGCAGCTGCGTTCGCGCATTGCGTCTCTCGAAGCAGACCTCAGCAAAGCCGAGGCCGGAAGGACAGAAGCTGAAGCCGCGTTGAGTGCTGCCACAACCCAAAAGTCTGACCCCAGTCGCGAGGCGGTTGCTGAGGAGCTGAGTGCTGCCCAGGGCGAAATCGCTGAGCTGAAGGAAGAGCTTGGCCGATTGTCCTCTGCTGGAGAAAACCTTCTTGCAAGCCCTGACGATGTGGCGGCGCTAAAGTCTGCCATTCGCGCGGTCGCCGAGCGCTTTTTGGCGGCCGCTGACGAGGCTGACACGCCCCAGGAGCCAACGTTGGCGCAAAAAATCCGCGCCTTTAAAGCAAGCCGTGATGCTGAGAACGGCCGGCCGCTGCGCATTGCCGCGCCTTCTGAAAAGTGAAGCCAGCGGACGACCCGGCATTGGGACTTGATCCGCGAATTGGCCGAGCTCGGCAAACCCGCCGGTAAACGCGCCAACCCGCGTCCGACGTTGTGACATGCGTCCGCCGCTCTAAAGCTCCATGAGCAATAGGCTCTCCCGCGCCCCCTCTTCGAGCGGCTGCTGGCCAATCCACGAACCCGCCAACGCTTCGCCCATTTCGCCGACCACAAAAGCGCTGGCGAACAGAAGATGCGCGTGGCGCATGAGCGGGGCCACAGCGTTCTGCTCGTTGTAGACGGTAAACGGCCAAGCGGCGGGGTAGGGTGCAGGCAAAAAAATGTCATGAAAGCCGACCACAACACCCTTCGGCAGGTGGGGGATGACGTGATTGATGATGAGGTCCACGTCCGTGCCCGGCATCAAGACATGACTTGAATCCACAAAGAGGACGTCGCCTGCGCGAAGGCCTTGAAAGAGGCCAAGGTCACAATCCTGCAGTGTTTTCTGGTGGAGCGCGATCGGCAGCCCCTTAAGGTCCGCGCGCGGTTGCGGGTCAATGGCTGTGATCTTGGTCTTGAGTGCGCCGTCCCGCACAGCCCGCGCGAAAAAGCGGGTGGAATGGCCAGAGCCCACCTCAATAACTTGTGCGGGCTTTTGCGATCGCACCAAAGAATAGAGTGCGGCCGCATCAAGTCGCGGGCACCAGGTTTGGTTAAAGCGCGGCTCAGGTGGCGGGCCTTTCAGCACGACAAGATCATCTCGCAGCGCATCGATCTTGCTCAAAAAGCCCTTAAAGGTCTCGCGGTGGGCGTCAAAATGGGCCCGCAGAGCGCTGTAGTCCCGTCCGGCCCAGGCGGACGCGGCAGGCGCTGTTCTGAGTGGGATGAAAAACCCCCGCTTTTGGAGCCCCAGCACGGTCTGCAACCCGAACGAAAGTGTGCGTCGTTGAGCCCGCGTGAGCATGATCGCCGGTTCCTCAAGGTTCCTGTTTGGTCAATGGGCGTGATGGTGACGCCCGTTCGGTGAGGCTCCTTAGGGGCTTCTGCCATGAGGAGAAACAGTCTCGCGCATTAAAACCGATGGGGACCTGGCCCGGGCGGTTCGTCAGTCGCTTGATTGCCCGCGTCGATGGGGCCACTGAGCGCGGCAAGGTGGCGTTTGACCCCTGCGTCACGCTCCAGTGCGATGGCTTTGGCGAGAGCCACTCCGTCACCGTTGCCGCCCCGGGCAGTAAGGCTCGCGCGAACTGCCCAGTAGGGTTGGTAAAACGATACACGCGACGATGGGATCTCATCCAAGATGGCGAGGCCTTTTTCCGCGCCGAAGGCTTCGCCATAGGCGGCCGCACGGGCCACAGCAGCCCCAGTTGATGGCGAAAGTGACGAAAGTGCGTCATGAAGTGCTGCAACGGCGCTCCACTGGGTGCGCCCGGTGCGTTTGCGGTCGCAGTGCACCGATTGGATCGCGGCCTCGATCTGGTATCGGCCAGGGGTTTGGAGCTTTGCTGCT
>JBCDLN010000151.1:0-9740 GCA_038745295.1 Pseudomonadota bacterium | reverse complement strand
TCAAACACCCTTTGGTGGGCCAGATCGAAGGTGCCCGAGGCGGGGATGACTGGTGCGTTGAGCCGCACCCGGCCGACGGTGAGCGCCAGATCAGCCGTCATGGGCGCACCGATGGTATGAGGCTTTCCGTGCTGCCCCGTGACGTGCCCTCGCCCTGTGTGCCGAAGTCGGGCAGAGACAGCGGCACAATGGGCCCCTCGCACACCAAAAAGGGTGGCCCTTGGCGGGCGGGATGGATGCACACTTTGCACGCGCCAAGGCCGCACGCCATGGGCGATTGGAGGGAGGCTTCGCCGCTGATATTTTGGAGCTCGGCAAAGCGTTGCGCCCGTTCCATGGCCCGGTTGCCTGCACCTGCGGCGATGTAGGTGGGGCGTTGCGCGCGCAGCGCCGCGTCTAACGTGTCCACCGTCACATCGATCACTGCGGCGCCGGTCTCCACAAGCGCACCGCGAACGCCTTCGTCCGATGGGTGGGGTGTTGGCGACGCGGTGACGAAGAGGACTGTATCAGGCTCGCGCGTGCTTGCTGCCATTGCGCGGGCACTGGCGAGCGCCAGCATGGTGCCCGCATGGGGGCTGTCAACGATGATGGTGATGGGGCCTTGGGGGGCGGTGAAGCTGTTACCGAGCGGGCCGATCACGATCACATCGTCCTCTTCCACCGCATCGGCGAGGGTGCGGGTGCCTTCGCCCACAATGTTGAACACCATGTGGAGGCCCTTGGGGGCTGGCACCAGGCTGATGGGGCGTGGCAGAAGCGGGGCGCCCTGCCTTGCGCTTTTGATCATGGCGAACTGGCCGGCGCGGGCGTTGGCGAATTCTGGCGGCCAAGCGAGCGCCATGGTGCACAGTGTTTTTCCACGCTCCACCCACGCAACGGGGACGACTGCGTCTGCGACCGCTGCTGCGTCGGTGGGAGGGTGGGGCATGGCAGCTCCTCAACACGGTTTTACCGCTGAGGCGGGGCGGGCTGTCCCTGGCCGCAGCGTTTGATGCGGCCTTGGTTGAGCGAGCGCGCCACCCACCACACCGCGCGCTGGGGCGTGCGGCGAACGGGTTGAGCACCTGCCGAGGAAAGACCGGTAGGCCTAGGTTTGACCGACCGGGAAGCTCAATTCAATGGCCACGCCATTTTGGCTGTTGAAGCTTTGGCGCCCGCCGATTTGCTCCATGAGGCTATTGAGAATGCGCAGGCCAAGCCCCTCGGCCGCAGCGCCTGGGGTGAAGCCCACCCCATCATCGGCAATGGAGAGCTGGGCTGTCTCTTCATCGGCCCTGGTGAGAGAGATGGTGATGGTGCCCGCGCGGCCTTCGGGGAAGGCGTGTTTATAGGCGTTTGTGACCGCCTCATTCACAAGCATCCCCAGCGGCGTCGCGACTTTTGTGGCCACCAGCATCTTAGGGGTGGTGATGCAATTAAGGGTCACGTTCGGGGCGCCGATCGCCACTTGAAGGTCCGCGCAGATGCGCGCGATCATCTCATCAGCGGCGACCTGATCTTTCTGGTGGCAACCGTCCAGAAGGTCGTGAACGGTGACGACGGATTTCATGCGCTGCTCAAACTGGAGGAGCGCGGCCAGTGGGCTGCGGGAGCTGGCGTCGCGGATCGCCACGCGCAACATCGCCGCGAGGACGCTGAGGTTGTTGCGCACCCGGTGCACCAGCTCCCGATTGAAGTTTTGCTCGCGTTTATAAAGCCTTTTGAGGAGGGTCTGGGCTTTGTGGCGTTCATCGAGCTGCGCGCTCAGCTGTTCGATGAGGGCCAATTGTGAGGTTTCGGGCGAAATGGCGCTGATGTCGCTTGTGATGAGAATGGCGCTTTCCTGCCCCACCGGGGTGGCGATGGTGATGGTGTGGCCGCAAAGATGGGCCACATCGGGCGTTTTCTCGGAGCTGCTTTTGCGGTGGAGCGTGAAGGGTGTCCATGTCTGCGATGTGTGGATGCGCTCGTAAAGCGCGGCAAGCTCATCGCAGGATGCTTGCCAAACGGCTGCGAATTTCTGGGTGTTGGGGGCGCTCTGGGGCGTGAGCCCGAACTGGGCTTCAGCAAGGGGGTTGGCGACCGTCACATCCCCGCCGCTATTGAGCACAACAATGGGCAACGGCAGGACTTGCAGCGCAGCCATAGACTGAAGTGTCGCCAAATGTTCAATGGCACCCATGGGTGCCACGGAGGCGACATCATGTTCTTTTTGGCGCGTTTGCTCGTACATCTTTGAACGGGCCTACTCGTTATCTTACCGTCGATTTACGCTCGAAGCCTATTTTCTGTAGGGTAATGTTAAGGGTGGCGTGGTGAAGCGGAATAGTGGTGAAAAAGACAGGCTAAGCCTAGCTGGTGCGTGTTGTGCGGTGCCGCAATGCCGAAGCTGCCTCCAGCCTGGTGAGACCAAACCATGCCACAGCATGGCCTTTTTACTCAGAAATACAGCGATGACTTCATTAAGACATAATTCCTGTCCAAATGCCAATGGCAATTCTGAAATAGTTTTTCCTTGATGAAAAACGCGATATTGCTCCAATAATCAGCGCGTTGCCCTATCCGCCAATGGGCAAAATCTCCACATCGGTGCCCTGTGGTAAACCATCCTCGCGCCCTCATCTGAAAACGTTGACAAACTTACTATTCTCCAATGACAGACTGAGCTGTTTGCGAGCTTGTGCAGGCGGTCAAGCTGGCAGGCGGCGAATGGCATCCCTATGTTGCTGGCTGAGGCGACCGGCCGCGTCCCTGCCGACGAGAATTTGATTTCACCCCTTGGGGTAAAGACAGGCAGAGTACTGGCCAGCCGGTCCGGCACGGCTTCGTCGGTGGGCAATGATCTGGGGGAGAGCATATCCCATGAAACCCGTGGTGATGCGGGCGTTGGCTGTCATGGTCCTGCTGGGGGCTGTGGTTTTGGTGGTGTGGTCGCCGTGGACGTCCGACGGGCAGCGCCTGATCGGCTCATCAGGCGAAGAGATCATCGACGACGGGTCGTTCCGGCCCATTGCTGATTCCTACAACGCCGCGCCCCACGAACTGGTGCGCTACCAAATGCCGCCGGCCCAACAGATCCCGCCGCTGCCGGAGGGGACAGCCGAGCTTGACTGGGAAGCGCTGTGGCAAGACGGCGACTTCACCCTGGCGGTGGAGGACGGAACGCGGGTCGGCCGCCCTGATTTTTCAGAGTTTCCTGCAGGCACCACTGCCGAAGACGTCATGATGTTCTTCCTCGACATTGGCGACATGCGCTCGCTTCAACCCATGGTGGGCGCAGTGCGGGACGAGCTTGATGGCAAACGGGTGCGCCTGGCCGGCTACACCACGCCGGTGGGCTTTTCAGAAAATGAAACGCGCTTTTTGCTGGTGCCCGAGTTGGGGGCCTGCATTCACGTGCCCCCGCCACCGCCCAACCAAATCGTCTATGTGGGCGATGCGGCGGGTGATGTGGATATGTTTGCTCCCGTCTGGGTGACAGGCACGCTTAAAGCCGCGCCGCTCGGGACCATCTTGGCTGACGTGGGCTACCAGCTGGTGGACGCGGTCGCCGAGCCCTATCAGTAAGGCCCGCCTGTGGGGCGGCAGCCGCCGCGCTGCCGCATTGGGCGATGCCAACAGTGCCCCGAGGCCGCCGCGCCCCCCTACTGCCGCTGAAGCTTTGCGCCAGGCGGCGATAGGAGGAGGAGCAGCCGCTCATGCCCGTCATCGCCCTTATAATCGGGATAGCGAAGCTTGTCGGTCTGGCGGCCATTGTCGTCATAGCTTGTGACAATGGAGCCTGTGGCGGTGGTCATCACGTCTACGGTGGTCCCATCAGGGTTGCTGATGCGCGTTGATGCGGCGTTGGCCGATGAGATGGCAACGCACAGGATAAGGGCGGCAAGGGTTGATCGAAGCATCGGCTTGTCCTCCAACGTGTCACACCATGGGAGCGCCCGTTGTGGGCCAGCAATTTCTGCGCAAGCGCGGTGTTGTGCGCAAGGCGGGTTGACCTTTTTGGACTGACTGGCCGGAATGGCACGGGAAGAGACAAAGGGGCGCCCTAGGTGTTTTACCGCGAAGCAGGCCAGTTCAAGACCAGCTACCAAGAGGACCAGGCGGCGTTTCCCGTCCGCGAAGATCGGCTCGGCGTTACCCTTTTGGTGGTTGCCGCACTGATCGTCCCGCTGTTTGCCAACGACTTTTTCATCAACAGTATCCTCATCCCGTTTCTGATTTTTGCGCTGGCGGCCATCGGGCTCAACATTTTGACCGGCTATTGCGGCCAGCTCTCGCTGGGGACTGGCGCCTTCATGGGGGTGGGCGCGTACGCCTGCTATAAGCTCACCACCATCTTTCCGGACGTCAACATCATCGTCTGGGTGCTGGTGGCGGGCTTTTTCTCGGCAGGGATAGGGGTCCTGTTCGGGCTGCCCTCGCTCAGGATCAAAGGGTTTTATCTCGCCGTTGCAACGCTGGCGGCGCAGTTCTTTCTGGAATGGTGTTTCATCCGCATTCCCTGGCTTTACAACAACAATCCGTCCGGAGCGATTGAAGTCCCCACCCGCACCGGCCTTGCCCCGCTGCGCTATGTGATCGACCGGGTCGCCTACGGTGTGGAGTGGGCCTATAGCGGCCTCAAGTCGGCGGTTGAGCTGATCATCCCCCTCCAGTTTTTGCCGGAGGTGCAACTGCGCACGTTGGAGGCCTGGGGCACTCCTTATGCTTTGAGTGGGCCGACGGCGGACGCCCTCACCCGCTATTTCGTCATCTTGGCCATTGTGGCGCTGATGACCTGGCTGGTGGGCAACCTCATCCGCGGGCGGATTGGCCGCTCGTGGATGATGATCCGCGACATGGACATTGCGGCTGAACTCATTGGCGTCAGGCCATTGGTGGCCAAGCTCAGCGCGTTTGCCGTCTCCTCTTTTGTATGCGGTGTGGCAGGGGCGCTCTTTGTGTTCATGTGGCTGGGGGCGGCTGAGCCCTCCTCCTTCAACATCCGCCTCTCCTTCCAGGTACTCTTTATGGTGATCTTAGGCGGGCTCGGCTCCATGGCAGGCTCGTTCATGGGCGCGGCCTTCATCTTCATTTTGCCCATCGTGATTCGGGGGCTCCCTGGCCTTTTTGGCGTTGATGTGGATGCCGCCATGGTTGAGCACCTCAACCTTGTGATTGTGGGCGCGCTGATCATCGGGATTTTGATTGTGGAGCCCCACGGACTGGCCCGCATGTGGTCGGTCTTGCGGCAAAAACTGAGGGTGTGGCCGTTCCCTTACTGATTGGCCGCCAGCGCGCTGATGGGCGCCGTGACAGCAGCGTCCACATCGGTCTAACCTTGCCGTCACCAACTGGGGCTCAACGCCCAGAATGAACACTCGGGAGGCTTTAACACGATGAAATCGACCATAGCCCTTGCGCTCGCCGCAACCGTGGCTGCCGCAATCCCCCACGCGCCTGTGGTGGCAGAAGATGGCGAACTCTTCATGCCGTTGATGACCTATCGCACAGGGCCGTTTGCTGGATCAGGCATCCCCATTGCCGACGGTATGCGCGACTATCTCACCATGCTCAACGAGCGTGATGGCGGCATCGGCGGCGTCAAAATCAACATCGAAGAGTGTGAGACGGGCTACAACACCCAAAAGGGCGTTGAGTGTTATGACAGCCTGAAAGACCGCAACCCGCTGGTGGTGAACCCCTATTCCACGGGCATCACGCTCCAGCTGATCCCCAAAGCGTCGGTGGATGGGATCCCTGTGCTGTCCATGGCGTACGGTCTTTCCGCAGCCGCCGATGGTGACGTTTTCCCATGGGTGTTCAACCCGCCGCTCTCGTACTGGGACGGTGCCTCGGCAGTCATCAAATATATCGGCGACCAGGAGGGCGGGCTTGAAAACCTCTCGGGCAAAAAGATTGGCTATGTCTTCTTAGACGCCGGCTATGGGCGTGAGCCGATCCCGCTGTTGGAGGACATGGCGTCTGAGTACGGCTTTACGCTGACGCAGTATCCTGTGCCGCTCGATTCCATGCAGAACCAATCATCACAGTGGCTCAACGTGCGGCGCGACCGGCCCGACTACATGGTCATGTGGGGCTGGGGCGCGATGAACCCCACCGCCGTTCGCGAAGCGGCCAAAGTGCGCTTCCCGATGGATAAGTTCATCGGCGTATGGTGGTCCGGTGGTGAGGCCGATGCCCGCCCCGCAGGCGATGGCGCCGTGGGCTATAAGACCATGAACTTTAACGGTGTGGGCCAAGACTTCCCGGTCATCCAGGACATCATCACCCATGTCTATGACAAGGGCCTCTCCGATGTCGCCGAAAAGTCGCGCATCGGTGAGAACCTTTATAACCGCGGCGTTTTGAACTCGTTCTTAATGGCTGAAGCTGTGAGGAATGCCCAAGCTGCCACCGGCAAAGCGCATGTGACGCCGGCGGATGTGCGGGCTGGATTTGAGGCAATCAACATCACTGACGAGCGCCTTGCCGAAGCGGGCATGACCAACTTCATGAAGCCCTTGCAGCTCTCCTGTTCCGACCATGCCGGACAGTCCGACATTTATATCCAGCAGTGGAATGGTGAGACGTGGGAGCCGGTGTCGGACTGGTTCTCGCCGATGGCCGAAAAAGTCCGTCCGCTCCTCGAAGCGGCTGCCAAAGAGTACGAAGAGGCCAACGCACCTTGGCCGGCCCGTACCGTGGCTTGCGCGGGCTAACCGGCTAAAACGACAGGCGGCGCTCGAAAAAAAGCGCCGCCCCCCCGGTCCATGAGCACAGTCCCGTCCACAATGCGCGCTTGGCGTCTCCATAAGCATGGCGGGCCAGACGCGCAGCGCTTTGAAGATGGCGTTCCAGTGCCTGATCCTGCCTCTGGTGAGGTGCTCATCAAGGTGGCTGCCGCGGGGCTCAACAACACCGACATCAACACGCGGGTCGGCTGGTATTCCAAGTCGGTGCAGCGCGATACGGCCGACGCAGCTCGCCAAGACACAGACGCTGCGCCCGATGATGGGGCATGGACCGGGCAGCCGCTCGATTTTCCGCGGATCCAAGGGGCTGACTGTTGCGGTCACATTGTGGCGGTGGGCGATGGCGTGGATGCCAGCCGGGTGGGCGAGCGTATTTTGGTGCGGGCGCTGCAACGGGCGGGCCCGCGAGGCTCTGACCCAGATGTCACCTATACGTTCGGCTCTGAGTGCGATGGCGCGTTTGCTGAATATGCGCTCGCGCGATCCTTCGACGCGCTCCGGGTCAACGCGGCATGGTCAGACACTGAGCTTGCCTCCCTCCCCTGTGCCTATTCTACCGCTGAGGCGATGCTTCAACGGGCCAACGTGGGCGCTGAAAAGGTGCTGATCACCGGTGCCTCGGGGGGTGTGGGGTCGGCCGCCGTGCAGCTTGCCCAACGCCGCGGGGCGAGGGTGAGTGCTGTGACCGGGGCAAACAAGGAAGAAGCGTTACGCGCCGTCGGCGCCGATGCCACGCTGAGCCGGGATTCGCCATACGGCACCAACGCCTTTGATGTGCTGGTGGACCTTGTGGCGGGACCGCGTTTTCAAGATCTCATCACTGCGCTTGCCCCAGGTGGGCGATACGTCACCTCAGGGGCCATCGCAGGCCCAATCGTCTCGCTCGACGTGCGCGACCTTTACCTGAAGGACCTCACGATGCTGGGCTCCACGTTGCAGAGCGATACCATCTTCACCGATCTCATCGCGATTGTTGAGGCGGGCGAGATTTCGCCCCTTGTTTCAGCGGTTTATCCGTTTGAGGCGCTCCAGAAGGCGCAGGAGGCATTTTTGGAAAAGTCCCACGTGGGTAAGATCGTGCTCGACGTTGCCGGGAGCCCCAGCTGATGGACGTTGAAACGCCGCCCATCCTCGATGTGGCCAACATTGAGGTGATCTATGACCATGTGATCCTTGTGCTCAAAGGGGTATCACTGCAGGTCCCTGTGGGTGGGATCGTTGCTATTTTGGGCGCCAATGGCGCGGGCAAGACAACAACGCTCAAGGCCATTTCCAACCTTTTGCGGGCCGAACGCGGTGACGTGACCAAGGGCTCCATCACCTTTCAAGGTGAAGAAGTGCAGGCGATGAGCCCCAATGCGTTGGTCACCCGCGGCTGCATCCAAGTGATGGAGGGACGGCACTGTTTCGGCCACCTAACGGTGGAGGAAAATCTCCTCACGGGTGCCTTCACCCGCACAGATGGTTGGCGCGCCATAAGGCAGGATTTGGAGAAGGTGTATACGTATTTCCCGCGCCTCAGGGAGCGGCGGGGAAGCCAAGCGGGCTACACCTCGGGCGGCGAGCAGCAAATGTGCGCCATTGGCCGCGCGATGATGAGCCGGCCCAAAATGATGCTCCTTGATGAGCCATCCATGGGGCTTGCGCCGCAGCTGGTTGAACAGATCTTTGAAATCGTCAAAGAGATCAACACCCACGAGGGCGTGTCCATTTTGCTGGCTGAGCAAAACACCAATGTGGCTTTGCGCTACGCCACTTACGGCTACATCTTAGAGGCGGGCCGCGTGGTGATGGATGGCGAGGCGGTGAAGCTGCGCGAAAATGACGATGTGAAGGAGTTCTACCTTGGTGTCGCTGGGGAGGACCGCAAATCGTTCCGCAACGTCAAACACTATAAGCGGCGCAAGAGATGGTTGAACTGACGGGCGAGGGCTTCCCGGCCGAAGCGTTTGCTTGGTATGAGGCGCTCGGCGAAAACAACACCAAAGCCTGGTTTGAAGACAACCGCGTGGTGTTTGAGCGTGCTATCCGCGGGCCGATGATGGCGCTGATGGCCCATGCTGAGGGCGAATTTGGTGGCGTGGTGAAACTCTCCCGCCCCCATCGCGATGTGCGCTTTTCCAAAGACAAGTCCCCCTACAAGACCAACCTCTTTGCCGTCATCCACTCGCGGGTCGATGCCGACACGGGCGCGCCCAAGCCGGCGGGGCTTTACGTGTCGGTGTCCTCTGAAGGGGTGGTGGCGGGGACGGGCTATCATGAAATGTCATCCGACCAGCTGACGCGCTATCGCGAGGCTTTGCGCGATGGGGGATTTGCCCAGGCGCTGGCGGACGCTGTGGAGGAGGTGCAAGAGACCATGGAGGTGCGCGGCCGGAGCCTGAAAACCGCGCCGAAGGGCTACCCCCGCGACCATCCTCATATCGAACTGTTGCGCATGAAAGAGGTGATTGCGGTGCGACGGTTCCCTAAAGAAATCTGCGGCGCTGGCCTCGATGAGGCTGTGTTTGCCGCCTGGCGCGCCGCCCAACCCATCAACGATTGGCTCGATGTGCATGTGGGCGCGAGCGAGGTTTCGCCGCAAGACCGGTTTGGCAGGCGCTAGAGGTGGTTTCCATCAACGTTGTTCATGGCGGAACTGCCGTATGGGGCCGTGCCTCACTGCTCCCGCCTATGGTCAATTGTCCCGCGGTGGGCCTGATGCATCAACCCACGCTTCGCTCTTCGGGGTTGACCCATCAGGCCCACCGCGGGATTCTGATGGTGTCGGCTCCGAAGGAACGTCGCTGTTTGGTGTCCCACCAAAGGAACATGTGAAGGGTTCATTCAGAGCACTTCTGAGTCTTGTCGGGCCTTAGAGTGAACAACCTTCATAGCTCCCACATCTAGCCGCGAGGATAGGGGTCACGAACCATCTTGGCTGGGACCGTCGCTGACGTCGCCCGAAACCTCTTGGCGGTAACGTCAACGCAGATCAGTTCAACTTCTCTGATTTTTCGGCGGGTGAACGCGTCTCGGCGAAAC
>JBCDLN010000150.1:0-9808 GCA_038745295.1 Pseudomonadota bacterium | reverse complement strand
TTGAAAGAGCCTGCCGGACGCGCAAATCATCAAATGGCTCACGTGCTGTGTTCACGCCATAATAGTATGTTCCAAGGAACGGGGCGACACGCACCTGGTCGCCTAGTCTTTGCTGCAGAGCGGCAAGTTGTTCTCGCGGGACTTCCTGGCAGGAGTGCACCTCCCCAGCCTCAAACCGCCTCAAACACGTGGCACGCTCCTCAAAGGGCAGGTAGACGACTTCGTCGATGGTCACCTCGTCAGCAGCATGAAATGTTGGGCTTTTGCGGATCACCAAGCGGTCGTTCGGCGTGAACGACACGAGCGTGTACGGCCCGTTCGTCACCATATTTTCTGGAAGCACAAACGCTGACCCGTGTTCTTCAACACTGGGGGGGTGGACGGGTAAACTTGTTTGGTGGGTTAGCAACTCAATGAAGTAAGGTGTTGCAGATTGAAGTTTGATTTCAAGGGTACGGTCATCAAGTGCATTCACGCCGAGCATCTCAGGGGCCATTTCGCCCTTATTGATCGCTTCAGCGTTCAGGATGGGGAACAAAACGTTTGCGTACTTCGCGCCTGTTGCTGGTGTCATAATCCGGCGGAGCGAATACACAAAATCACCAGCGGTCACGGGGCTCCCGTCGGACCATTGTGCATCGTCGCGCAACGTAAACGTATAAGTGAGGCCATCATCAGAAGTGGTCCACTTGGTGGCAGCCCCGGGGATGACGTTGCCGGCGGCGTCGTGAATCACCAGGCCTTCGAGGAGATCGCGCAGGATATGCGCTTCCACCACTGTGGACGTTTTGTGCGTGTCGAGAGTTTCGGGGTTTCCGGCGGAGCCGCGCATGTATGTTGCCGCGCTCGCAGAATGTGCAAGTCCTAACCCTACCGCGAGGAGCACCGCCGTGACGATCAGGGGTCTATGAGATTTCATCAGACATCCACCTCTTTATCCCAGGGCGCGGCTATGCCCGGCCGACCAAGAAGACGACGCTGTGCCATAATTTTCTGGAACGTCATCAAGCCGCATGGTAGAGTTGGGCACGCTCGGCCAAGCGCCGTCAACGCTGCGCGTCGATCGGCTGCAGGCGAAGGTTCGGGTCGCGCAGCAAGCCTCAAAACTAGGCAGCGTAACGCAAGATTGTACACATCGGCGGCATTTAGATGCTCGTTGAAATGCGCAAATCCTAGCAGCTTCATGCGCAAGGAGTTGGCAAGCGCTTTGCACGTATACGCGCCACAAGTCCGGTCGAAGGAGATGATGAATGACGACCAAACTGATCCTCGCTGCGGCGCTCGCTGGCTCTACTGCGCTTGCAGGCTCAATGGCCTCTGTTGCGCCTGCGAAAGCTCAGGCCTCTTGCCCGATCAAAGTGGGGGTTCTCCACTCGCTGTCAGGCACCATGGCGATTTCAGAAACAACCCTGAAAGACACCATGCTCATGCTGATCGATCAGCAAAATGAGAACGGCGGTGTTCTGGGTTGCCAGCTCGAAGCTGTTGTGGTCGATCCTGCATCGGACTGGCCGCTCTTTGCAGAAAAAGCCCGCGAACTCCTCACAGTTCATGACGTTGACGTCATCTTTGGCAACTGGACCAGCGTGTCGCGCAAGTCAGTTCTGCCTGTCATTGAAGAATTGAATGGCCTTCTCTTCTATCCTGTGCAGTATGAGGGCGAAGAGTCGTCGAAGAACGTCTTCTACACCGGTGCTGCCCCCAACCAGCAAGCCATCCCTGCGACGGACTATTTCCTGGACGAGCTAGGGGTCGAAAAATTCGCACTTCTCGGCACGGACTACGTGTACCCGCGCACCACCAACAAAATCCTTGAGCAATACCTGAAAGACAAAGGGATTGCGGAGGCAGACATTTTCATCAACTACACCCCATTCGGGCACTCCGATTGGTCGAAAATTGTCGCCGACGTGGTGGCGCTTGGCGCGGACGGGAAGAAGGTGGGCGTCATCTCCACCATCAACGGTGACGCCAACATTGGCTTCTACAAGGAACTCGCCGCGGCAGGCGTGTCGGCAGACGATATTCCAGTGGTCGCCTTCTCGGTGGGCGAGGAGGAGCTCTCTGGCCTTGATACCTCCGATCTCGTCGGCCACCTTGCGGCATGGAACTACTTCCAGTCGGCAGATGCTGAGCCCAACGAAGAGTTTGTGGCAGCCTGGAAGGACCGTATGGGTGATGAGCGGGTCACGAACGACCCGATGGAGGCCCACTACATCGGCTTCAATATGTGGGTGAATGCCGCTGAAGCTGCCGGCAGCACCGACGTGGACGCCGTGCGCGGAGCCATGTACGGCCAAGAATTCCCCAACCTCACGGGTGGCACGGCGGTGATGCTGCCAAACCATCACCTTGCCAAGCCCGTCCTCATCGGGGAAATCCAAGAAGACGGTCAGTTCGACATCATCAGCCAGACCGAAGAGGTTGACGGTGATGCGTGGACCGACTTTTTGCCCGAGTCAGCCGTTCTGAAATCAGACTGGAAAGAGCTTGGCTGCGGGATGTACAACACGGACACTGAAACCTGCGTGCAGATCAAATCGAACTACTAAGTGATTGAACGATCACCATTGGCAGGGCTCGCCCCCGCCGCCGCATTGTTGCTCGCCGCCCTCTTTTGGGCGGCGAGTGCGCTCGCACAGGCAGATAATGCTGCGCCCGAGGCGGCGCCGACGCCCATCGAAGCGCTGCTCCTCGACAATACCGAGCTCATACAGAAAAGTTCGCGGCGCACCATAGCGCCGGCCATTGAAGCGCTCGCCCAAAGTGGGCTCCCCAACGCGCCCCGCGTCCTTGAGATGTGGCGAGACAAAGAACTCTTCGCCCGCAAATCGGACGGCCGCTTCTTCCAAGCTGAGCGCGATGGCGGCAACTACAATCTCAGCCACATCATCACCGGTGAGCCGATGGGCGCTGTGGGCCGGCGTGATGCGAAGCAAATCAAACCCAACAGCGGCATTCGGGCCATGATCAACGCCGCTCTTGTGGCGTTCCAGCTCTCAGACCCAGACCCGAACGTGCGCCTTGAGAGCCTTGCGGCCATCGAACGCGATCCCGAAGCAGCGCACCTGACAGCATTGCGCGATGCACTCGGGCGAGAGACCGATCCCTTCGTCAAAGGCAATCTGGAGCGCGCCGAACGCCGTCTCACCGTTCTTTTTGATGAGGACGAGGCGGCTCGCGTTGCCGCCATCGAAAGCCTGGCATCAGACCTTTCGGTGGAAACCCGCGCGACCCTCAATCCGCTCCTCAGCACCACGTTGCGAGTGCGCGCACGCTCCGATGCCGTTGAGGGTAACATTGCCCGCACGCTCACCCCAGGTGAGGATGGCCTCAGCTTTTCAGATGCCTACGCGCTTTTGGTGCGTGATGAACTCGCCCCAGAAGCCATCGATGCCAGTGCGCGTGACGCAGCACTCGTGGCCGCCATCAGCGACGGTTCGGTCGCCGGCATTCCCGTTTCAACCCTCAACACGCGCGCGGCCCGCGATGCTGCCTATAGCCGCCTTGCCGAAGAAGGGACTGTTCCGGCCACTATGACCGAGGCCGAGCAGATCGCCCTTCTCGACGGGTTCGTCTTTGAAGAGATTTACGCTGAAGCCCCCGCCATCACCAACGCGGTGACCGCCACCATTGATGCCATCAACTCCCGCGTTGCCCTTTACGAGACCGCCGACCTCGCCCTCGACGGCATCTCGCTGGCCTCCATCTACTTCCTCGCCGCTATCGGGCTTGCCATCACCTTCGGTGTGATGGGCGTCATCAATATGGCGCACGGCGAGTTCATCATGATGGGCGCCTACACCGGCTACGTCGTTCAGCTCTTCATTCCAGACAAAACGCTCTCCATTCTCGTGGCGCTGCCGCTGGCCTTCGCCATCACTTTCCTTGCCGGCGTGGCACTCGAACGCCTTGTGATCCGTTGGCTTTACCACAGGCCCCTTGAGACGTTGCTCGCCACTTTCGGCGTCTCCATCGCCCTACAGCAGCTGGCCAAAAATATCTTTGGCACACAAGCGCGCCCGCTCACCTCGCCTGAGTGGCTTGACGGCGCACTCGTCCTCAACGATGCGGTCTCCATCTCCTATATCCGCATCGCCATCTTCGTGTTGGCGGTGATCTTCTTCCTCACCCTCTTGTTTATTCTGAACCGTACGCGGCTCGGGCTTGAAGTGCGGGCAGTGACGCAGAACCCCCGCATGGCCGCCTCAATGGGTATCAATCCCGACAAGATCAACATGCTAACCTTTGGCCTAGGGTCCGGGATTGCTGGGATTGCGGGCGTTGCCATCGGCCTTTTCGCGAAGGTGACCTCCGATTTGGGGGCAAGCTACATCGTCCAAAGCTTCATGACCGTTGTGGTGGGCGGCGTGGGCAACATCTTCGGAACGCTCGCAGGCGCCACGCTCATCGGCTTCCTGCAAAAGGGGATCGAAGCGCTCAACCCGTCCAACACGCTCGCAGCGCAAACCTATATGATCATCTTCATCATCATCTTCATCCAATTCCGGCCCAAGGGGATCTTCGCCCTTAAAGGCCGTGCTGCGGAGGCGTAGGGATGCTTGAAGTCGCCCTCGCAACGCTCGACGATCCGCACGTGATCGATCTCGTCACCACGCATCACGCGCATTGCATGGCACTTACCCCGCCTGAGAGCGTTCACGCCCTGAACCTTGACGGCCTGAAGCACCCGTCCATCACCTTGTGGGCGGCGTCAGTTGAGGGGGAGATGGCGGGAATTGGCGCCTTACGTGCCCTCAGCGAGTGCGAAGGTGAGATCAAAACCATGCACACCAAAGCGTCGATGCGCGGCAAGGGGGTCGGTGCCGCCATCTTGGAGGCAATCCTCGCCGCCGCCCAAACACGCAGGTACACCGACGTCTATCTGGAGACAGGCACCCCCAAAGCCTTCGAGCCCGCACGCCGGCTTTACGAGACTCGGGGCTTCAACCCGTGCCCGCCCTTTGCCGACTACCGGCCGGACCCGCACAGCGCCTACTATCGGCTGGAGCTCACAAGCGCTGAGGCTGCTGCATGAACCGCTCCTTCCTCAGCCAACCGTCCACCATCGTTGTTCTCATCTTGCTCACCGCCTTCACTGTTGCGGTGGCGTCGATGTCCGAAGCGGCCGGCGGCGACATTTCTACGAGCCTGGTGAAAACGCTCGGTAAGACCCTCTGCCTCTGCCTCATCGCCCTCGCGATGGACCTTGTCTGGGGCTACTGCGGCATCCTCTCCCTGGGCCATTTCGCGTTCTTCGGGCTCGGCGGATACATGGTCGGGATGTGGATCATGTACGCGCGCACCGAGGCCATCGTGGTGGAGGCTGCGCGCAACGCGCCGCTCCCCCCAACGCCCGACGAGATCCGAGACGCCATCGGCACGCAGATCTTCGGCGTGGTGGGCGGAAGCGATATTCCCGCCATTTGGATGTTTGCGCACTCCCTCCCGGCCCAACTCCTTCTCGTCGTGTTGGTGCCGGGCCTCCTGGCGCTGGTGTTTGGCTGGCTCGCCTTCAGAAGCAGGGTCACAGGGGTTTACCTGTCAATCCTCACCCAGGCGATGACCCTTGCGCTCTCGCTCTACCTCTTCCAGAACGATTCAGGGCTGCGCGGCAACAATGGTCTTTCCGGCCTTCAAAACATCCCAGGCTTTGAAGGTGTGCCCCAATCCATCATCTCGGTGTGGTTCTTTGTGGCCTCAGCCGTCGCGTTGGGGCTCGGCTACCTTCTGGCTGCATGGCTGGTCTCGGGGAAGTTCGGCTCCGTCATCCGCGGCATTCGCGATGATGAAGCCCGTGTGCGTTTCCTGGGCTATCAGGTGGAGCACTATAAGTTGGTGGTGTTTACCCTCACCGCCATTATCGCCGGGATTGCTGGCGCCCTTTACTACCCACAAGCGGGCATCGTGAACCCAGCCGAAATCGCCCCGATCGCGTCCATCTATTTGGCGGTCTGGGTGGCCATAGGCGGGCGCGGCCGGCTTTATGGGGCAATCATCGGCGCGGCGGTGGTCTCTATGCTGTCCACCTGGTTCACCGGCGGACGTGCGCCTGATCTCGACCTTGGCCTCTTCACCATTGAGTGGGTGAACTGGTGGCAGGTGCTCCTGGGCGTCGGGTTTGTGCTTGTCACACTCTTTGCGCCCAAGGGGATCGGCGGCCTGGTGGACATCATCATCCGACGAGACGCGCGACCTCAACCCGCCTCCGTCCGCGGCGCGCCTAAGAGCGAACCTGCCGAGTGAGCGCGCTCCTGGAAGTGGCCGGCGTCACCGTCTCATTTGATGGGTTCCGCGCCATCAACGACCTTTCATTTCAGATTGGCGACGCTGAATTGAGAGCGATCATCGGTCCGAATGGTGCTGGCAAGACCACCTTCATGGACATTGTGACAGGCAAAACCCGGCCCGACCGCGGCAAAGTCGTGTGGGGTGACAACAGCATCTCACTGCTGAAGCTTTCAGAGGCCGAGATCGCCCGCCTTGGCGTAGGCCGCAAGTTTCAGCGCCCCACCGTGTTCGAAGACCAAAGTGTGTTCGACAATCTTGTCATGGCCCTCAAAAAGCCGCGGGGCCCCTTCGCAGCGCTCACCTACAGGCGCGATGAGGATGATACGAGCCGCATCCGCGCCCTCGCCAAAGAGATTGGCCTCGTGGACCAGCTGCCGCGCAAAGCAGGCGAACTCGCTCACGGCCAAAAGCAGTGGCTCGAAATTGGAATGCTCCTCGCGCAAGACCCAAAGCTCTTGCTGGTGGACGAGCCGGCAGCCGGCATGACGGTGGGTGAGCGCGAACACACAACAGAAATTCTGCGCGAGGCGGCCAAAACCCGCGCGGTTATTGTGGTGGAGCATGACATGGAGTTTGTCCGCCAGCTCGATTGCCGCGTCACCGTCCTCCACGAGGGCGCTGTCCTTGCGGAAGGCTCGCTCGACCATGTCACCAACGATGCCCGCGTCATTGACGTCTACCTTGGCCGCTAAACATGCTCGACGTTGACAATCTCGACCTTCACTACGGCCAGTCTCAGATCCTCTACGGCATTTCCATGGGCGCTGATATTGGCGCGGTGACCTGCGTTATGGGCACCAACGGTGTCGGAAAAACGAGCCTTCTGAAAGCCATATCAGGCACCCACCATCGCTCTGGCGGCACGGTGCGCTTGGCTGGCGAAACGCTCGGCAAACCGCCAGCCCACGTGCTCGCCCACAAAGGCATCGCCCTCGTGCCTCAAGGCCGCGATATCTTCCCGTTGATGACTGTACGCGAGAACCTTGAGACTGGCTTTGCTTGTCTGCCAAGGGGCGATCGCGCGGTCCCCGAGGAGGTCTTTGAACTTTTCCCTGTGCTCAAAGAGATGCAGCATCGTCGGGGGGGCGACCTTTCAGGCGGCCAACAACAGCAGCTTGCCATTGCCCGCGCACTCATCACCCGGCCAAAGCTTCTCTTGATGGATGAGCCCACCGAAGGTATCCAGCCCAACATCATCAGCCAAATCGGCAAGGTCATCCGCTACCTGCGGGACCAACACACCATGGCCATCGTCCTCGTGGAGCAATATTTCCGCTTCGCCTACGATCTTGCGGATAGGTTTGTGGTCCTAGAACGGGGCGCTGTCTCCCTCAAAGGCGAAAAGGCGGCCTTATCGGAAGAGGAGCTTTTGCGCGCTGTTTCGGTGTGACAGGCGCAGTTGAACGCCTCATCGCCAAGGCACTGCCCCTTCAGGAAGCCGCCGCGCAAACCTGTCGAGCGCCACCATCAACACCACGGTCGCCATCACCGTCACCGCTGACATTGCCGCCGCGAGCGTCGTGTAGCCACCATCCTCATAGTTAAAGATTGTGGTGCCGATGGTCTCATTGCCGGGCGACCACAACAGCGCCGACACGGTGATCTCATTATAGGCGGTCAAAAACACCAAAATCGCGCCCGACGCTGCAGCAGGCGCAACGAGGGGCGCAAATATGCGCCGTAGCCGCCGGCCATAGGATGCGCCTGCCACCCGCGCCGCATCATCAAGGAGCGGATCCAGCTGACCAACTGCGGCAGACACTGGCTTCAAAGCGATGGACAAAAACGCCGTCAGGTAAGCCAGCATGATCAGGAATAAGGTGTTGTAGATGGAAAACCCCAATATCGGGATCGGCTGAATGAACGCCAGAATGAACGCGATGGACAGCACAATGCCCGGTGTGGCGTAAGCCACATCTCCAAGGGTCTCCAGAAAGCGGCCCGTGGTGCGCGTTCCCCGATGCTGCGCCAGCATGGCGTGGGAGATGACGACAGCAATGGCTGCCAAAAGGAGGGAAGCAGCCCCCGCAGCAAGGCTGGAATTGAAAAAAGCCCGCGCCGTCACGCTTTGGCGAGAGATCACCTCGACGAAGTTTTCCAGCGTCACGGTTTGGAAGGTGAGCGGCAAGCCGTAGGTCTTCACCAGCGCCGTGGAAAGAAGCGAAGCAAGCGGCAACACCAACACAGCGCCAACAAACGCCCAAAGCCCGCCTTCCACCCATGGGCGCGCGGGGCCGAGCGCAATGGCAAGGGGTGGCCTTGGAGGGCCGGTGAGTGTGCTTCGGCTCGCCCTTTGGAGCGCATAAAGCACCACCACCGCCACCACTGCGACCGCTGCCATCACCATGGCCAGCACCGCCACATTGGTGAGCATCCCCACACCAAAACTGGCCATACGTTGCCAAATCAGCACCGGCAGCGTGGTGTAGCGCGCCGGGATCCCCAAAAGGGCAGGGATGCCGAAGTTGCCAAGGGCGGAGACAAACGCCAGCGCAAACCCTGCAACAATTGCCGGGAACACCAGCGGTAGGATGATCCGGCGCAACACCAGCCCAGCCTTTGCGCCGGCGGTCCGCGCGGCATCGGAAAGCTCCCGCGGTTGCGACCTCAACGCCGCCCGCACAATCAAAAACACCACCGGCGAGTGCTGAACGGCCAACAAAAAGATGACCCCCTCGCGCGAGTAAAGCGGGTGCGTCGTGCCGATCTCCGGCGCAAGCCCAAGGGTGCGCAGGAGCGGGCTCGTTGGGCCCAGAGCATTGATCCAGGAGATCGCCGTCACGTGGGGCGGGATCATCATTGGCAGCAAAATGAGAAAGACGAGCGGCCCTTTGAGGCGCACGTCCGTCAGCCCGATCACAAGTGCAAGCGTTGCCCCGATCAGGGTGGCAAGGACGGCCGAAAAGAGGCTGGAGTCGAGGCTGTTCAAAAGCGCTTGTTGCGTCCTTCGGCTCGTCAAAGCCTCCCACAAGGGGGTGAGCGCCACCGCCCCATCAGGCGCAAGCCCCACAGCAAACAGCCTTGCCAGCGGAAGGACAAACAGCATCCCTGCAATCGCCAGGAGCACGAAAACCGCCACTGTGGGGCCATTCACCCAACTGTGCGGGCGCTTCCCCATCATGCGAGGTTGCACAGAGGCCTTTGCCAGCGGTGAACGGCGCACGATTTTCATGGACGCACGTCGCCGCGGCAGTGTGGGGGGCAAGTCGCTCTCATAACAAGGGCCCGAAGCGGTCGTGCCACTTCGGGTCGTCGAGCTGGGAAGGGCCTGTAGGCTCGCTTAGCCGCCGAAGATTTCTTCAAACCTGAGCTTGTTGGCCTGATCGTCGGCAAGGGCTTTGGCCGGGTCAAAGCTCATCAGCTTGATGTCTGCGCGGGGCGGGAAGCCGGCAGGCGGCGTCACATCGGGGTGGGCCGGCAGGTAGCCTTGGCTTGCGGCAAGCTGTTGACCCTCCGGTGAGAGCAGAAAGTCCACAAACGCTTTGGCAGCTTCAGGGTTCTGGGCCGTTTTGAGGAT
>JBCDLN010000149.1:0-9872 GCA_038745295.1 Pseudomonadota bacterium | reverse complement strand
TGTTAAGTATGTTTTGAACATGACCAAAGGTGTTGCTGGCGAAAGGATGCTGCGCCGGCTTCGCTATATGCTGTATAATTCGGTGTTGCGCTTCCGCCTGTCCCGCTTTCGCAAAGTTTCGGGCGGCGAAATCATCCCGATGATCACCGCCGAAGTGGAAGATGTCGGTGTTTTCATCGGTGAAGCCATCGCAACGCCTGCGTTTCAAGGTGGCACACTTCTCGTATACGTTGTGTTTATCTTTGCCCAAGATCCGTTCTTGGGCGCCGCCGCCGTTTCGCTCTACCCGTTCCAAGCCTATATTATTCCAAAGCTTCAGCGGCGCGTGATCCTCCTCACAAGGGACCGGATCAAAAACATCCGGACAATCTCAGATCGCATCAACGAGACCGTCAACGCCGCCGTGGATATCCACGCCAACGATACCTCGCGCTACCACCTTGCGGATCTGTCGGACCGTCTGTTCCTCAACTACCGCATTCGGCTGGCAATCTTTAAGCGCAAATTCCTGATCAAGTTCATTAATAATTTCCTTAATCAATTGCCGCCATTCTTTTTCTATTCCGTGGGCGGCTATCTCGTGATCCAGGGCAACTTGTCATTTGGTGCACTTGTTGCAGTGCTAGCGGCCTACAAGGATCTCGCTTCGCCCTGGAAAGAGCTTTTGAATTGGTATCAGAACCTTGCCAACGTCTCGGTGAAATACCAGACCGTCGTGGAGAATTTCGATATCGACGATGCCTTCCCGCACGAAAAGCTCGCTGGGATCGATGAGAAGATGGCCATCATCAGCCCCCATGACCTCAGCCTCAATGCCGTCACCGCAAGCACCGGCGGAAACGCCCAAGAAGTGATCGATGTCACACTTGATGCCGTTGAGGGCTCGCATACTGCCGTTTATGGGCGCGATGGCAGTGGACGCAGCGAGCTTTTGATGACCATGGCTGGCCTGGTGGACCCATTGTCTGGCCGCGTCACCATCGGCAACCACCGCCTTGATGAACTCCCCTACGCAGCCATTGCCTCCAACATCTCCTACGTGGGGAGCGAGCCATTCATCTTTAACGACACGATCCGCGCCAACGTCGTCTACAGCCTCAAGACCGATCAAAAGGGCGACGGGAACGATGCCCTCTCCACCTTCCGCAAATCAGAAGCAACGCTCACCGGAAACTCTCTCCTCGACATCACCGCCGAGTGGGAGGACTGCGACAGGGCCGGCGTTGACGGCAGCGGCGGTCTCGACGAGCGGCTCTTGGAGATCTTTGCCCTGGTGGGCCTTGATGGGGATCTCTTCAGGCTCGGCCTCTCCTCCCACCTTTCTGACACGGACGATGCTGACGACTTTGTCGACGGGCTCCTCGACGCCCGCCGCGAGGTGATGCGCCAAGTGCAGGCTGACGATCAGTGGGCCGACCTTGTGGAGCTTTGGAACAACGAGGCCATCAACGAATCGGCCACCATGGGCGAAAACGTCCTCTTTGGCCTGCCCGTCGACCCGAACCGCAAAGTGTGGGAGAGCGCGTCTGACCCCGATGTGGCCGCAGCGCTCAAAGAAGCGGGCGTCCTTGATCTTCTCGTGGATATGGGCGTTCAAGCCGCCACCACCATGATCGAGCTCTTTTCCGACACCGGCGCGGATATGAGCATCATGAGCGATTATTCGTTCCTCAGCGCCGATGAAATGCCCCTCTTTGAGCAGCGGCTGCGCAACTACCGCGCCAAAGGAACCTCAAGCCTTGCCGCCGCTGACATTGCCGCCTTCGTCAACCTTGCCTTCAAGATCATCCCTGGCCGCCACCGGATTGTCAGCCTTGATGAGGCGAGCACCCGCGCCCTGATTGACGCGCGCAAGGTGGTGCACAAGCACCTGAAAGACAACGACAGCTACACCCTCTTCGATCAGGAAGCCTACGTCCCGTCGCTCTCAGTGGAGGAGAACATCCTCTTCGGCAAAGCCAGGATCGACCGGCGCGGCGCGCGTGACAGGATTGATGTCTTCCTGCGTGACACCATCACCGCCCTTGGTCTGCGCGGGTCCATCGCGCGGGCGGGCCTCAACTTTGGGGTGGGTGTGTCGGGCGGCCGGCTCTCAGCCACCCAGCGCAAGCGCATCGGGCTGGTGCGCGCCCTCATCAAACGCCCGCAAATCCTGATCTTTGACGCCATCGCCGACGGCGACCCGGCTCTAATGGGGCGCATTCTGTCAGAAGGCACCAGCGAGACTGCCACCATCATCGTGGGCACATCCGACCCCCAAATCGCCGCCATGATGACCACCGTCGCATTGATGCGCGACGGGCAGTTGGTCACCACAGGCGGATGGGATAGCGTAAGACAACTGGCAATCGACGGCGGGGCCGCACCGGCGATGGAAAAGGAGGCGTCATGAGCCTCGACAGCGATACGGACGCGTTGCGGAAAATTCCGCTGTTTCGCGGCGTTGACGACCAAAAGCTTCGTCTTTTGGCGTTTATGTCCACACGCGCGCGCTTCGAAGCCGGCGAACATCTCATGGACGAGGGCGCCTTTGGCGATGTGGCCTACATCATCTTAAACGGCGAAGCGGATGTGATGATCAACACCCCGTCGGGCCAACAACTGGTCGCCACCGTGGGCAAGAATGACTTTGTCGGCGAGATTGCGCTGCTGATTGATGTGCCGCGCACTGCCACGGTGCGCGCCTCCTCCACCCTCCTCGCCCTTGCCATCGAGAAGGAAGAGTTTTTCAAGCTCCTCAAAACCTTCCCCGATATGGCGGTGGAAGTGATGCGCGCCCTTGCCCATCGGTTGGAGCGCACCACCCGCGAGTTCGGGCGGCTGAGATCGGCACTTTCCGATGGCTGACGCAGCGCCCTCCCGCGCCGCGATGTTGTCGGCAACCTTTTGGGGTGTGAGGGGGTCCATCCCAGCGCCTGGGAAGACGACGTTGCGCTATGGCGGGGAAACCACCTGCATTGAGGTCAATGTTGGGGGGCGGCCCGTCGTGATCGACTGCGGCTCAGGTGTGAGGCGGTTAGGCGTGGCGCTGGCCAAACGCAAACCTCAGAAGATCGACGTCCTCTTCACACACACACACCTCGATCATATTTGCGGGCTCCCCTTCTTCTGCCTCGCCTACGACCCCACCATCAAACTCAACTTGTGGGCGGGCCACATCAAGTTGGGCGATACGCTCGATGAGATTGTGGAGCGGCTGATGTCGCCACCCATATTTCCGGTCGCCACCTCAGCGCTGGCCAATACCTGGTTCCGCTCATTCCAGGGCGGCGAGACCATTGACCTTGGCGAAGGCCTCACGGTGCGCACAGTCTGCCTCAACCATCCCGGCCATGCCGTGGGCTATCGGTTCGACCACAACGGCTCATCCCTCGCCGTCATCACCGACCACGAGCACGGCAAGGTTGAGACGGACAGCGCCATTGCCGAACTCGTCTCTGGCGCCTCGGTGATGATCTACGACGCCATGTATCTTGATAGTGAGTATCCGAACTATGTCGGTTGGGGCCACTCCACGCCAGGCGAAGCGATGAAGCTCGCTGAGGCGGCGGGCGTCAGCCACACGGTCCTCTTTCACCATGACCCGAACCGCACCGACGATCAGCTCGACCAGATCGCAGCGGATCTGCGCCCCTATGGCGACAGGGTCAGCCTCGCACGCCAAGGCGACAAGCTCTCCCTCTTAAACGGCGCGCTGGTAACAACGCCCGCCGAAGAACTCGCACTCTAAAGGCAGCCGGCGCTGCAGTGTTTGCCGGCAGGGCAACGCCGCCCATCACCTCTATTGTGAGGGCGAGAGAGCTTCACGTTCGCCTGACGCGCGATCACCATGAAGCTAAGTGTTCGCTCAGAATAGCTCTGTGGCCGCGCATCACCTCTCAGCCGCTATCGACGTGGCGCAGTAACAGGGTGTGCCCCGCGTTGCGGGGGCTCTCGGCAGCCTTTTGCGATGTCGGGAAGCGGCGTGGACAGATGCTTCCATGATCCATTTCCAAGAGTATTTTTTGTGAAACTGTTTACCCCGAAGGCTCCGCAATGCGACCGCAGGGTTGTTGTGCGTTGGAGACACGCTCGATAACCTCCCGCCGGCGGACACGAATCAAAACACCGGCTTCCGCGGAGGGTCCGCTTTTCCTCTCGGTCGCCCAGGGAGGATAGGATGAAGACCAAAACCCTACTGGTTGCAGCATCGGCGCTTTGCATTGGGGCAGCGTCCGCTCACGCGCAAGAGTTCACGCTACGGATCCAAAACCACCAAAGCCCGCAGTCACTCTCGGGCGTCAACATCGCGCAGTGGGCCGATGATGTTCAGGTGATGTCAGGCGGCCGGGTCGCCATCGAGATGTTTTATTCCTCCGCCATCGTCAAATCGGTAGAGACGTTTGACGCTGCCATCAACGGCATCGTCGACGCTGACTTCACCAACGGCAGCTACCAAGTGGGCAAGGACCCCGCCTTCCAGTTCGTGTCCGACGTGATGGGCGGCTACGAAACGCCGTGGCAGTTCTATGCCTGGCTTTACAACGGCGGCGGCATGGAGCTCACCCAAAAGCTCTATAATTCCTATGGCATGCACCTGTTGGGCTGGCAAATTCCTGGCATGGAATCCCTCAATGCTGCCAAAGCGTTGCGCGGCCCAGCCGACCTGGTGGACTGGAAGTTCCGCTCCCCACCCGGCATGGAAACGATGATCTTTGAAAACCTCGGCGCGACGCCCGTGGTGATCGACTTTACCGAGGTCTTCACCTCGCTGGAAACCGGCATCATCGATGGTGCGGACGCCTCAAACGTTTCCACCAACCGGGCACTCGGCATCTACGATCTTGTGAAGCATACCACGTACCCCGGCTTCCACTCCATGCCGGCCGACCACATGGCCATCAACCTTGATGTGTGGAACGGTCTGCCAGAGGACATTCAGCGCATCATGGAAGTGGCGGCGCAGAAATCCTCCTTCCGTACCTCGCTCGACTATTCGGTCGATATCCAAGAAGCCGTCGGCGCGCTCCAAGGCGAAGTCACCTTCCACGACTGGTCTACCGAAGACCGCGCAGCCTTCCGCGAAGGCGCCCGCAAAGCCTGGAATGACTATGCGACCACAGAGGCCGCCAAAGAGCTGGTCGCTTCCCACATCGAGTTCATGAACAAGCTCGGGCTGACCACCTCGGGTCTCCAGTAGGCCCAGCAAACGGAAGGCCGGCGCTCCGGCCTTCCTTCTTCACCCACCCGCCGATCCGCGGCTGATCGCTATCGTGTGCTCGCCTTTCGCACAAAAAACGCAGCGGCAGTCCCACAGGGAGCGGTTCCCAGCAAGTCGTGCCCCTCTTCCCGGCAAAAGTTCGGCACATCAATGGCAGCGAGCGGATCGTCGGAAACAATCCGAAGCACGGATCCAGGCATCATTGCTTTGAGCCGTTTACGGGCTTTGAGGACGGGGATCGGGCAAAGCTGACCCGTCACGTCGAGATCATCGTCAAAAAGCATGGCACCAGGGCAAACCCACAGCCGAAAGTGGCGTGAGATGGCGCCAAAAGACGTCACCCGAACGCCGCGCTGGCCACCCTGCCGCCTGGCACCTGCGGCCGTCTGAGCGCGCTTGGTAAGGCCGGCCACGGGGAGCGGGTGGCGGGATGGTGAAGTCATCGACCGACAGGTCAGAGGCGTGTCCCGGGCATAAAGGTTCTTGCAGGTGCGCGGGAAAATGGAGAACGCTCAGGCTGCCATGGGGTGCGCTGATCATGGCAGGCGGCCTCCACTTGGCTCACCGCGCAGGATTTGCACGCAAACCGACGCGGTGCGTTTAACCTCACTTCTCGTCGTGAGGCATCTCAATCTCGCCGACCACACTGTGGGTGAGACCAAGCCCTTCGATCTTTAAGACAATGCTGACCGGGGATGGGCCCCTTGGCATGGTGCCTTTGCTCTTGGCGTCAGCGACCGCGGCTTCGATGACGTTTTGCGACGTCACGCCCACGGTCTTCAGGAATTTCCGCATCGACGCCTCAAAGCCGTCTTGTGTCACGCACCGTCCCCCGTTGGCTGTATTATGCTGAAACAACGCGATTTCTGCAATTTGCGTTCAGCTCTTTAATCATCCAGTCGTCCGCACGCGGGGTCTTTCCCCAGACGGAACGGCGAACCACTTGCGTTATGCTTAGCGTTAACATGGCAGTGGTCGCACTTCTTTAAGAGGCGCGTGGCCCCTCACCCTTGGAGCATCCAGTGCCTGTCTTCAAGCCTTCCGCACCGCTTTTCGGTTCTGGTGCGCGCCCAGAAGCGGGCGTCAACGCCACGTGTCTCAAACGAAACGGTCGGTCAGCAGACAAAAGACCGTCCTTTAAAATAAGGGAAATCTGAGCCCTGGCGCCAGGCGCCGTGCGGCCTGCGAAAGGAGCAGCGCGAAACCACAACACATCTCAAACCCCGATGATCTGCGCAAAAGCCACCCCAGTGCGCCCGATAGACACAGCACACGGCCCAGAAGGCACTCACTGCGACCATCGCTGTGGAGCGAACACCTCCCACACCGCCCCGTGTCCATCATAAAGGTCACGGCGAGGGCCATCGCAAAAGGCTGCCTGAACGCTCCATCATCACCCTAGCCTTAGGGCTGAGACCCATCGAAGGGTCATCAATTCGACGTGTGATTGATTGGCGGCCCGCTCCATTCAGTTTTGGGCCAACATGCAGTCACCAGCGGTGCGCTGAGCGCATTGGCAGTGTCACGCAGCGCCCGATGGTTGGGAAAACCGGCGCCTTGGGGCATCATCCGCCTTCGGTGACGCTGCCCAACAGCTGTTGACCCTCGCTCAGGCAAAGCCTCACTCCAATAACACGGGCCAGCTGGCCAGCGGTTCTGACACTCATGGAAGACACCCTCACCGGACTGGTCAGCGCCTTCTGGCTTGTTGTCACCCTCGACCCCGACCTCATGGACATCACCCTGCGTTCGTTGCAGGTGACGCTCACCGCTGTGGCCATCGGGTCAGCCATCGGGATGCCCCTTGGCGCGTTTCTCGCCATCGCCAGATTTCGCCATCGCCGCGCCACCATCGCCCTCCTCAACGCGTTGATGGGGCTGCCGCCAGTGGTGGTGGGGCTCTTTCTTTACATCCTCCTGTCGCGATCAGGCCCGTTTGGCGTCTTCAATCTCCTGTTTACGCCCACCGCCATGATCATCGCACAGGTGGTCCTTGTGACGCCGCTCATTGCATCCATTGCCCACCAGGCGATCCGGGAACTCTGGTCAGAGTATCACGACCTCTTGCTCTCGCTGAACGCCACCATACGACAGCGCGCGCAAACCCTGATTTGGGACGGGCGGCGCGCGCTGCTGACGGCTGCCCTTGCAGGGTTCGGGCGCGCCATTGGTGAGGTGGGGGCCATCATGATTGTGGGCGGCAACATCGACCACGTGACCCGCGTCCTCACAACGGCCGTGGCGCTTGAAACCTCAAAGGGGAACTTCTCGCTGGCGTTGGGGCTTGGCTATATCCTCATTGCGCTGGCGATCGGGGTGAGTGTGGTAAGCCACCTCCTGTCGCGCACGGAGCGGAGCGGGCAGTGGTGAGTCTCTTCCCTCTCCACATCAAAGAGGCCGTCGTACGGGCGGGCGGGCGCACCATCTTGGGCCCCATCAGCCTAGAGGTGAAAGGCCATCGCGCAACGCTGATTATCGGCCCCAACGGCTCTGGGAAAACAACACTTCTTCGCCTCATCCACGGCCTCAATACACCCAAAGGCGGAGGGCTCATCTGGCCAGTTTCCCTAGAGCAGGCGCGCCAACGCCAAGCTTTTGTTTTCCAAACGCCCATCCTGTTGCGCCGAACGGTCATCGGCAACATTGCCTATCCTTTGGAGCTGCGTGGCATGCGCCGCAGCACCGCCCGCGAGAAGGCAAGCGCATGGGCACAGCGCGTCGGCCTCAGTGCGATGGCGGATCAACCGGCGGCCGTCTTGTCGGGTGGAGAAAAACAAAAGCTTGCCCTTGCCCGCGCCCTCATTGCTGAACCGGACCTACTTCTCCTAGATGAGCCCACCACCAACCTTGATGGGCGGGCGACCCGCGAAATCGAAGAGATCCTGCAACAGACCGCCGCTCAGGGCACAACGCTTTTGATGGCAACACACGACATGGGACAGGCCGAACGCCTTGCCGACGACGTGATCTTTCTTTTCCATGGCACTGTTCACGAATTAGGGGCAGCGGCCCAATTCTTTGCCCATCCTCAGACCGCAGAAGCGCGCGCGTTCTTGAAAGGAGACATTGTGGAATGATTGGGGCTGTCCTGCGCGCGGCGGCGCTGCTTCTAATGTTTGGTTCGGTGGGCGCTTATGCCGGCGAGACGCTGCGCTTGGCGGTCACCACATCGTTCCACAATTCTGGCCTATCGGACGTGTTGCTTCCCGCTGTCCAAGCCGAAACGGGCCTTACCGTCGATCTTCTCGTGGTGGGCACCGGTCAGGCGCTGCGCCTTGGCCAGGCAGGCGATGTGGATGCCGTTTTCGTCCACTCCCCGGCTGCAGAAAAAGCCTTTGTTGCGGCCGGCTACGCCCCCCACCGCACCGAAATCATGGACAACGATTTTGTGATCCTCGGCCCCCGCTCGAGCATCGCTGACGTCGCCGCCGCTGAAAGCGCCCATCAGGCATTCAGCGCCATCGCAGCGGCAGGCGCCCCCTTTGTCAGCCGGGGTGATGACAGCGGAACCCATCGCCGCGAACGGGCGATCTGGTCCGCCACGCAACACGTCCCAGATGGGGCCGATGACCCGTGGTACCGCGAGGTGGGCGGCAGCATGGGTGCCACACTCAACATTGCCGCCGCCATGGGCGCTTACACGCTGAGCGACCGTGCCAGCTGGCTCAACTTTGCCAATAAGGCCGATCTCACCATTGTCTTTGAAGGTGGCCCTGCGCTCTTCAACCAATACGCCTACCTGCCCATCAGCCAAGACCGGCACCCTCACGTCAACGCAGACCTTGCAGCGGTCCTGGAAGCGTTTTTGATCTCACCGGAAGGGCAACAGCTCATCGGCGCCTATCAGATCGACGGTGAAACCCCGTTTACGCCCAACCCCAACCTTGCGGCGCCCTTAGATGGCTGAACTCACCATTGCCCCAAACCTGAGCGACCCGCGCCTCACCCGCACCGTGGAAGGGGTTGATCAGACCGGCACGCCCCAATCAGCGACAGTTGTCATGGAGCGCCCCCTCACGATCTTCCTCAACGCCCAAGAAATCGTGACAGCGATGACCATTGGCGATTATCCGGCCTACCTCGCCATTGGGTTTTTAAAGAACCAGGGAATGCTGTCTTCAGCCGATATCATCACCAGCACCGACTATGACGATGAGCTTGAAACCATCGTGGTGCGGACAGAACGGCAGACCGACTATGAGGATAAGCTGAAGAAGAAAACCCGCACATCGGGCTGCGCCGTCGGGACCGTCTTTGGCGATATGATGGATGGTCTTGAAGGGGTGACACTGCCGGCGACCCCGGTGCGCACGTCCTGGCTTTATGCGCTCGCCAAGGCCATCAACACCACACCCAGCCTCTACCTTGAGGCGGGCGCCATCCACGGAACGGTCCTGTGCCAGGAGGCGCGCCCCCTCGTCTATATGGAAGACGTCGGGCGGCATAATGCGGTCGACAAAATTGCCGGCTACATGATGTGTGAGGGTGTCGCGCCCCAAGACAAGATCCTTTACACCACCGGCCGGTTGACCTCGGAGATGGTGATCAAAACGGCAATGATGGGGATCCCTGTCCTCGTCTCCCGCTCAGGCTTCACCGCGTGGGGTGTGGAGATTGCCCGCTCCGTCGGCCTCACCCTCATCGGCCGCATGCGCGGGGAGCGCTATTTGTG
>JBCDLN010000148.1:0-9879 GCA_038745295.1 Pseudomonadota bacterium | reverse complement strand
TGGAGTATGTTGCCGATGCGCTCGATGTGCTTGAGGCAGAAGCAGAACAAGGCTTGCCCAGGCTCCTCAATATTGGCTTTCACCTGCGCATTGTTGGCCGACCCGGCCGGTTCAAGGCCTTTGAAGGCGTGCTTCAGGAGCTCGATCGCCGCCGTGACAGGATCTGGATTGCGCGCCGTATCGACATTGCCGCTGCCTTTAAGGCAACAGTGCCGTGATCATTACCCTTGTCAACCCAAACACCTCTCACGAGACCACCGCAGCGATGGTCGAAATCGCACGCGAAGAGACTACGGGGCGCGCCGAAATCGTCGGCGTGACAGCGCGGTCGGGGGCCCCTCTCATCACAGATCCCCAGGCACTCGCAGCAGCAACAAGAGCCGTTGAAGATCTTACACAAGAGCTGAAGGAAGCTGACGCAGTCATCCTTGCAGCATTTGGAGACCCTGGGCTTCGCCCGTTGCGCGATTGTCTTGATTGTTATGTGACGGGCATTGCGGAAGCCGGGATGGCTGAGGCGGGGCAGGACGGAAGACCGTTTGCGGTGGTCACCACAACACCGCAGCTTTGCAAAAGTATTTCAGCGTCAGCCCAACAGTATGGGCATAGACACTTTCTGGGAACTTGGACCACCCCAGGCGACCCCACCGCGTTAATGCGCACACCGGCTACACTGACGCGCGCATTGGAGGACGCATGCGATAGGGCAATCACAGAAGGGGGCGCACAAGCGGTGGTGATTGGCGGCGGCCCCTTGGCGCGGGCAGCGCGCTCCCTTTCACGTCAGCGTCCGGTTCCGATCATTGAGCCCTTGCCCGCCGCTGTCCGGTTGACGCTAGAGCGGCTCAACGCGGCGGCTGAAGCATGACACAGTCTTTGGTCATCGCCGATCATGTCCTGACGGGCTTTGATCTGGGTGGTACCGCCCAGATTGCCGCCGACGCTGGCTTGTTCATCGAAGATGAGACAATCATCGCCATTGGGGCAGCCGATGACATGCGCCGCAAATACCCCGAAGCCAAAGAAGTTGGCGGACGAGGGCGGGTTGCTGTTCCGGGCTTTGTCAACGCTCACCACCATGTGGGGCTGACGCCGTTCCAGCTTGGTGCGCGCGATCAGCCCCTGGAACTGTGGTTCCCCGAGCGGCTCGCCATGCGCGACGTCGACCCCCGGCTCGATACGCTCTACTCGGCCTTCGAGATGATTGCTTCAGGTGTCACAACCGTACAACACCTCCACAGCCGCGCCCCTGGCGATATGGAGGCCGTTTTAGCCCGGGCCAATGCCATCCTTGGCGCCTATCGTGACATTGGGATGCGGGCTTCTTACTCGTTTGCCTTGCGTGACCAGAACCGCATGATTTACGCGGCCGACGAAGAATTTATTGCCATGCTTCCGTCCAACCTGCAGGCGCCGACAGCTGAATACTTATCGTCTTTCAAACTACCGCTCGATGAGCAGATCAGTGTCTTTCACGCACTGCGCGAGGCATATGCCGATGCAAGCACCCTCGCAATACAGATCGCCCCGGCAAACCTTCATTGGCTGTCCGATGCTGCGCTCGAGGCTACCGCACGCGTTGCACAGGCAACAGGCGCCCCTATGCACATGCACCTTTTGGAAACCCCTTACCAAAAGGAGTATGCGCGCCGCCGCACGGGAGGCTCAGCGCTAGCCTATATCGATCGTTTCGGCCTTTTGGGCCCGCAACTGACCATCGGCCACGGTGTTTGGATGGGCGAAGAGGACATCGCGCTTCTGGCAGAGCGGGGCGGTTGCCTTTGCCACAACTGTTCGTCCAACTTGCGTCTCAAGAGCGGAACCGCCGACCTCAATGCGTTCCTTGCCAGCGGAGTGCCCGTCGCTCTCGGGATTGACGAAGCGGGCATCAATGACGACCGCGATATGCTGCAAGAAATGCGTCTTGCGCTGACACTCCATCGTCCCAAAGGTCATGATGCACCGGCCCCATCAGCCTCCCAAATCGTACAAATGGCGACCGAATATGGCGCCGCCACCACCCCATTTCGCGGCCGCATCGGGCGCCTTGAACCTGGATGGCTCGCTGACCTTGTTATCTTGGACTGGGATCGTGTGGTGTTCCCAGGGCAGGACCCTTCGCTGCCTTTGTTGGACGTCTTGGTGCGGCGGGCAAAGGCAGGCGCTGTGGAAACTGTCATGGTCGGTGGCACGGTTGTCTACCACCAGGGCCGGTTCACGAGAGTGGATCGAGATCAGGTTCTTTCAGAGACGGCCGCAGCCCTCAACCGCCCCGATACTGAAGACGAACGCGCCCGTCGAGAGCTTGCAGCCGCGCTCATTGGACCAGTCAAAGAATTTTATCGCGGCTGGATCTAAGGCACTGGTCCCGATTGGCGCACGCCGGCAGGCAATGATCGGCCCAATATCAGTGTCAAGCATAGACCTCTCCATGCGTTGAGGGTCTGAGCGCGCTGTGACCCGCCGTTGGCCCCGTTCATGGAATTGGCAGCGGATTGACGACCGGCGGTTCCCTGGACACCTGCAGCAGGCCATGCAACCGTCGTCACCTCCGCCGCACGTGGAAACTCATGTGTTGGGAAGGGATGGATAAACACACGTATGGCTAGCGATCAGCCGCAAAAAGACAGCAAGCGACCTGCCTGGGACCTTTTTTGGCCCCTACGCGTGCTCATCACCCTTTCTTTCATCGCCATTGTTCTCCTCACGCTTGCGCAGATCTTCTTCCGTTTTGTGCTCGACAGCCCGCTGATCTGGAGCGAGGAACTGTCGCGGCTTCTGATTGTGTGGGTCACCTTCATCGGTGCTGCGGTCGTCTGCTGGGATGGACGCCATCTCAACATTGACGTGGGCTTTGCGCTTCTACCCAAGCTGGGCAAACTGGTGGTGCGCACGTTCAACGCCCTTATTTCAGTGGGCCTCCTCATCCTTCTTGTGGAGCCCACCTTGAGGTTGGTGGAGATTGAAAATTTTTCAGAACTTGGCGCCCTAGAACTTCCTTCAGGGATTGTGCGTCTCCCGGTTGCAATCGGCGCTGTGCTCATGGTGGCAGCGATCCTGCTTCGCCTGACCTATCGCCGGCGCACAGCAGCGCCCGACGACCCAACTTTCGCGAAGGACGCCATGTGAACCCCACTCCGCCCGCAAGCTGCCCACTCAGATGACAACGGTCCTGATCCTGGTCCTGCTGTTCGGGCTCCTGGCGTTCGGGATGCCGTTATTCTTCGCGCTCGCCATCACGTCGGCGACCTACTACTGGGCCGCCGGCATCGACATTGCGCTCCTTGCCCAACGCATGACTTCGGCAGTGGACAGCTTTTTGATCCTCGCCATCCCCTTTTTCTATCTTGCAGGGGAATTGATGAATGCTTGCCGGCTCACTGACCGGATCGTCGATATGTCGAAGGCCTTTGTGGGGCACATCCATGGTGGCCTCGGGCAGGTCAACATTTTCGCCAGCATGATCTTTTCGGGCATGTCAGGCTCTGCAACGGCAGACACCACTGCCCTCGGCTCAGTGCTCATCCCGGCGATGAAGAAGGAAGGATATCCCGCGCCATTTAGTGCAGCCGTCACCGTCGCGTCGGCGATGGTGGGGCCGATCATTCCGCCCAGCGTCGCCCTTGTCATCTATGGGGCCCTCGCCGATGTCTCAATTGGGCGGCTTCTGTTGGCGGGGATCATCCCCGGCCTTGTCATCATCGCAACACAGATGGCGTTCACCTATTTTTACGCCCGTGCCAAAGGCTTCCCCAGATACCCCAGGGCCGACTTGCGGACAGTGGCCAAAGCCACCCGGCGTGGCGCTGCTGCCGTCCTGTTCCCGGTGATCATTGTGGGCGGCATACTCTCGGGGGTCTTTACGCCAACGGAGGCGGCTGCTGTGGCTGTGTTCTACGGCCTTTTCCTGTCCGTTTTTGTGTTCCGCAATGTGGGTGCACGCGAAATATGGGCTGTGTTCCAAAGTGTTGCGCTGGGCTCGGTGCGCATCTTGGTGATCATCGCCATTGCGTCGGCCTTCAGCTGGATCATGGTGCGCGAGCAAGTGCCCCAAGTGATCGCTGAGGGCCTCTCCACCATCTCCGATGATGGGCTTGTGGTGCTCTTTGTGATCCTTGCCATGCTCCTTGTGGTGGGGCTTTTCATGGTCGCCTCGTCGGCTGAGATTGTGCTCACCCCCATCCTTGTCCCCGTCGTGGTGCAGTTCGGCATAGATCCGGTCCACTTCGGTGTCCTGATGGTGTTTACTCTCATCATCGGCGGCGGCACACCACCTGTGGGCGTCCTGTTGTTCATTGCACAAGACATTGCCGAAATATCATTCGGCCAAATGGTTCGCGCGATGCTGCCGTTCTACATTCCGCTCTTTACCGCGGTCGCCATCTTGGCACTCTTCCCGCAAATCACGCTCTTTTTGCCTAACCTCGTGTTTGGATGAAGAACTCACCGCCATGACAGCAGCTGCCAAGCACCGTCTCGCTGAACTGACCTTCCGGGAGTTTGAAGAAAGGCTCGCCGACCCGCCCGTTATCGTCATCCCCCTGGGCTCGCAGGAAGAGCAAGGCCCCACTTGCCCAATGGGTGACTATCAACTCACCGAAGTGGTGGCGGACCGAGCGGCACAAGACGCCAACGCCGTAGTCGCTCCCATTCTTCCATTTGGCTATGCTGATTACTTCCGCCCCGTCCCTGGCGGGATTGCGTTGCGCGCGGAAACGTTTATCGCTGTGCTCGAAGATATCATCGTCAACTTCCTCGACCATGGCTTGTCACGCATCGTTATCCTCAATGGTCATAGCGGGAACGCTCCGCTCATTGACGTGACACAACGTCGGCTCAAACACAGCCGCGGCGTGATTGTTCCGGCGGTTCACCTGTGGCGCAGCATTCCGCCAGCTTTGTTTGAAGAGCTTTATGGTGAGGATGCACAGCGGGCAAAGGGCCATGGCGCCGACCCGCTCACGTCAGTGGCAATGCACCTTGTGCCCGATCAAATGCGCCTCGACCTTGCTGAAACAGCTGGCCCTTTTGGACATGTCATCGGCCTTCCCACGTCCGGCTTGTCGGGCGTGATCTTCCAGGGGGTGGAAGTCTCAGTGCCTGTGGACGTGACTGATCGCTGCAACAACGGGATCACCGGCGGCGACCCTTCCTTAGCGTCCGCAGACAAAGGCGCACGCATCGTTGACCATCTGGTGGGCCACAGCGTCGCCCTCATCAACCACATGAAGGCGACTGACCCCCACATCAAACCGGCTATCAAAACGGGAGAATGATTGGATGATGTACCGAGCCGCAAAGTCCGCAACACTCGCACTCAGCGCCGTTTTCATTCTAAGCGCTACCGCACAAGCTGCCGAAATCCGCTACGGCCTGTGGGCCAAAGAAGGCGAAGCGCAGTACGAGGGCGCGCTCGAATTCAAGCGTATTGTTGAAGAAGGGTCAGACCACGCCGTCACCATCTACCCGGGCAACCAGCTTGGCACCCCACGGGAGATGATTGCTCAGCTGGCGCTTGGCACCACGCAAGTCATGTCGAGCGGTGATCCAGGGATTAAAGAGATCGAATACCTCGCCTTGCCCTACCTCATGAAGGGCATGCCGAACTATGAGGCGGTCATCAACAGCGAAATTGGTGACGCTTGGAATGAAAAGCTAATCAATGACCGTCGGATCCGCATTTTGGGGTTCATGCCGCGCAGCCCTCGCCAGATCAGCGCCAATACTGTCATCAACTCCATGGCAGATCTTAAAGGCTTAAAGCTGCGCGCGCCGGAGCGCGACTACTACGTGGAGTCCCTGTCAGCTCTGGGCGCAAACCCAACGCCTATGGCATTCAAAGAGGTCTACACAGCGCTCCAGACAGGCGTTGTGGACGGTCAAGAAAACCCCATTGAGACCATCTATGCTCAAAAGTTCCATGAGGTCCAAGACGGCGTTGCGATGGTCGACTACATTATCAAGCCCGCTTACGTGATGATCTCCGACGCGTTTTGGTCCACCTTAAGTGAGGATGAGCAAGCCCTCCTCCAAAAGGCCAACGACGCGTCAACCGCCAAAATCATGGAACTCTTGCCAGAACAGCAGAAGAAGTATCTGGCAGAGATGGAAGCCGCCGGAGTGACCGTCACATACCCCGAAAAGGCAGAGTTTATCGCCGCCACCCAAAGCGTGCGCGATAGTCTCGGCACAGAGGTGTGGGGCGAAGACACCTATAACACCATTGTCGAAATGGGTCAGAAAGACCTCTGAAGACGAGCTGAAGACGCGCTCAGAGCCGGCGGGCCGGGCGATGTGCCCGGTCCCCGCCTGGATTTGTTTGGGCGCGTCTATGGCCACTTCGCCCACACAGGCCGCCCAATCCTTGATGCTGCTGATGGCGTGCGGCAAATGCTTAGGGGCACAAGAGCCATCATGGATACCACTCAACTGGGCCGTACCGGTCGCACGGTATCCGTCGCAGGCCTCGGCTGCGGCGGATCAAGCAGGATTGGGCTCAGCCAAGGGCTCTCCCGGGCCGAGTGCGTGGCGCTGGTCAAGCTCGCCCTCGATGAGGGTGTGACGGTCTTCGATACGGCCGAAGCCTATGGGACTGAAGACATCGTTGGCGCCGCGCTTGAAAAGGTGGACCCAGACGCTGTCACGGTGAGCACCAAGAGCCGTTATCGTGATCCTCAAGGCCTATTCGGCGTCGATCGCATTCTCGACAACCTTCATGCCTCACTGCGACGGTTGAAGCGCGAACGGGTCGACATCTTTCATGTCCACGCCGTCCGCCCGGGCGACTACGCTTACGTGATGGATGAAATCGCGCCAGCGTTGGTGACACAAAAGGCAGCTGGAAAGATCGGGCATGTGGGCATCACCGAAACCCCGCCCAACGATCCACGCCAAGTGATGATGACGCGCGCGGTCCATGACGATGTTTGGGAAGTGGTCATGGTTGCCTACCATCTGATGCATCACTTGCCGGCAAGGCTCGTCTTCCCGGCCACGCAAAGCAAAGGAATTGGAACGCTGATCATGTTTGCGGTCCGCAGCATTTTTTCGCGGCCCGATCGATTGCGTACAGCGATGTATGAACTTGCCGCCAAGGGGGCAGTTCAAGAAGCGTTTTCGGAGCGGGATGCCCCGCTGGCCGCCTTGGTTGAGGAAGCTGGCGCAGCAAGCTTGACTGAGCTTGCCTATCGTTTCGCCCGCCATGGCCGAGGGACTGATGTTGTTTTGTTCGGCACAAGCAATCCTTTGCACGTTAAGCAAAACATTGCTGCGATCAACGGACCACCTTTGCCTGAAGCCACGTTGACCACGATAACGAACCTCTTTGGTCATCTGACAGGTGTGGGGCTTGACCTTCCCGACCATATGAACGCGAAACAACGCGGTGAACGCTCGGGCAACATACCGCGTCGCTAGGTTCGCCTTCAGGATCGCGTATGAACGTTGGACTCATTTCCGCGGTAACAACCAAAGAGGCGTCAGTTACGCCCAAAACCACGTGGCGGTTCGTCCGCGTGACGACCACCACGGGATTTGAGGGGGTCGGTGAGTTCACACACCAGCCGGCACCGCCGGACGTTGCGCACAAAATGCACGAAATCGGCAAAACACTTGTTGGTACCGCTGCAAACAGGAACGCGCTTTCTCCTCTCTCCCACCTCAAGTACCAGGGCTTCACGCCGGCAACCCTTTATAGCGCGCTTGAGCAGGCGCTGGCCGACATCGAAGCACAAGTGGCCGGTCTCCCCCTGGCTCACCATCTGGGCGGCAACCCTTGCGCGCCCATACCGCTCTACGCCAACATCAACCGCAGAACGACCGATCGCAGCCCGGAAGGCTTTTCCCAAAGCGCGCGCCTTGCTGTTGCCGCAGGATTTACCTCCATAAAAATTGCGCCTTTTGATGGTCTTTCGCCCGAGCTATGTGGGGCGGAGGCCGGCCAAGAGCGGCTTGCCCAAGGCCTGGCACGCATTGTTGCGGTTGCCGATGCCGCACGGGACGCGCGTGTCATGGTCGACTGCCATTGGCGGCTGACCGAGGATGCCGCCCATGCGCTCCTGCCGGCACTTGCAGATGCCGGCGTTGTTTGGCTCGAGTGCCCGCTGCCAGAGACGACGAAAAACCTGCCAGCGTTGGTGCGGCTGCGGCGGCTAGGGAACGACCGTGGGATCCGCCTTGCCGGCCTTGAGACAATGTCGGGGTGGGAAGCGTTTAAGCCCTTTGTCGAAGCGGGCGCCTACGATGTGATCATGCCCGATATCAAGCACTGCGGTGGGCACCAGGCCATGACCGAGATTGCCGAAAGGGCGGCGGCGAGCGGGGTCACAACCTCACCACACAACCCATCGGGCCCGGTGGCACATGCCCATAGTCTGCACGCTCAAGCGGGGCTGCCTGGGAACGAACCCCTCGAGGTGCAGTTTGATGAAACCCCCATGTTTGATGCCTTAACGCTTCCCCCACCGCCGCGTCGCAACGGCACGAGTCCCCTTCCTGGGGGTCTAGGTCTTGGACTTTCGTTGAAAGGGCCCGTCCTCTCAACTGAGCGCTGACTGTCAGCCAGCACCACGCTGAGAAGGCTTTGGCGAAGGCCGTCCTGGTGAGGCTCTTTCAGGTCTCTAAACGATTGATATCAGCATCGAAGTGCCAGATGTACTGCTCAGCGGGGCGCACCGTATTTGCCCAAGCGGCCAAGATGTCCTTATCAAGCCGGGCGCGCGCCATCTGCTGGGCAATCACGGCAGGGTCCCAACCGGCCGACATTTCGGCAAAAAGGGCCTGGCGCAGCGAAGCATAGTCGGGGTCGTTCGCAAGGTTCACTTGTTCATCGGGATCCGCCTCAAGATCGAAGAGAAGCGGTCCACCCTCATCATAGACCGAGAGCTTGTGGCGACCGCGGCGGATCATTCTTTGTTGCACGGCACGTCCACCAGTCCAATAAGGCACCGGGTCCGTGCAGTATTCTGAAAATGTGGGACCTGTGAATAGATTTTCTTGATCTTGCGCATACTTCCAAAAGCTTCGGCCATCGGCGTTGGGAAGGGCGGGTGCGCCCACAGCGTCGAGCATTGTTGCAGCAAGGTCGATGAGGTTTACCGGCTGATCGCGCCGTTCACCTGCGGGCAAGACACCCGGCAACCGCATCAAAAGCGGGACGCTGGCCGACTCTTCATAGAAGGTATGCTTCCAAAACAAGCCACGCTCGCCCACGTGATCGCCATGATCGGACGCGTATACGATCAGCGTATCATCGGCGAGGCCTTGAGCCTCCAGCGCGTCAATCAGCCGGCCCAGAAGCCGGTCCGTGTGCTCCACCAGTGCCCAATAAGCAGCCCGAGCGCGCTCGATGGTCGCCGCCGGCGTGGCGGCCACCCCGCGATCGTGCCGCCACCATTGGAAAAACGGATGTTCCTCTTCAGGGGGCGCAAGCCGCGGCGGCGGGACCTTTCCATGGTAGCGGGCAAACGCCTCTGGCTCGGCCACATAAGGCGGATGGGGGAGCATGAGGCCCACTGTGAGACAAAAGCCCCCCGCGGCAGCCTGTTTGGCCGCGTTGCGGGCGATCCAACCGCACGCGGCCTCGGTCACGGCATCATCCTTTGCCTGGTAGGCTGAGTATCCGGGGCCGCAATTGGTGACGCTGCGTGGCTCCGGATCGTTGGCCCCCGTGAGGACGCCAAGGGATTGGCGCGGATTTCCTGGAACGTTTGGCGAGTGCTCGCCGATTTCCCGCTCCGCGTAGCCGTGAAGTTGATCGGGACCGATGGCATGGAGCCGCCCGATGAGCGCAGGCTTGTAACCAGCAGCCCCCATAGCGTGAAGCCATGTGGGAAGACCTGAGGGGAGCACATCATCGTTGGTCCAGCAGGCCTGTCGATA
>JBCDLN010000147.1:0-9885 GCA_038745295.1 Pseudomonadota bacterium | reverse complement strand
GCAGCCCAGCCAGTTTTGCCGTGGCTAGGGTCAACCGTCCCTAAAAGTCCGGCCAAAGCGTCGACCAGCGCGTTGGCCACCACCAAGAGCGCCACGAGCAGCAAGATCCCGCCGGCAGCAATCTTCCCAACGCCCGCTTGAAGTTGGACAATCTTATCGTTGATCTCCGAGCGGATGAGGTCGCCCTCTTTGGCAACCAGCGTGGTCACATCGCCGATAAGCTTTGACACCAACTCAGGGATGGACCGGGTGGCCGCCAACCGGTCTGCAGAGGGTCTATCGGGGTCGGTCATGGAGCGAGCCTTATGAAGTGCGTTTGAGCGGCGTGCTTAAAATTCGCGATCGGACGATGCATCTTCGCGAGCGGAGGGCTGCGCCGCTGCAGGGTCCGGTGCGTCGTCATCGTCAGGGATTTCAACGTCCGGTCTGTCGGCTGATGCCTTCAAAAAGCGCCCCAAAGCAATCCCGGCCACCACAGCGCCAAACAGCACGGGGCCAGGGTGCTCTCGCGCCAGGTTGCGAAAGTCTTTGCCCAACTGTGCCACCGACGCTTGTTCGACAGCATTTGCGGCGCGCTTTAAGCCATCTGCCGCATCCCTGACGAGGCTGCTGGTCACGGGGTGGTCGCGGGTATTCAACGCTTGCGCGGCAGCGCGAAAAGCATCGGCAGCATCAGCAAGCTGGGTGGCAGCGGCCTCTTTGCCCGCCAGGAGGACGGAAGCTGCTGCCCCGCCCGGCTCGCCCCGCGCCTTGCGCTGCTGACGGTCCGCATGGCCGTCTGCTGACGCACCAGCATCGTCGGTGCCTTTGGCCGGGCCATCACCAAGGGTCGGCCCACGGTCTTGAGGTTGGTCTTGCGACCCGCTGTGGGGACTATCCTGCGGCATCATCTTAGGCGACGCCTGCGATGGAGAAAGCCACCAGCGCCAGCCACAGGGCGAGCAGTATGACGATCAAGATATTCATAACCTCGCCCTCCTTAGACCTTGAGCACCGATCCCTCAGCGACGTATCAAATCACCACCCCGTCTGGAAGCGTCGCGCGTCCATCATACGGCGTGTCAGAAGAGATTGGGGCAGTGGACCGAAAAAATGAGCACACTTAGCGGCCACGAAGGGAAGCCGCGGTGATGGCTCAAAGCGCGCTCTGAAAGTGTGCCTGGTGAGCGATCGGGCTCTGGGCCACCCCACACCAGCGCGTTTGACGACAAAAAGCTGACGCTTGCCCACACGCGGATCTGCCCGCCAAACGCGCCCAAGATCGCTGCAACCGCCTCGGGTCGCTGCAAGCGCTCACGGTCGCGACAAGCGCCCGAGTTCACGATCGGCGCCCGGGTCTATCCAGCTGCTAGTACTTCAGAAAATGCTCGGCGATCTCTTCGGGTGCGCTGCCTGATACAAGCGCGAACTGAAGTAGGACGCGCGCCTTCTGTGGGTTGAGATTGTCGGCCGGGATGAGCTTTGCGCGCTTGAGCGGCGTCAACTCCACCACCCGTCCAGAGCCTGCCCGTGTGGAGATGGCACAGACGACGCCCTTCGAGACCGCATCCTCCAACGCAGCGGACAGTGCCGGCGTCATCAGCCCTGGCGCGAACGCTGCAGCGATAATCCCCTTAGCCCCAGCGTCCACAAAGGCTTCGACCGCCACGCCATCGGCCCCCTGATAGGCATAGGCAATATCAACACGGGGCGCAGCGGTCGCTCCGGAAATGTCGAACGCCGGCGTCCCCAAGGACGCGCGCAGAGGCCTCCGGTAGAACGAGACGCTGTCGGCATCAGCGTGGCCCAACACACCAAAATCAGGGGTCCTGAACGTCTGAAGCCGCCATGTGGAGGTTTTCGTCACCTCGCGTGCGGCATGGATCTCTTCGTTGAGCACCACAAGAACACCCATCCCGCGGGCATCAGGTGATAGGGCTGTCCGGATCGCTGCTGAAAGGTTCGACGCTCCATCGGCAGCAAGCCCTGTTGCAGGGCGCTGCGCGCCGGTCACCACAACAGGACAGGACGATGCTGTGGTAAGCGACAAAGCGTAGGCGGTTTCCTCCAGGGTTGCCGTGCCGTGGAGGATGACAACACCGTCGATGGAGGGGTCCCGCGAGAGCATCGCAATCTTCTGCGCCAACCACTGCCACTCGCCAAAGCCGATTTTAGTGGACGCCACCGGTGGGAACGCAATGGGAACCAACTCCGCCAGCCTCGACACGTCGCGATAGTGCGCGAGCATCGTCTCGGTATCGCCGATTTTTTCGTGGCGGACATAGTCTTGCAGGTCGAACGGGTCATCGCCGAACGAGGAGATCGTGCCACCGGTCCCGATAACGGCAACCCGGGCCACTAGGCGCTTTCCATCGTCGCCGGCTGGCCTAGGCGGATGCACGCCGCTTCGTGACCGGGCGACAAGAACCGCGGGTCAGGGATCGCACTGGCGCACTCTGGCAAGGCTCGGCTGCAGCGGGGTGCAAAGGCGCATCCGGGAGGCAAATCGCTGAGGTCTGGGGGGGAGCCGCCGATGGCGTTGAGCATGGCCCCTCGCATGGACCCTTTCACCGTTGAGGCCATCAGGCCCTGCGTATAGGGGTGCGCGGGGCTGCCGAACACATCACTCACCGTCCCGGTCTCCACAAAGCGGCCCGCATACATCACCGCAATTCGGTCACCAATTTCCACCGCCACACCGATGTCGTGCGTGACAAACACGACCGCCATGCCAAGCTCACGCTGCAACTGCCTGATGAGCAGCAGAATTTGGATTTGCACCGTGGCATCAAGGGCGGTGGTGGGCTCATCAGCAAGCAAGAGCGCAGGGCGGCAGGCGAGCGCCAACGCAATCATCGCCCGCTGGCGCATGCCGCCCGACATTTCGAACGGGTAGTTCCCCAGACGCCGCTTTGCGGAGGGGATTTGCACCATTTCAAAGAGTTCCAGCGCTCGGGCCTGCGCGGTTTTATGGGGGACCCCTTCGTGACGCCTGATCGTCTCGACAATTTGCTCGCCCACGGTGAAGACAGGGTCGAACGCCGTCATCGGCTCTTGAAAGATCATTGAGACTTTCGGGCCGCGCAAATCGGCAATGGCCCGGTCCGATAGCGCCACCATGTCATGGCCATCGATGGAGATTGTGCCTGAAATCTGAGTGCGTTTGGGAGGCAGAAGCCGCATCAGTGCGCGCATGGTGACCGACTTACCGGACCCAGATTCCCCCAAAATCACCAGCACCTCACCCCGGTCGAGCGAGAAGGTGACGCCGTTCACCGCACTCACTGTGCTGTCGGGCGTTTTAAACTGAACCCTGAGGTCTTCCACGGTGACAAGGGCGCTCATGCGGCCACCTGTGTCCCGGCGGCAGAATGGCCCGACTGTGGATCGGTCATGTGACAAGCGGCGAGATGATCATGGCTGGTCAGTTTGGAAAGCTTAGGCGTCGTCGCAGCACAAACGGCTTCGGCATGGGGGCAGCGCGTGTGGAAGCGGCAACCTGATGGCGGATCGATGGGGTTCGGCGGATCTCCCGTAATGGGCGCCTCGGTGGCACGTTTTTTCGGATCCATAGACGGCATCGCCGACAGGAGCGCCCGCGTGTAAGGATGTGCGGCATGGCCGTAAATGGCGTCCACCGGGCCAATCTCGGCGACCTCGCCCAAATACATCACCAAAACCCGATCGGACATATAGTGCACGACGTTGAGGTCATGGCTGATGAAGATGTAGGTGAGGTCGAACTCCTTTTTGAGCGATTGGAGGAGGTTGAGAACTTGGGCCTCCACAGATTTGTCAAGCGCAGACACCGCCTCGTCCAAAATCAGGATCTCTGGCTCCAATGCCAACGCCCTTGCAATATTCACCCTCTGGCGCTGTCCGCCGGAAAGCTCATGCGGGTAGCGGCGGATGAAGAGTTGAGGATCAAGACCGACACGCGCTAAGAGTTCACGCGCACGGGCTTTTGCCTCAGCATCGGATACACCATGAACTTTGGGCGCAAAGGTGATGGTGCCCTCAATGGTGAGGCGAGGGTTCAGGGAAGCATAGCTATCCTGAAACACCATCTGCATCCGCCGGCGCATCTGCCGCAAGGACAGCTCTCCGGGGCCCACATGTTGGCCGCCCAGCCTGATCGATCCGCTGTCCGGCTCGATGAGGCGCATGAGAAGCCGCGCTGTCGTGGACTTCCCGCAACCTGACTCGCCCACGATGCCGAGCGTCTCGCCGCGGCGCACATCAAAGCTCACACCATCCACCGCTTGGACGTATGATGCGCCGCGCCCTAAGATGGCACCGCCGACGGCAAAGTATTTCTTCAGCGCGTTGACCTCTAACACCGTCGTCATGGCAGCTCAGATCCTAATGTCCATGGCCGAACGCAACCCGTCGCTCACCAAGTTGAAGCTAAGTGAGGTGATGAAGATCGCCACACCCGGAAGTGCCGCGAGCATCGGATCGACATAGATGGCCTGCCGCAACGTGTTCAGCATCAGCCCCCATTCAGGCTCTGGCGGTTTCACGCCGAGGCCTAAGAATGACAGGCCCGATGCCAAAATGATCGACACGCTGATGAGGGATGTGGCGTAGATGAAGATGGGACCCAGAACATTCGCCAAAACGTGGACGCGAATGACAGTGAGGGGCCCGGCACCCGAAGCCCGCGCCGCGTCCACATAGTCGAGCCGCCGCACCTGGGTGGTCACGCTCTCTGACACGCGCGCCAGCGGCGGGATAAACACAATGGTCAGTGACAAGACAGCATTACCGATCCCGGCGCCAAGAGCGCCTGACAGTGCAATCGCCAAAAGCACCGAAGGGAAGGCATAAAACACATCCATGGTGCGCATGATGACGGAATTGACCCGCCCGCCCACAAAGCCCGCGAGAATGCCCAGCGAACCGCCGATCGCCAACGCGTACACCACCGGCATGATGCCCATGAATAGAGACAGGCGACCACCGTAGATGAGGCGGCTCAACATATCGCGTCCCGTCTCATCGGTGCCCAGGAGATGACCCTCGGTGCCAATGGGTTTCAGGCGCTTAATCATGCTCGCCTTGTAGGGATCGTCCGGGGCAAGGAACGGTGCAAACACGGCGATGAGAATAATCGCAGCAATGACAACACCAAACGCCAACGTGACCTTGTCGCGCAGCAACCGCTGCCCGACCGTTGCCCAGTATCCGCGCGATTGCACAGCAACTTGCGCCACGTCGATCTTGGTGGGCGCGATGGCGTTGGCCTCGACGGCCTCTTGTTTGATCGGGCTTTGCATCAGATGCGCCGCATGCGCGGATCAATCATCGTTTGTATAATGTCCACCACGAGGTTGAGGGCGACGAAGAACATGGCAAGCACAAGGATTGTTCCCTGCAACGTGGGAATGTCGCGCCGGAAAATCGCATCGTTGAGGAGATAGCCGGTTCCTGGCCAATTGAAGACGGTTTCCACCAGGATCGATCCGCCCAGAAGATAGCCCAGTTGCAGCCCCATTACGGCCAGAACGGTGGGTGCTGCGTTTTTCACCACATGCAACATGACGCGGTTGTTGAGGAGGCCTTTGGCGTGAAGCGCCTGCACAAACTCTTGGCTCAGAACCTCCGCCACGGCCGCGCGCACCGTGCGCGTGATGATCCCGCATGGAATAACCGCAAGTGTCACCGCCGGTAGGATGATGTGGCGCAGGTGCACCCAGTCCCATGCCCAACCGTCCGACCCGCCAGGGCCGATCCCTGTTGCAGGGAGCCATCGCAACTCCACAGCAAAGATGATGACAAGCACAATACCAAGCCAATAGTGCGGGACAGACACACCAGCCACGCCAAAGCCCGTCGCCATTTTGTCGATGGGTGTGCCTTGGTAATAGCCTGCCAAACCGCCCAGCAGCGCACCCACAATGAAACCAATAAGGGTGGCTGTTGCGGCCAGAAGCAGCGTGTTGGGGACCGCCCGGGCAAGGGTCTCAGCAACCGGCTGATTATTCACCACCGAAAGCCCCAAATCGCCCGTAAGGGCACGGCCCAGCCAGCGCGCATATTGGAGCGGCAGTGGCTGGTCAAACCCATAGTCTTTCTTGAGTTTTTCCACCACCTCGGCAGGGGCATCCGCACCCACCACCGCGTTAAGTGGGTCACCCGGCGCAATGTGCACCAGCGCGAACGCCAGCACCGTCACCCCCAGCGAGATGGGGATCACATAGAGGATGCGCCTTAAGATGTAGGCAAGCATTGCGCCCTCCACGGTGCCATAGACTTGCCCAGGAGCGTCACCCCTCGCAAGGGGGCACTCCTGGGGTCTTGATCACTTACTCGACGGTGACTGTCGAAAGGCTTTGGAACCAGTTTTGGGCTGGGACAAAACCTTTCACGTTGGGTGCCAACGCGCGCGGCGCCACGTCATGCACTACCCACAAGAACTGCGCTTCGTCCACTTCCTTCGTATGAACTTCAGCCAGGATCTTGTCGCGCTCAGCAGCATCGAAGCTGAGCTGTGCTTTGTTGAGAAGGTCATCGTAGGCAGGCTCGTTGAAGTAGCCGTAGTTGACCCCGTTTGGCGCGGCAAGATCAGAGCGCAGGAACCGCGTGAAGGTGGAGTAGGGATCTTGCGTTGTGTACGACACATTGATGCCCTGCGCGCCGTCTGCCTGGGCCGATTTTGCGCCAGCCCGCCAAATATCAAGAAGGGCCTGCCATTCCACCACCATAAAGTCGACGTTGATGCCAACGTCGGCAAGGTTTTGCTGAATATACTCATTCATCTGAAGCGGCAGCATCTGCCCGGACCCGGACGCGGAAATCGCCATTTTGACTGTCACCGGATTGTCTGGCCCGTAGCCGGCTTCCGCCATAAGCTTCTTCGCTGCCTCCACATCGGTCTTGAGTTCGAAGCTTGGCGAGCCAAACCAAGGACTTTGAGGGGTGACGTGGCCAGTCGCAGGCACGGCATATCCGCCCAAGAGCTGAACAATACCTGCGCGGTCCACGGCAAGGTTGGCCGCTTTGCGAATGCGCTCATCGTTCCATGGGGAATCGGGCAACCGGCTAAAATGCCATGGCCAGACATGGGGATAGATGTTGGAGACAACCTCAAAGCCATCAGACTTGATGCGCGGAATGGCATCCGGCGCCGGTGCTTCAATCCAGTCCACCTGTCCGGACAATAGGGCGGCGGTGCGCGCGGTGGGATCGGGCAGCGGTACCAGGACGAGCTTGTCGAGCTTTGGCACACGGGCAGGGTCCCAGTGCTCTTTGAACGGCTCCATCTCAGCGCGCTCACGGGCAGTGGACGACACCATCTTAAACGGCCCCGTGCCGGAAGGTGCTGCGGCAAACGCATTCCAGTCGCCACCAACAGCTTCGAACTGCGCCGGAGACGCCATCAAAAAATAGCAGATCTGGAACGGGAAGAAGCTGTCCGGCGTCTCGGTTTCAAACTCGACCGTGAAGTCATCGATCTTGCGAACAGCTTTAAAACCCGGCATCCGGAAGTTCACCAAGCTCGCCTGGCGGGCTGAATACTGGGGGCTCTCTTCATCAAAGAGCTTGTCCATGTTCCAAATGACGGCATCGGCGTTGAATGGCGAACCGTCGTGGAATGTGACACCCTCGCGCAACTTGAAGGTCCACTTTGTGGGGTCATCGTCGTTGACCGACCAGCTTTCCGCAAGGCCGGGAATAAGACCGCTGGCCTTTTCGGAAGAGGTCAGATCCCAATTGATGAGCGCGTCATAAAGCTGGAGGCCAACGAAGCGGAAACCTTCAAACCCATTGTCGGGCTGGCCCCAGGTGAGCGGCACATCATTGGCGGTCATGCCCACACGCAGCGTTCCTTGAGCAGAGGCGCTCGTTGCCAGGATGCATGTGGCAACGCCTAAAGCCCCCACCAGACCTGCGGTCCGGCGAATATGGTTCAACATCTTACTGCCTCCTCGTCTTGGTCGCGGCGGCGCGTGATCGTGAGCACCAGCCAGTCATGCGCCCCTAGCCGCAAACACGGTTGGACTGCTTCCAATTCGAAGAGCAAAAAACGTGACAGCTGCCGAAGAAGACAGATGATTGTGCACGTCGCCTATATTTGCCGCGATGCTGGCCAATTGCGCGCCACTTGCTGGGCATCACCCGCGAGGACGCTCGCGCGCGAAGTCCTCAGCACCGGCCCCCTCACTTGCATCATAGAGCGAAGGCGAAAACCAGCACCCAAGCCGACAGCAAAGACGCGCACAGCAGCGTGTAGACGCCGTTCCATCGCAGCCCGACCGTGCGCGCCGTCACACCACCAAGGCGCGCCACCAAAAGCGTGGTTGCGGTAAAGGGTGAAGTGGCGCCGCTGAGAGCCCACCCTGCTGTCATGGCAAGCACAATGGCTTCAGGTTGGACGCCAAGTTGCGCAGCAGAGGGGATGAGCGGCGCAATCAAGGTCACCACCAAGATGGGGTTCATCCCAAACTGTCCGGCAAGGGGGATGAGCCACACGAAGGCCACCAGAAGAACGCTTGTTGGCAAGGTGCCAAGATCAACCTCAAGCATCCCGACGAGCGGTTCCAGAACAGCAGACCCTGCCGTGCCGATGAAGCCTGCCATGCACAACAGCACCAGTTCGCTGCTGTAGGAGGGCAATTCTTTTGACACATACCCAGATAGCCGGCTTCCCATGGTTCCTGTTGCAGGCGATGTGGTGGTTTGAACGACCATCCAGCCCAATCCGATGAGCGGTACAATCACCATGACCAGGCCGGAAACGCCGACATTCGTCAGCCCATAAAGGCTTGCAACACCCACTACCAACAACAACAGGAGGAGCCCCAGAGGCGCCAAAACGACCCAGTTCCCTTCTGCCACCGGTCGCGCTCCGGACGGCTGCTGCACCTTGGGTTTGAAAAGCGTATCGAGAGCAAGGCCGACCCCTGCGGTGATGAACGCTGTAACCAGCGAAGGCCCCACGACATCAGACCAGGTCACCGAGGGAACCACTGTGGTGCAAATGGCAATGGCAAACGATGTGGGAGACCAAGGCAGCGTGGACACGACGCCGCGGTTAATGGCCAACAACATCCTGCGGATTCGGATGGCCCTTATGCGTTGGTCAGGCTCCTTGTGGGCGTTGGCAAGAGCCAGCGAGCCCAGCACCTGGAGCGCGCCATAGTTGAGAAGCAGGGTGAAACCTTGGCTGCCAACAGTCAGCGCCAGATAGCGCCGGCCTGGCCGCTGGGCCGCCAGAAATGCGCCAGCGCGCTTGATGGACGGGGATTGGATCGCAACGGTATGCAGACACGTGAGGGCGGTGAAGAACGCCCCGACAAAGGCTGCCGTATCAATCCCGGCTGAAATCGTCCGCGCCCAGTCTGCCTCAATGAATGGCAAGCTGGCCACGATGGCGAGCGCCAAAGCCACAAACGCAAGGCGCGCCCGCGGAACGATCGGCACCAGTAGCACCATTAACACCACGAACACCGTGTGCTTCAGGGGCGCAATCGCAGCCCAGCCGGTCCACTCGTCGAGGGCTACAAGCACGGTAAGGGTTAGGATGAGTGCGCCTTGGAGTGGCGCGAGAATGGCGGCTGGACCCATAGGGGCACCATCATGCACGCTGGTTGGTTTGATCGCGAGTGAGATTTTTTGGCACAAACGCCTGTTGTTCAAAGGCCCTTTTAGATCTGTTGCGCCCATGAAGCAGGAGGCGGCGCCCTCCCCTACAAGGTGTTACGCCTTCGTCCGCGGCGAAATCGCATGCGGGTCGATCTTCAGGTCAAGGATCGCAGGGGCGTTTGCCTTGCGCGCGCGCTCAAAGGCGGCTGGAAAATCTTTGTCTTGCGTCACCGTTTCGCCGTGGGCGCCGTAGGCCCGGGCCCATGCAGCAAAATCTGGATTGTTGAGGTCGGTCCCGGAAGGGCGGCCAGGATAGTG
>JBCDLN010000146.1:0-9918 GCA_038745295.1 Pseudomonadota bacterium | reverse complement strand
GGCAAAAAAGCAGACAAATGGGTATTCTGGATGCCGTTCCGAAGCTGTGCTGGAGGGCACGGCTGCCGGGCGTTTGCGTCTTAGCGCGCCATGACGGGCGGGATGGGGTGTGGTCGCGTGTTAGGCGGCGCGTCGCAGTGCCGCCGATGGCGACGCCACATCAATGACGGTAATTTCAGGCCGGGCGATGCCGCGAAAGACGCCGTAGGATAGCTCGACCGCCAGGTGCACATTGGTGCCGACCGAGGCCTTGAGCATCGCCCCCAGCGGCCCGCCTGTTCGGAACGCCATCGCCGAGGCGCGGGTGCCGCAGGGCGCGCTCAAACTGAGCCGCAGACTGTCGCCCTGCCCCACGGGGTAGACCGCCTCAAGCTTCACATCGCTGAGGCCGAACACCGGGCGGGGGCGGCCTGAACCCCATGGGCCAAGATCGGTGAGGGCTGAGGCGAGGGTTTCATCAAGGGCGGCAAGGCCGACCACAGCGTCAATCTTGAGGCGGTCGGCGGCACGGGCGATGGTGACGGTTTCCGCAAGATGGTCTGTCAGGAAGCTCTTGAAGGCCTCGAGACCATCGCGCCTGACGGTGAAACCTGCGGCCATGGCGTGGCCGCCCCCTTTCACCAGCAGTCCTTCGCCGCACGCCGCTCGGATGGCCGCGCCCAAATCGACCCCTGGTATGGAACGGCCCGAGCCCACCCCTTTGTCATCCTGTAGGGCGATCGCAAGGGCGGGTCGCCTCAGGCGCTCTTTGAGGCGGGAGGCCACAAGACCCACGACGCCCGGGTGCCACTCGCCCGACACCACCACGAGGGAGGCGGTTTCGTCCGCTAGGGCGACTGCCTCTTCGAGCGCCCTCGCCTCGATGCTCCGGCGCTCGGTGTTCAGCTCTTCAAGCTGGCTGGCGATGGTTTCAGCCTCAGCCTCGTCGCGGGTGATGAGGAGCTTGGCGCCCAACCCCGCTTCACCAATCCGGCCGCCGGCGTTGATCCGCGGGCCGATCACATAGCCCAAATGGCCCGCATCGACGGGCCCACCAATCCTTGCGGAGGTTGTGAGCGCTGCGAGGCCGCGATTTTGGCGCTTGCGAAAGGCCACCAAGCCGCCCCGCACAAACGCGCGGTTGAGCGCTGTGAGGGGGACGACATCGGCCACAGTGCCGAGGGCCACGCAGTCCAGAAGGTGCATCAAGTCTGGGTGGCCGGCCTGCCCGCCCGCGCTCAGGCCTTCCCGCCGCATGTGGCGCACAAGGCCGACCATCACCACAAAGGCGACGCCGACGGCGGCACAATCGCCAAGTCCGGAGAGGTCATCGGCCCGATTGGGGTTCACCACCGCATCGGCCGGCGCGATGGCGTCAACAGGGTGGTGGTCGATGACCAAAACGTCCAGGCCGCTTTCCTTGGCCGCGGTGATGGGCTCGATGGCGCCGGCCCCGCAATCGAGGCAGATGACAAGCTCTGCCCCCTCGCGCTTCAGCTCTTCCATCAGCCCAATGGAGGGACCGTAGCCATCGGTGATGCGGTCCGGGACCATGACGCGCACGTTGGCGCCGTAGCCGGAAAGAACCCTTGCCACCACGGCGGCAGAGGTGGCGCCGTCCACGTCGTAGTCGGCAAAAAGGGCGATGCTGCGCTTTTTGGCAATGGCCTGCGCGAGGATGGTGACGAGGCGGTCGCAATCCGTGAGCGTCGATGGGTCCGGCAACAGGGCGCGGATGGTAGGGGCCATCTCTGTGTCGGCGTTTTGGGTGGTGACGGAACGGCCTGCGAGCACCCGCGCTGCCGCATCGGACAGGGTGTTACGTTGGGCGAGCGCCATCGCGGTGCGCTCCTCTGCGGCGGTCAGCCTGCGCACCCACGAGCGGCCCACCGCCGACTGAGCCACGCCAAAAAGATGATCGTCCGATGATCCGCTCACAACCGCCTCGCAAAGGTCCGGGTGGATCCTGGTGCAATCGGAGCGGCGTTTGGTTAGCGCATCGTAAAGATGCCCGCTATTCCACCCCTTCCTGGTGAGCGTTGAGGGAAAACAAAAGGGTTTGCGAAAACGGCGTGAACCGGCCCACCGCAACACCTGCCTCACGAAGGCGCTGAGCCGCCCACTCATTGCACGTCACTAGCGGCGAGTAGGTGCGGTGCACGGAGACGAACGCATCGTTTCATAGCCCTTCGACCACGAATTGCACGTTGATCTCGGCGTAGGTCGTTGTCGCGAACAGGAAAGTGGTGCGCAGAAGCGCGCCAGGCGCCGCATCGGTTTTGATGACGGCACCTGCTGTCGTGGCGAGAGTGTGGAGCGCGACGGCCAACCCTCGCCCTGCCCATCAAGAGGGCAAGGAGGTGGCCGGCGGCGGCCAAAGATCAATCCAGGATAAATTTGCTGTAGTCGACGTGTTTGGCTTTGATGGTGCGCACGGTTCCGGTTGAGGAGCGCATCACAATAGTCTCGGTGGTGATGTAGCCGGGGTAAAAGCGCACCCCTTGGAGCATGTTCCCATCGGTGACGCCTGTGGCCGCAAAGTAGACATCGCCTCGGGCCATTTCCTCGTGGGTGTAGACTTTGGTGAAGTCGGTAATCCCCATGCGTTCGGCGCGGGATTTATGCTCGTCGGTCTTTAAGATGAGGCGGCCTTGCATTTGTCCGCCTGTGCATCGGAGCGCCGCTGCGGCCAGAACACCCTCCGGCGCGCCGCCTGAGCCCATATAAATGTCGATCCCGGTTTCGATGGGGTCGGTGGTGTGGATGACGCCGGCAATGTCGCCATCGCCGATGAGCCGAATGCCAGCGCCGGTGGCGCGCACCTGATTGATGAGGTCGGCATGGCGGGGGCGGTCCAAGATGCAGGCCGTAACCTCTCCGACTTTGACGCCCTTCGCGTCAGCCACCCGGCGCACCGCTTCGCCCGCAGGCATGTCAAGGTCCACCAAGCCTTCCGGATAGCCTGGGCCAATGGCGATCTTATCCATATAAACGTCCGGCGCATTGAGAAGCGCGCCGCCTGAGGCAAGCGCTAACGTAGCGAGCGAGTTGGGCATATCCTTGGCGCACAGCGTGGTGCCTTCCAGCGGATCAAGGGCGATATCCACCCGCTGGCCGCCAGCGCCCACAGCCTCGCCGATATAAAGCATGGGCGCTTCGTCCCGCTCGCCCTCGCCGATGACGACGATGCCCTCGATGGCGAGGCGGTTGAGTTCGCGGCGCATGGCATCGACAGCCGCCTGGTCGGCGGCGCGCTCATCCCCACGACCGCGGAGCCTTGCGGCTGACACTGCAGCCCGCTCCGTGACGCGCATGACCTCGACTGTCAGGACCCGGTCAAGCGCACCCTTTGGCGTTCGATCTTGGGGCATTGCGGCGATCTCCTTAGCAATCCGTATGCGCTCTTGTGGCGAATGCCGCTGGGGAGGGCAAGCTAAGGCTGCGGGTTTGGGGGTGCTCCCCAGGCGGCGACCGCTCCCTGGTTCAAGACCTTCCGTCGGTGGCGGTGCAGTGATATCGGCTCACCATCCCAACCCGGTGTTGCGAGCCCTATGGAACCTGATGTCCCCTCCGCGCAGGCCACTGGTGCTGCAGGGCCCTCACAGCGGGGAACCTCGAAAGGCGCTGAGCGTGCCGCTCCGATCGGGTTTTGGGCGCGGGTGTCGAGGATCCGTCGGTCCGCGCCTGCGTCGGCCTCAGCCATCATCTTCTTTGCCAACGGGTTCATGCTGTCCAACTGGTTTTTGCGCATTCCGTCGGTGAAGGATGCGCTTCAGTTGAGTGAGAGCCAGCTTGGTCTTGCGCTTCTGTTCTTTGCGGTTGGCGGGGTGCTGGCAATGCCCGTCGGCGGGGCGCTGGTGGCGAGGATGGGCAGTGGCAAGGTGGCGGTTGCGGCTGGCTTTTTCCTATGCGCCACCATGTGGCTGCCGGGGGCAGCGCCGGGTCTCCTGTCGCTGGCGATTGCGCTTGCCATTGCAGGCTCCGCCAACGGCATCATGGATGTGGCCATGAATGCGCAGGCAGACACTGCCGAAGGCCATGTGGGGATGGGCATCATGTCGTTCTGCCACGCAATGTTCAGTCTGGGCTTTGCGTTTGGGACACTGCCGGCCGGGGCGTTTGCGGCTGCCTCCATCTCGCCGGGGGCACACATCTTGGTGGCGGGGGTGTTTGCAGCCATCGCCGTTGGTTACGCGGCACGCTCTGTCCAAGCGGATCGGGACCAAGTAGACCAGGACCAAGGGGGGCCAGCCCAGCCCTCCTTCGCACTTCCGCGAGGGCCGCTTCTCTTTTTTGGGATGATTTGCTTTTGCGGCGCCGTGGTGGAAGGGGCGATCTACGATTGGGTTGCCGTTTATATGGAAGAGGTGCGGCTGGCTGGGCCTTTGGAGACGTCGGCGGCCTTTGGGGTCTTTGCCGGCGCCATGGTGCTCTCACGGCTGATGGGCGATACGGTGAGCGAGCGCATTGGCGCTGACCGAGCAGTGCGCGCCGGGCTTCTCCTTGCTGCGGTGGGGATGACCATTGCGCTGACGTTGCCAAGCCCCATTCACATCGTGGGCTTTGCCGCTGTGGGCCTTGGTGTGGCGGGGGTATTTCCGTCGGTCTTTCGGGCAGCCGGCAATCTCCCTGGCCGCCCGGCCGGCCCGTCCATGGCCGCCGCCGTCACGCTTGGCTACACAGGGTTTTTGCTGGCCCCGCCCTTCATTGGCTTCTTGGCGGACGCCACATCGTTGGGGACCGCACTTTGGGTGCTGATCCCGCTGAGTTTGATTGGTGCCGCTCTTGCCGGGACACTGCGGGCGGCGGAGTAGACGCTGCGCGCCCTAGAGTGTCTGTGCGATGCGGATCACGTGGGGGGCGCGCACAATAATCCCATCCTCTTCAATGGCTTTGAGGGCGCGGCCGAGCGCGGCTTCGCTTGTGGGGTACGTGACAAGCACCACGGTCTGCTCGTTGAGCGGGGGCATATGGTCAGGCCGGTGCGGCGTTTTCTGGACGATTTGCTCCAGCGAAATGCCCTCAGCGGCCATGCGCGTTGCAAGCCCTGCAAAGGCACCGGCACGGTCGGCAATGGGAAGGCGCACATAAAACGCGCCGTGGTGACCGGCAGCCGCTGCCTTGCGAAACGGCGAAAGGCTTGCCGCAGGGCGCCCCAGCGGTCGGGGCGCGAGGCCGCGTGCGAGATCCGTGAGGTCAGACACGACGGCCGACGCCGTGGCATCGCCGCCTGCCCCTGGCCCTGACAGCACCAACTCGCCAAAGGCCGGCCCGCGGATGGACACCGCGTTGGTGACGCCTGAGGTTTCAGCCAGCGCGCTTCCCCGCGGTACCATGGTGGGGTGAACGCGTTGGTCGACCCCTTCGTCGGTGAGGGTTGCAATCCCCAGGAGCTTGATGCGGAAGCCAAGCTCCCGCGCCGCGTTGAGGTCGGCGGGTTCAATGGCGCGGATCCCCTCCACCAACACCGCACCAGCGTCGATCTCGGTGGTGAAGGCGATGGACGACAAAATGGCGAGCTTATGGGCGGTGTCGAACCCATCCACATCGAACGTGGGGTCAGCTTCGGCGTAGCCCAGACGCTGGGCTTCAGCGAGGCAATCGTCAAAGGCGCGGCCGCCACGCTCCATCTCGGTGAGGATGTAGTTGCAGGTGCCGTTCAAGATGCCAAGGACTGCGGAAATGGGGATCCCGGCGAGGCTGTCGCGCACTGCGCGGATGGCCGGAATGCCGCCCGCCACGGCGGCTTCGAAGAGGAGCGGCGCGTTGTGTTGTTCTGAAAGCGCTGCGAGGCGCATCCCATGGGCTGCGAGGAGCGCTTTGTTGGCGGTCACCACCGCCTTGCCGCGGCTGAGGGCCGCTTCCACCGCCGTCAGCGCCGGTGCACCATCGCCGCCGATGAGCTCCACAAAGACGTCAATGTCGCTCGACGCGAGGGCGACCGGCTCGTCGTACCACGTGGCGCCGTCGAGGGAGACGCCTCGATCCTTGGTGCGATCGCGGGCGGAGACCGCCACCACCTCAATGTTGCGGCCTGAGCCGCCGTGGGTGGGCTCAGCCTCAATGAGCCGCACCACGGAGGCGCCCACCGTGCCAAGGCCCGCGATCCCGATACGAACGGTCGACAAGGCGTCAGCCGCGCGCGCGCAGGGGCATCACATTGTGATGCCTGTCGAGGAAACGCTTGATGCTGCGCGAGGCTTGGCGGATGCGCTGCTCGTTCTCCACCAGTGCAATGCGCACATGGCTGTCCCCGTGCTCGCCAAAACCGATGCCGGGGGCGACCGCCACGTGGGCCTCCTCCAAAAGCTGCTTAGCAAACTCCAGGCTTCCGAGGTGCGCGAGGGGCTCTGGGATGGGCGCCCAGGCAAACATAGAGGCCTCGGGCGAGGGCACCGCCCAGCCGGCACGGCCGAAGGAATCGACGAGCGCATCGCGGCGGCGCTTATAGGTTTGGCGGATCTCGATGATGGGCTCATCACCGCCGTTGAGCGCTGCGGCCGCTGCCACTTGGACAGGCGTAAACGCCCCATAATCGAGATAGCTTTTGACCCTGGCGAGCGCGGCGCACAGGCGCTCGTTGCCCACCGCAAACCCGATGCGCCATCCGGGCATCGAGAAGGTTTTGGACATGGAGGTGAACTCCACGGCAATGTCCTTTGCACCCTCGATTTGGAGGATGGAAGGGGGCGGCGTGTCGCCGAAATAGATTTCCGCGTAGGCAAGATCTGACAGGACGAAGATGTCGTGCTTCTTCGCAAACGCGACGACGTCCTTGAAGAATTCTAGATCCGCCACGTGGGCGCCAGGGTTCGAGGGGTAGCACATCACCATCGCGATGGGCTTGGGCACCGAGTGGAGGACCGCCTTTTCCAGCGCATGGAAGAGTTCTGGTCCAGGCTCAGCGGGAAGCCCGCGGGTTGCCCCGCCAGCCATCAAAAAGCCGAAAGCGTGAATGGGGTAGGACGGGTTGGGGGTGAGCACCACATCGCCGGGCGCGGTGATCGCCTGGGCCATGTTGGCGAACCCCTCCTTCGAGCCCAGCGTTGCCACCACCTCAGTGTCCGGGTTGAGCGCAACGCCGAAGCGGCGCTCATAATACGCAGCCTGTGCCCGGCGCAGTCCCACAATCCCTTTGGAGGCCGAGTAGCGGTGGGTGCGGGGCTTGGCGACCGTTTCCACCAGCTTGTCGACGATGGCGGGCGGGGTCGGCAGATCCGGGTTGCCCATGCCAAGGTCGATAATGTCGGCACCGTCGCCCCGTGCGGCGGCCTTCAGCCGGTTGACTTCCTCAAAGACGTAGGGGGGCAGGCGGCGGATTTTATGGAAGTTTTGCATGGGTCGCTCCAACAGTACGCGGCGGCTTAATTGGCTTGGCTTGGCTGTGCAATGGCGTTGCCTTGAAAAGGCGGCACACCGACAGCGCGCGGCAAGGGATCATCGGGGTTGAGGGGGCGTCCGGGGTCCACCGGTGGGCTCGGCGGGGTGGGTGCTGTGGTGCCCAGTTGCGCGTCCCGCGGCGGCAGTCCGCTTTGGGGCCGGCCCGAGCGCTCGATTTCCGCCCGGGCAGCCGCCACATGGGTGCGCCCGCGCGCGGCAAGGACCGAGGCGGTGCTGGCGGTGTTGATGCCGCTCACGGTGCGCTCCGTCGCACGCCCTTCGGCAGCGAGTTGCGCTTCATCTGCGGCCACTCTTCGGGGGTCTCGCGGCAGGCCGGGCACTGTGGCAGGGTCGGCCAGAATGTTGGCGAAACCATCGGGCCGGCGTTCGGGCGCATCGGCGGGCAAGATGGTGGCCATGGGCTCTGGCAAAGGGATCAGCGCGGCAGAGGGGTCCATCTGGCAAGCGCCGAGCGCGCCCGTTAACGAAATGACGCCAAAAAGTACGATTATGCCCCTTAATCGAACCACTTTGGCGACACCTGCCCTACTTCTAACGTCGGCAAATTAAATCGCCTGGCGTATGATACGCAGCACACCGACACGGAAATCGTTCCATGAGTGAGACGCAAAAGAAACAAAAGCCGCTCGGTCACGCTGCTGCAGCCCCGCCGAAAGGTGACGAGCGTGGCGAAACAACCACACCGCGCGACCCGATTTTAAACTACATCATCGAAAATCCGGAAGCGTTTGCCGAAAACTTGGCGAAAATGCTCGCCCACGCGAACGACGCGCTCGCCGCCTATGTGGGCCCTATGCAAGAGGGCGAGATCAAGGGCGACTATACCGACGAGATCACCGAGTGGACGCGCACTCTTTCGCGCGTGGGCCACTATTGGATGGCTGACCCCCGCCGCGCTTTTGAGGCGCAAGCCCGCTTGGCTGCCGATTGGATGGACCTTTGCGCCCATACAATGCGCCGCCTTGCTGGGGAAGACGTCCCCCCTGTTGCTACGCCCGACCCGTCCGACCGGCGCTTTAAGGATGAGGATTGGTCAACCCTCCAATTCTTCGATTTTCTAAAGCAGGCCTACCTCATTACCACGCGCTGGGCGGAGCGCTTGGTGGAAGAGACGGACGACCTGGACGAGCACACACGGCGCAAGGCTGCGTTCTACGTCAAGCAGCTGTCTGCGGCACTCTCCCCGTCGAACTTCATCTTTACGAACCCTGAGCTTTTGCGCGAAACCGCCTCGCGGTCGGGCGAAAACCTTGCCAGCGGTATGAAGATGCTGGCTGAAGATGTGGCCCGGGGCCATGGCCAGCTGAAGGTCCGCCAGACCGACCCCACCAAGTTTGCGGTGGGCAAGAACATGGCGCTCACCCCCGGCAAAGTGATTGCGCAAAACGCGGTCTGCCAGGTGATCCAATATGATGGCGCCACAAAGGATGTGGCGAAGGAGCCGATCCTCATCATTCCGCCGTGGATCAACAAGTTCTACATCCTGGATCTCAACCCCGAAAAGTCATTGATCAAGTGGCTTGTGGGACAGGGCCACACGGTTTTTGTGTGCTCTTGGGTCAACCCCAACGAAGCGCACGCCCAAAAAGACTTCACCAATTATATGCATGAGGGCGTGCTTTATTCGGTGGAGACCGCTCTGAAGTCGGCCGAGTGCGAAACCCTCGATATTGTCGGCTACTGCGTGGGCGGGACGCTGTTGGCGATGACACTCGCCTACATGGAGCGCACGGGCGACAAGAGGATCAACACAGCCACCCTCCTCACCACCCAGATTGATTTTACCCAAGCCGGGGACCTGAAACTCTTTGTCGACAACGACCAGCTGGCCGCTTTGGAGCGGAAAATGCGCTCCAAGGGCTATTTGGACGGCGCGGCCATGGCGAGTGCGTTCAACATGCTGCGGGCCAACGACCTCATCTGGCCGTACGTGGTGAACAATTATATCCGCGGCAAAGAGCCGTTTCCGTTCGACCTTCTCCATTGGAACTCTGATTCCACGCGGATGCCTGCAGCCAACCACGCCTTCTACTTGCGCAACTTTTACCTGAACAACGCCTTCGCCAAAGGTGAGCTGACGGTGGAAGGCATCGCGTTGTCGCCCAAAGACATTAAGGTGCCTGTGTTTAATGTGGCAACGCGGGAAGACCACATCGCGCCGCCAGCATCGGTGTATCGCGGGAACAAGATGCTGGGCGGCGAGGCGACGTACGTGTTGAGCGGCTCTGGCCACATTGCAGGGATCGTCAATCCGCCGGCGAAGAAGAAGTATCAGGTGTGGACCGGCGGCAACGCGGCCGGTTCGCTGGAGGATTGGGTGGCGAGCGCGACGGAGACACCTGGTTCATGGTGGCCGGTGTGGGACGAATGGCTGCTGTCCCATCGTTCCGGTGAGCGGGTGCCGGCGCGCACTCCGGGCGGTACCCATTTCAATGCGCTCGAAGATGCACCGGGCGCGTACGTTCGCCAGCGCTATTAGAGACGATCGGGCGTGGCGCGCTCTGCTTTTGGCGCGCTCTGCCTGTGCCGCGCTTTGGC